>NZ_CP046704.1 GCF_009873495.1 Nostoc sp. ATCC 53789 | reverse complement strand
CATTTGTAACATCCAATGATAAATCTGTAGGTGCTTCGTTGAGGTCGTTGACTGCGATCGCCAATGCTTTTTCAACGAAAAGTCCATCATTATCAGTAGTGCGAACACGGATACTGTAACTAGATTTAGCCTCAAAGTTTGGAGAACTATTAATTTTTAGGTTAGTGCAATCAATGGCGAAAGCAGTATTATCAGTATCACCATCTCCAGCAACTAAAGTGTAGATGAAAGTGTTATTTGCATCTGGATCGGTGCTGCTCAATATTCCAACGATTGTATTGGCTGAGACATTCTCATCAACAGTTGTAACACCCAATGATAAATCTGTAGGTGCTTCGTTGAGGTCGTTGACTGCGATCGCCAATGCTTTTTCAACGAAAAGTCCATCATTATCGGTAGTGCGAACGCGGATACTGTAACTAGATTTAGCCTCAAAGTTTGGAGAACTATTAATTTTTAGGTTAGTGCCATCAATGGCGAAAGCAGTATTATCAGTATCACCATCTCCAGCAACTAAAGTGTAGATGAAAGTGTTATTTGCATCTGGATCGGTGCTGCTCAATGTTCCAACGATTGTATTGGCTGAGACATTCTCATCAAAAATTGTAACACCCAATGATAAATCTGTAGGTGCATAAATCTGAGTGTAAGTAATGCTATTGTCTGTGTTGGCATCAACAAAAATGTCAGCGTTAACTGTAAAAATATCAGGAATGATAAATTGCAATCCCAATCCTTGATCTGCAATTTCTCCTGATTCGTTGGTTAATAATAGTGCTTGAGAATCATCAGTTTGGGTGTAAGTCTGTCCACTGTAGGTAGCAGAAATATTTAAGCCCTCGTCCAGCGTTACTTGTTGATCGTCAGCAGCAGCTTGATTGAAGAAGAAGTTGCCTGTGAGACTTTGGTCAGTGTTAGAGAATTTATAATAAAGGATTGAGTCAGCCATTTTTTTACCTAGATAAAGAACAGGTGCGAAAAGATAGAAATAGTTTTATTAAGCAGAGATATGCTTGATCAAATCTCTGCTACAGTCAGCCTTTTGGTTAGTGTTCAGTGAAGCGGTGTATTAATTTGGCGAACTTGTGAGTGCAGTCTTCATAGTTTGAAATATTTGGCTCTGATCAACCACACCCCTAATACCGGGCACATCGTAAGTACCAAAGCTATCTGTAAACTGATAGTTTTGTCCCAAGAATTTAGTCAAAGTTGATGAATAAGCACCTTGGTAGTAAACAGGCACAAGCCGTCGGCTGTGGCTACCCCAGAGATACTTTTTACTTGGATCAGATCCCCAGAAGTGACCGGCATTGGCTGGAACATGCTGGTTAAAAGTGATGTCCTTGGCGTTAAATTTCAACCCTCTAGACACATTTGGATCTTGCCCAGTTAACTTGGAGGGGAAGTCGGGATTTAAGGTGAGGTAGTGGTCATGGTCAGCCGTAACAATTAGCAAGTTTTTGCTCCAACCACCATTGTTGTTGATCCAGTTAATGGTTGTTTGCACGGCTTTATCGAAATCATTCATCGTACCAATCAGGTTATCCATGTTGTTATCATGGGCAGCCCAGTCGATATCCCCGCCTTCAATCATCAGCCAGAAACCATCTTGGTCTTTACCTAGAACGGTTAAAGCCGCTTGAGTCATATCAGCCAAAGTGGGATTTTCGTTAATTTCTCTGGCAATAAAACTAGCGTCAGTTTCACCAGGAGACAGAGGACGGACAGTATCAGGGTTAGGAGTTTGATTTGTAGAAGTTGTGGTGCTAAAGAGTGTAAATTGACCTAAACCTGTTGCGCTGTAGTCCCCTTTGGAAGAACTCGTAGGAATGTTGCCATCTTGACCGCGAGCGCCATACAAACCAAATAACTTGCCGCCAGTATTTGGATCGACTGATGCAGCTGTGTTCAAAAGTGTCTGAGTTGCATTAGGCCCACGCTCCAAAAAGGTGTAGCCGTAGCGATTGTTAGGATTTGATGAAGCAGGAGCTGAACAAGCGGCTGCATCGCTCAAGGCTGTTTTACCAGTCAACTCTTTGTAAGTAGATGCCTTGATGTAAGTGTAGCTAGTGGCATTACAGACTGGGCCTGAACTGGTAGTATTCTGGTGATCTAAGGGATGACCGCCGCCCAAAATAACATTAGGCTTAAAGTTCAGCAATGCCTGTTGCAAAATACTGTCTTGATTGGTCTTGTTAGGATCGTAGTCACTATCGTACTTACTACGACGATTTACGAAGGAGACAGCAGCGCCGGGAGTTGCGTGGCTGACTGGTACTGAAGTAACGACTCCCGTGGATTTACCTTGTGCTTTGGCAATTTCTACGATGGTTGTCAGCTTTTTCTCATAAATGTCTACGCCCATCGCGTTGTTATAGCTCTTGACACCTGTATAAAGAGTCGTAGCGGTGTTAGCAGAGTCGGGATAGCTATACTTGATGTACTCTTTGTCATAAGTACCAGGATTAGCAGGGGATAGAGGAATCCAAGGAGTAGGGCCTCCCTTAGTTACGTCATAGCCTGTTAAGTTACCTGGTAATAGACTGTTACCGACATCTGTATTACCGGGATTAAAAGGAGTGGGCTGGAATGAAAAGCCTGGACGAACAGGACTTAGACCTGTAGTGGGATTAGTACCGTCTACGGCGGAGTTACCCGATAATTTGGCTAGATTATTGGGATTACTTGGTGTATTTGACTGGATGGTTGTGCCGTAGGTAGTCACTAGTCCATATCCTGTGAGAGTTTGGAAGCTAAGACCAGAACCTTTACCGGCTGTGTAAAAAGCCCCACCTTTGGCGATCGCAGCAGCTCGGGCCATATTCCAGCCCATACCATCGCCAATCATCAGAATCACATTAATCCCATTACCACCATTAGCCAAGGCAGGTTGAATGACAGGATTAGCAAATATCAGCATCATGGCAGACAAAAAACTAGCCATAAAAAAGGCCAGAGGTCTCCGGCACTTTCCAAGAATTGAAATCATTGCAATATCTCTTACAAGTTAATCGAGCAAGTCTTAGCAGTTAATTATTGATAAAAATTCGGTTCTAGATGAGTAGTGGCGAAGTCAGAAATACCCACAGACTCAGTAGAATTCGGTTGAGATGCTGTAGCTGGTTGTTGGTGTGATATTCCCAAAGAAATTAGGATTACTAAAACCAGACCCGATATAAACCAAGCCAATAAACGTTTGTACTTTTGCAGTAATGAAATCATGACAGAATCTCCTTGTAAATAAAACTTTTGGTTGACATTAGTCCCGCTGCGCCGAATCCAAAATTATTACTGGCTAAAGGTTTGAGCGGGATTGGTTGGCAGATAACATTAAAGCTAAATCCTGATTTAGTAATGGATTAATAGAAGCTTCTGGAAGCAATTTATAGCTGCTTAGTTGCAAGGTTGTGTCTGTAATCCCAAAAGTTTTTTGCAGATGAATTTGCAGTTTTTTCAACAGGCGATCGCGCTCCTGAATAGTCGTACATTCCACTGTTAAATTCGCACATAACATCACACGATTGGAACTAATTTTCCAGATATGTAGTTTCTCTACTTGCAATACGTTAGGAAAATATTTAATAACAATATTTACTTCATCTGGGTCAATGGATTCTGGCGCATATTCCAAAAATATGTTCAGGCTTTCTCTGACTAAAGGTAAAGCACTTAAACCAATAAAAATAGCAACTACAAAACTAATAACAGCATCCGCCCACCACCAATGGCAAATATGAATTAATAAGGCAGCAATAATTACACCCACAGAACTTACAGTATCAGCAATTACATGCAAAAATACTCCTTGTAGATTTAAATCATTATGAGTGTGGGGATGAAGCCATTTAATGCTAAATATATTAACGATTAAACCCAAAACTGCAATGAATAACATTGGTAAACTCAAAATTGGTTCTGGATTTTGCCAACGATGAATCGCTTCCCAGATAATAAAGCTGGCGATCGCTATTAAACTAAACCCATTAATTAAAGCTGCAAAAACTTCCAGGCGATGGTTCCCAAATGTTGCCCTACTTTTAGCAGGTTGTTGGGCAAAAATAGTAGCAAGCAACGATATCAATAAAGCTACTACATCAGCAAGAATATGTCCTGCATCTGCCTGCAAGGATAAACTCCTGCTCCACAAACCTACACTCCATTCTGCAACCAAAAAAGCCACCAGTACATACACTGCTATCCACAAAAATTTAGACTTTTGCTGGCACGAAATCAGTTTAGGAGAATCATCTGCACAAGAACATTCACACCATTTAAGTGATAGCATTAGGAAAAAATCTGATAGCGTTTCAAAGTAATCTCAATTAGAAAATACATCTTTTTATTTTGAGTATATATAACTCCTATTTGATTGCATTAAAAAGTTCACTAAATATAGGAGAAATATTAGCTTGAGGCAGTCAGCACTGCTTTAACAGATTTGTCTCTGTCCACCAGACTTTAACAAGCACAGTTTAAATCTAGCAACTTAGTGTCCAGTATAGTATTTTTACTGGAAATTAAAAATTATATAGCACTAGTACCTGATTTTTTGATGTTACCTTATAGTTGTTTTATATTATACATAAAAACTTATACAGTATTACCTCGTAGTCTTTTTCAAAAATCAAATCGGATTGCTATAGCTGTAACTACACTGTAGCCAATCATTTCTAGACGCGTCTGTAAAATTCGGCGGATGCTGGCTTCGTCATCTACTACTAAGATTGTGCCTTTCTTACCTGATAAGTTTCTCAAGGCTGTTCCTAATGAGCGAGAACTCTCAACCATCTATTATCTGCTAATTAGGAGTCAAAACCGCAAAACAATCTTGAAGTACAGTTATAAGGAAAGAAGCGATCGCTTAATACTTGCATCTGTGCAACTAGATTATGCTAGGGCATCTACCAGAAAAAGACAAATTCTTCAGCAAGGGACTCGTATTTCCCATCGATTTGGATACTTTATTCTCAAAGGAAGGGTAATTTCTATGTTAACCAAAACATAAACGTTAATTTCTCAGTGTAAGTACATCTCAAATGCTATTGACAAGTAGGTTTAGATATCCGATCATTAATTAGTAAATTATTTACAATTAAGCCTGTTTGTTATTAATTTTTTCCTTAACTAAGATAATCTACAATTTGCTTTGATGCTTGAAGATACAATAATTACTCTGCTAATTTGCAATACAGAAGAAAAGAAGCTTTACTTTGAGGTATCCCTCTCACTTTTTAAAAAAGTTTCCACCTGGAACCCTGAATTGTCAGCAGTGCCTTTATCAATGAGCGAGGCTATTGAAATTGGTCGGGCTGAAGCTTATCGAAAGCGACCTCAATTCAACTCTTATGTATGTATATCTGCCTCGATTCAATCTCTGCAACCTCATCCAAAGCCATTTCTATGGTATTGGCATATTGTGTTTGTCCCAGTAATTGATAAGCATATTTGTTATTTAGATCGTAGTGAGATCGTTTTGCTTCTGGACGGTACAGTAATTGAGCCAAAAGTTCTTAATATTTCAAATTAGTTCTTACTTTTTTAACAAATTCGGCGAAATTCCCCGTCCCTGTTCTGTAAGCGCTCAGAGACAGTCAAAACAATTCATGCACAATCAATCTCATGAAAGGGTTTTGGGAATCCCGTTATCTTTGGGTTTTAAATTGAGAATAAACGGAACAGCGTAACCAATAACAGTATGTCCCTGTTGAATAAAACCCTCGGTCATCGCAAAACCTAAACCTTTGCTTATGCCTGTAATTAAGATGAGCTTACTCATATTTTTATATTATTCCTGCTCTGAATCAATAATTCGTGGGAAAAAATAACCGCTACCTCTTGCTGTAATAATGAATTCTGGGTTGTTGGGGTCGGATTCTACCTTTGTCCGCAATCGTGAAATATGCACATCTACCACACGTGTGTCTGTATTCATCTCTGGTACAAAGCCCCACAATTGCTGTAATATTTCAACCCTTGAAAAAATCTTTCCCGAATGATTTACTAACAACTCCAATAAGCTAAACTCCACACCTGTCAACCGAATGCGTTGCTCATTTTTATGGACTTGCCGCTTACTTGTATCGATTTTCAGGTCGCCTGCATGAATTATCCCAGAGTTAGGAATAGCATTGATGTTGGTTTTGTGTGAGCGCCGTTTTAGTACGCAGGCAATTCGAGCTGACAGTTCTTTGGGTGAGAAAGGTTTCGTCATGTAGTCATCAGCACCCAGTTCCAGCCCAGTGATTCGGTCTGCTACATCTGCCAATGCTGTTAGCATAATAATTGGTACGTCTGATTGTTTCCGTAATTCTTGACAGACACCGTAGCCATCCAGCTTTGGCATCATTACATCTAGAACTATTAAATCAGGGGTCAACAAGCGAAAAGCTGACAAAGCTTCTTCACCATCACTAGCTGTAACTACGCTGTAGCCAATCATTTCTAACCGCGTCTGTAAAATCCGGCGGATGCTGGCTTCGTCATCTACTACTAAGATTGTGCCTTTCTCACCTGATAAGTTTCTCAACGCTGTTCCTCCACAGCGAGAACTTTCAATCATCCATTATCTGCTTATTAGGAGTCAAAAACGCAATCACATTTTTGACCTACAGTCATGATCAAGAAGCGATCGCTTAATACTTGCATCTGTGCAACAGATTATGCTGGGGCATCTACCCGAAAACAGATTTGTACACAATTAATAAATTCCTCGACAAGGGACTCGTATTTCCCATAGATTTGGTGTACCTTGTTAATTCTGTGCAAATTATTTATACCTAACTTCTCCCAAATTTACTCATCCAAATTTTAAGCCAATGCCTTCAAGGGAACAGCCAATGAAAACTTCTAATGATACAGATACTAAGAAGATCATCAAAAAATCCGACAAGCTTACCCTGAGACAGATGAAGTTAATCGAGGAGGCTGAAGACCAACTTCTTCTAGCTAATACTGACAATTCTACTGCCCCTGTGGTTGAGGTTGAGGAGCAACCAGTAGCGATTTCAGAGCCTAGAGTTCCTGACTATATTCCATTGCTTGACAATCCTCCAGTACAATCTGTGGGTAATTCCGGCTGGCAGGTTTCTGATGTCTGGCGGGATATTCGGGTGGATGATTTTTGTGGGTAGACTCTCTATGATTACAATGCGTTCATATATCTACACCCTCTGTGCCCCTTTCAATTGGATTGGTTGAATCTATGTATGACTCCTGATTTGATAATCGTTCAACCATCTGTATTAAGGCTAAGTGCATTTCTGGCGTAAATTCCAACTTACCAGAACGCAGATGTAAATCTAACTGAGCAAGAGGAATTTCAATTTCTCGTTGCTGTAATACTTCGTAAATAATGTAGTATAAATCACTTTTGAGCAAAAATTGTTTATTAGGTTCCGCAGTCCAGACTAATAACTCAAAATTTAAGGTGTTGTTGCCAAACTCTTTAAACAGTACTAGAGGCAAAGGAGTCTGCAAAACATTGGGATGCTTAGAAGCAGCCTCTAACAGAGCAGATTGCACTGCTTTAGGATCTGAGCTATAGGCAACGCCAACGGGGAGATGAAGGCGAGAAATCGGGTTGCGATGGCTCCAGTTAATTACTTCTTTTTCCAAGAAGCGAGAGTTGGGTACAATGATTGAAACGTGGTCAAGAGTACGAATCTCGGTACTTCTGGCACCGATTCGCTCGACAATACCTGTATATTCCCCAACTTCCACAAAATCTCCAACCTGAATGGGACGCTCAAATACTAGTACTAAACCACTGCCAAAATTCTTAGCAATATCCTGTAAACCAAAGCCAATTCCAACGCTTAAAGCACTTGCTAAAATTGTCAAAGAGCTAATGTCAAGCCCCCAGATTTGTAGCAGTACCAGTGTGCCAATAAAAATTAGACCATATTTTAAAAGTATTATAATCGCCTCTTGAGCGCCACGATTGATGACAGTAAAAGAGAGAATCCGAGAACGTAAAAAATTGGTTAACGTTCCAGCAAAGATAACTAAGCCAAACAACAAACCAACCAAAACGATTAATTCAGTAAGAGAATAAGGATTTTTTCCCAACGTCAGAATCGGTGAGGTGAAACTGGTAATCAGAATATTTGAAATCTGATAGCTCCATTGACGAGTGAAAGGAAAGAGATTAGTGATATAAAGAATCGCACTCATCCAAAGTGCGAACCGCATACTTGCCAACACTAATTTTAAAAATAATTCTAATACTTTAAGGGTTTCCGAATTAGGTATGGCATTGCTAGTTGTTAAGCGAAGTGAAGCTACTCGGATAAATTGATGCTTAATCCATCCTAATAGCCAACTAAATCCCACAGTTATGAGTAAAATTACTGCTGCGATAAAAGTTGTTTGTTGAAGATAAGTTCTAGTTCGCTCTAAATGAGCTTGCTGTAAGGCTTCTTTGATTTGCTGCGCCCAAATGTTAGCCTGCTCATCAAGTGTACTACCTGGTAAAGTATCTTGTTGTGTAACTGTTAACAGATAGCGGTCATTTAATAAAATAGTAGGTAGCTGGTTGCGTTTCTCAATTTTAACTTGAATAGACTCAGAAGTGGAAATCACATTTTTTAGTTGTGAGTTGATTAAATTTGTCCGTTCTTGAGCGCTATACTGACCAGAATCGCTGATCCTAAAAAGCTGTTGTCCATCCAAAATAACTGGAGCTTTAGTTAATGCTTGAGAAACGACAGGAGTGAACCAGAAAACTAAAACAAAAGTTAGTATTGTAATGAGAATATTTAAATATTTTAATGGCAGCCGCAAACGATGAAAATCAAACATAAAGACTCTAACAAAATATTTTTACTTCCGTTAATTAATATTAACTAGATTTCCTCGAAATCAAATTATTTTTGTAATGGTTTCTATTAGCATCGCTTTTCATGGACTAGAGACACTCAATTTGTCAGGTAGAATGGAGACAGGATAATAAGAGTCATCCTCTATAGCAATTCAATGGGTAAACGAAAGAGAAAAAATCACAATCCACCCTTCCCTTGGATGGTAAAAAAAGAGAATCTGTTCATTGCTCCTACTGGTAACGAAATAGTTACAGATGCTGGATGGGAGAAAATTTCATTTGAAGAAGCCAGAAAACTATTTAGTCCCGAAACTTTTCAAGAGTGGTACGAACTGTTCTTAGAAAATATAGATATCTCGGAAATACTTTCAGAATCTAATGTAGATATAGATTTAGATGATGAATCAGCAATAAATAACTTTTTACTTCGGAGCCAATGGACACCAAAACAAGTCAATTTAGTTGTAGCGAAGGCTATCTATAAAAATCATGCCTGGGTAAGAGGATTACTGATTTCTACACCTGATGCTGAAGAACACTACTTTCACAATTATGAAATGGAGGCAATTCGTTTAGGAGTCCAATTGCGAAAATACATCTTTGAGGATATTCCAGTAATTAATGACTGCAAAAATGCTGTCAGATATTTACATGCTCGATACGCCCTCATTGGCTGGCAACCAAGAAATTGTGTGACAGCAGCTCACAACCTAAAAATATCTCAAGCTACTAAGGTTTACAATGAACTTCTCTGGGATGAAGATTGGGTAGGTGAAGAAGACGAAATTTATTAGTCAAGAACAATAAACTCTACAACACTGGAAAATATACTCCCCATTACTGATGACTGGATAATAATAGAGTTACTGGGAAATAAGACCAGAAATCTTTGAAGAGCTTAACAGCGATGGCGTAACCATCATGAGCCAGTGGTGAAGTGGCGATCGCTCGAATAATAACGTAGCATGGGTGAGGCGTACAGGCTCTTTCAAGCGATTTCTGGACGGATGCTTGGAGCGGGGTAAAGCACTTAACAAAAATTGTTAAACTTTTTTATTCCTATAGACTAAGGCAACCGCCTGAGCAACTTTTGTAAACTATCTTTGCACCAAGTCAAAGTTATAGTTGCACTGTGCCTATAATAAGTTACGGCTAACTATAACTGGAAGTTAGCACCCTGTAAATGGTTATCGCTTGGATTACGCATCAAAGGCGATACCAAAGACAAGCAAAATTCATCGGCAGCGTAATAGTTTGTATTGCCTTGCCAACATGCCCCCTCCGCGATCGCATTGTGGGTTTGCAGACTAAGTGAAATTTTTTTAACGCAAGAATAAGGGTTCGGGCAACCTTTGTTGCGGACTAAATGAAATTTTTTTGCGGACTAAGTGAAATTTTCCTCCTAAATTCGCAGACTAAATGAAATTTTCCCCCAAATAGGGATAAAACGTTCCAATTCATTACCACACAAAGCTTTGAGTAAAAACTCTCTCCAACAGCGATCGCCTGTAGCTACGAAAGAATCAGGGTTACACCAATAGATTTTCAATTAGTCCGCAAAAAAATTTCACTTAGTCCGCACGAATTTCATTTAGTCTGCAAACCGACAGCATGTTGGCGAAAGTGTTGTATGTGGGTTCGCAGATAAGATGAAATGTGAACAACGAAGTTACAAGAGTTCCAGGCGACGGAATTCGCGCATAAAGTGAAATTTATTGTGGAGTCTGGGTTTGAGCTAAATATTCAATTTGCACATAAATTGAAATTTTCCGACTTTGATTTAACGACAGCCCGAATGCTTGTAAAAGCGTACTTTTGAAGTGCAATAGGCTTACGCCTCACTCCAGGCGATCGCTCCGTGCCATAGGTAGCCAAGCAGCTTGACTATAGAATATTTAGAAATTTAGGTATAAATTGTCATCAAAATTGAAGAAAATACCCTGAGTTTCCGTGATTAGATGCAAAATTTCACTTTATGCGCGAATTGGCACGAAGCTCAAAGCCTTGCTTCACAGTCGATTTCACTTTATGTGCGAATTGCATCGGCTGAAACCCTTGTAGTTTCGTTGTCAGAATTTCATCTTATCTGCGAACCCACATGTATATCAAGGGAAGTAGTGTTAATCGTAGTTTATGTCGGATAAAAGATAAGGGTATGTTATTTTGTATAGAAGTGCGATCGTGTATTGTTGTGACTTTAGCCATAAGTTGTCAAAATCGGACAACTTGTGCCTTGGATTGAACTCGGACAACTTATGCTTGGATCGAGGAGTAGAAGGAGGTATAACTTAGAGTCCGGTTGATGTCACTGCTTCGCTTGCAGGCTGAACTGCTGGTAGGCTTGAATCAAAGGCAGAAGTGAGGCTAACTTTCGGACAACTTTTAGCTGGTTTTTCAACTGTGTGACAAGTGATTCCTTGGTTTTCAACTTTGAGACAACTTTTGGCTGGATTAGTTTTATGGCAGAACAATTTTGCCTACGATATGTATCAGTGTTCCGTCTTTAAAAGCGGACAACTTATGCCTTGTGTCTGGGACAGATTTTGCCTAAAGTCACAATTGTCACTGAAAGCATAAGTGTAGAGGAATAAAAAAGTTCAACAATAAATAATAAAGTCCAACAATAAATAATAAAGTTCTACAATTTCTGTTGGGTGCTTTACCCCGCTCCAGGCATCCGTCCATGAATCGCTCGCAAGTCTTACCGCCGTGCGATAGCTACGTTATTACTAGAGTGATCGCGCCCACATGCGGGTAGAATCACTCTCCTAATTGTTGAACTTTTTTATTTGAGTTTGGTGTCTCTGTGTTGAAAAAGTAGTAGAGTGATCCCTTTTCCATCCCCAATTTGTTCAACTTATTTTTACGTGGACTTGCACCCAACCACGAAAAATCAATGCTTTGAGAGACTAGAATTGTTGAACTTTTTTATATGCTTACAATAAGATGAGCAACTTGCTCGCCTTGGGGGGTTACAAAAAGGGCTAGGATGCAGATAAAATAAGCCTCATTGCTCTCTCTCCTTGTTGATAATACTTCCGCTTATTAGAAGCTAGTGTCATTAACTCAGCCACCAATTCATAAGAATTTTCCATAAAATCGACCCAGTTAGATCCATATAATCCAATATAAAAACTGCTATGGCGGCGAACTGTCCGCACAGATTCTTTAATTCGTCCAACATATTTTTGAACACCCATACGTTTAATTTTTTGACCAGATATAGTTGCAGCCGTATAGGCAAGTGAGATTAATAATATGAGGGAAATTAGTCTTTGACCTGATACATTAGTATCTTCCAAGTTATAACCACCACTCTTAAAATCTCTAAACATCTCTTCAATATCAAAGCGCTGTTTGTAAGCTCTAATAACTGAATCTAAATCATCTAAGTTGGTAAGGATAAACCAACCCTCCTCCGGCGCAATTCCCAAACGTTTACGCTTCCATTTAGCAGCAAGATTAAAGCTAACAAACCCAAGGTATTTTGTATATTTAATGCCTTGGTAAAAGAAGGAAAGACCAGGCGCTAAACCTAAATCTCTTAATTGCAGCCAAATTTCCGGTTCTATTTCTATAAACGCATCTTTTTTTAAGCGTAAACAGAAATATACTTTCTGCTATGTTAGCCAGTTAGCCAGCTTTATCGAGCAAAATTCACGGTCTCCTAACACTACAGTTTTATAATTATTAAAAAGCGGCAATGCTTTTTTAAATACTGCTTCTTGTTCATCAAAATTGCTTGAACCTAATTTGTCTAATAGCTTAAAATATATTGGGATAGACCTTTTATCCCAAACCACACTAATCATTAATAGATTAATACACCCCCAATTAGTCCGGTCAATTACTAAATAAATAATTTCATTTAAGGGGAAATATATCTCTAACCAGCTTTTAATAATTGGGAACCAAATTTCTTCAGTATTTATGTAATTTAAAGACAAAAATCTTTGGATTTTCTTTCTTCTACTTTCAAACAATATTGGAATAGGTAAAGCTGTAGCCAATGCCTCAAGGCTTACAGTTTTAATAGATTGTAATAAATTTATCAGGATTTTTAGTAATAAATATTCTGCACGTCCCAATTCTCGCTTGAGGTTTGTTTCGTAGAATTCTGGTAACATTATCATTAAATAGAGCTTGTTGCGAATGAATGCTCTTTTTCTTTTACCACAAATTGCTACACTCTTTGTAATATAAGCATTCTAGACCATTTTGTCTCCCCTCAAGCTTGCTCGCTTTATGCTTTCAAAGTTTCAAAGTTTCAAAGCGGGTTGCTCAACTTTGCTTTCAAAAGTAAACCAGTGAAGCAAACTGAAACAGAAAGCAACGCTGTTGCTTGATCTGCCGATTCATAACAGCTAAATCACAATCGCTTCTTTGAAAGTTCAATACCTGACCTTAATTTGATAGTTCAGTCTACTGATAGCTACTTGCTTGACGGGTAAACATGAGATGATATTGTCCACCTCTTGCTATTAATTCCTCATGACTTCCTGTTTCTATAATCTTGCCATTTTCTAAAACAATAATCCGGTCTGCCAGTTTGGATAAAGCTAAACGATGACTGATGAAAACAGCCATTTTATTAGCAGCAATGGTACGTAAAAGCTGGTAAATTTCATGCTCAGTTTTCGGATCGAGTGCGCTTGTCGGTTCATCCAAAATTAATAGTTCTGCTGAGGATAATCGCATCAAGGCACGAGCGATCGCAATTCTTTGCCACTGTCCTTGCGATAAGTCTACCCCACCTGCTAATTGCTTACCTAATCGTGTCTCTAAGCCTTGGGGCAGATTGTCCACTACCTTGGCAATTCCAGCTGCCCTCAGTGCCTCTTTGATGGCGTTAACATCCTGTAACGCAGATAAGTACCCAAAACCCACATTTTCACACACTGTGGCTGGAAACCGAGCGTAATCTTGCATCACCACAGCAAGGCGTGAGTATAGCTGTTCCAAGCCAATTTCGCGCAAATCCTGTCCATTCCACAAAATTTCGCCACTTCCTGGATCGTACAGGCGACAGAGTAACTTAGCCAGAGTTGTTTTCCCCGCACCATTTTCCCCAACTAGGGCGATCGTTTGATGCGGCTGAATTGTGAGGTTAATGTTGTCCAGAATCTTGCTGCCGCTACCTGGATAAGAAAAAGATAAGTTCTTGATTTGGATTCCCTGTTGCTTAGCGATCGCCTTTGGTGTCAAAGACAATTTAGCAGCAGTATCCTCCCTTGAGGCTAACGATAACCGCAATTTCGGCTTCAGTTCTAATAATTGGAAAATCGGACGAGTCCCCAAAACCACATCATACAAGTTAGACCCATTATTAATCAGTAAAAACAAACTCTGGCGCACTTGTAGGATCAAACCTGCATAAAGTGCTAAATCTCCTAAAGTATAAATTCCGCGTAAAGCTCCTATAACAACATAAATGTAGGGTAAAGCGCTTCCTAATCCATTCACCATTGACCAAGTGATTACCAGCACCGTTCCTTTTTTGCGGATTTGCTGCATCGATCTAAACATGGTCTGGAAAAGACTTTGCCACCGATCCAGCAATAAAGGTTGTAGCTGAAATAAGCGTAATTCTTTGGTATAAGCTTCACCCACTAAGACATCCCTATACAAGTTCATTTGGCGGACAAGACTCGCCTGAGTTTCTTCGACTTCCCAGCTTTTTTTGCGGTAAGTCAATTCCATATAAATCGCTGGTGTAGCAGAGGTAAATAAAATTAACGGTATCCACCAAGCAATTGAGCCAGAGAGCAAAATAGCAGGAATTAAAATAAAAAAACCATGCAAAGTTGTAATTACAAGCAAGGATAGTTCCTTGAGCCGTTCTATTCCTGTTTCTGCCAGTTGAACCAAGTTTAATAATTCGGGCGTTTCAAATAACGCAATATCTGCAAAATTAGCAACTTTATTCAGCACAATACTTTGAGCAAAACCTTGAACACGATCGCGCAGAGAAGAAAAAACCAAGCTAGCGATCGCACTCATTGAGTCAGTTAATAAATTAAGTAATATTAATCCTCCAATGCTCCAAAGTAAGAGTGGCTCTTGTAGGATAAGAGCGAGCGAGCTTACTGTTGTAAATTTCCCTAGTAAATGGGAAATTCGATCAATAATAATTTTGTTGATAAACAGTGAAATTACTGGGCTAGAACCACTAATTAGAGTTAAGAGGACAAGAGTGCGTAACTCAGTAGGCGCTGACTGAATTACCAACAGCAGGCTACGCCAAAAAGTTTGAAACAGGCTGGGTTCGCTCGGTTGCACTCAAGGTTAAATAGTAACTTTTATTCAGATGATCTAATTGATAATAAATATTCTTGCTTTTATCGGTTCATCCGTTACTTTTATGGAGAATTAATAGAAAAGTGCCAGTTTAATAAACTGCGTAATCGAAAATTGCTAAAATTCCGAAAGCCATACCCAAGTCTTTTAATTAACTTGAGTTTATTATTAATTCCTTCTACAGTACCACTGGTAGTTCTGCCATCAAAATAACCGACTATTTCCCCAAACCATCTCACCATTGTCCCTAGACTTTTCGGAAAGTATGAACGTGCATCATACATCCAATCTAATAATTGTGTTATGCTATCTCCCCAAGATTTAGTGGTTTCAAATATCTGGCGGAATTGTTCTTTAAGTGCGTGCATTTTAGCCAGAGTCGGCGACACCTCTAACACGGAGTTTAATTTTGATTTTTGCTTTTCGTTTAAAGAATCTTCATTTTTAATTAAACTATATTTGCTTTTAGTTAATGCCTCTAGTTGGCGAGATTTTTCGGATTTATCTTCTAACGACATTGCTGCTTTCTTCTCAGTTTTACGCATCCTATCTAATTCATCATTTACTTGTTTCATCACATGAAACCTGTCAGCAGTTATGTTAGCATTTGGCATTAAATCTTCTACTAAGCTTTTATAAGGCGACCAGAGATCAATACTCACTTCAACAAGCATGATTAAGTACTTCAAATCCCCAGCCAGCAATTACTTCACGGATATCTTCTATTCGTCGTGATTGCACTATTTCAATTGGCTTATGAGTATCTAAATCCACTAATACTGCTAAGTAGTTTCCTTGACCTTTAACTAAAGCTATTTCATCTATACCTAACTTTTTTACCTGGCTTAGATTAATATTTAATATTTGTGAAGCTTGCTTTTTTAACATTGATTCTACTTCTTCATCACTCAATCCATTCCTTTCGGCAACACTATGAATATTACTATTTAATACTTGTTGTACTATGTCTGTTGCTAATCTTTTTGTATATCCTTTACTTTTATCTACAAAATCCAATTTCTCACTAAAGACTTTTTTACATTTATGACATTTGAACTGGCGACGATTTATTTTTAAGAGTACTGGCTTTTTACTCCAAGATAAATCATGAATCATCCGCCAATGATTTTGATGTATACTCTGAGTATTTTGCCCACAAGATGGGCAAGTCGAATAGTTAACGCTTTTTTCTATCGTTATAATTATTTCTTCCCCTTCAATTTCTTGAAAATCTAATACTTTCATATCGGGCAGATTCAGGATTTGCTCTACAGTAAATTTCATAGCGATACCTACGGCACACTGCGTGAAAGCCTTAATTTTTACTGTGTTATAGTATAAATCATGCTATTTGGATTATTTCAGTATACGTGAAACTGCTATAATGCTTACACAGTATATGTTTTAAGGATAAATATCATTAAAATGTAGTTAATAAAATTTACTAAAATTTAGTAACCACCATAAAAGCACCGGAAGAACCCTTTTATCTTATGTTGTCATGATATGTATTATCGTTCGACGGCTTGCATGATTTTTAATCAGTTTAAATTTTAAAACATCCTCTTAAAGAATGAAATCAACTAAATTAACTTCAGCCTAAATATGGTCGTTATAATTTGCTAACGCATCTAAACTACCGAGTAGATGCTATTGAAAACAGCAACAAGGTAAACAAAACGACATCTTGATGGGTGAAAACGGCAGTTATTACAGTCTTAGTCGGGACGTATTTCTATTTTTGCAAGATGGGATCGCCCAAATCTTGGATTTTGAGAGTGGACAGTTTTATGGTCTGGATGAAATTGCTACATTAATGTTGTTACTCGCACTAGAAAAAGGGGTAGAAGAGACAGTTAGCGAACTAACTAAAATCTATAACGTAACTGAAGAAAATGTTCGCTCTGACTTGAATATACTCTTACAGGAATTAGAGCAAAAAAAGCTACTTACTACTAGTGCGAAATCATTTAATTGGTTGTTGTTTTTAAGACATCATCAGTTAAGAGTAATCAACAAAATCTTACTTTTGCTCTTAAAAACAGTCAGCTTAATTTTCCGCAATTTAGTCAACCCTGAACCAACCCCCAATCGCCTTACAGTTGAGCTATTGTTAAGCTTAAGTTGGTTCAGCTTTCGTCTACTCAGATGGAGTCGCACTGTATCATTGTGGCAGTACTGGCATGGTGAGATCGCAGCATTTGACACCACAGTAACAGCAGATGTCATTCAAACGGTGGATCGAATGGTGCGGGAAGCATCTGCTAGTAGGCTTTTCTTACCAATGGTGTGTAAAGAACGGGCGCTGGTTGGTTATCATCTTCTCCGTACTTTTTACGGCTTACCTGCAACTTTAGTTATTGGCATTGATCGCTATCCGTTTCAAGTCCACGCCTGGGTTGAGTGTAATGGCTTGGTTGTGACGGATGAACTGGATCATTGTAAACCCTTTATGCCAATTGTCAGATATTCTTGAGGGCAATAGGAGATGAATAGATAGCCATAATTACAGTTAAACATGTAAAAGCTTATTTTATAAACTAATATGATTGAAAAATCTAGTTATTTTAAGCTTTTATCATTAATATGAATATTGATTAAATAAGCTTTCCAAAGTTTAATTGAGAGATACTCTAAAAGTAGATAGAGTTGATCTAAGAAGTGGTAGATGGGTGATTTTTTGTAAGCATAAGTAAGAAAAAGTGCAAAAATTGCTCAATTTGGTCATAAGTTAAGTATTAAGCACAAGGAGGTTAGATATGTTGAAAAAGTTAGAAAGTGTTAGGCTAACTGATCCCCAAGTAAAAGTTTATTCCCAACCTAAAATTTACTTTCTTGGGTCTATAAACAACGTGCAATCTTCTGTCCAAGGTAGCTATATCGAAGGACCTAATTCACAGTTCTGGTACAGCTAGTTAGTAAGGATGTAGGATACTAAATCACTAGCAAGTTTAAGAACTTAGGAAAATTATGTGCTAGGAGACAAAAAAAATGGTAGAGCGACAAGATATCGTCTTCAAAGAGAAGAATGGGCAGAATTCTCCACTACCACCCACACATAAAGTACAAGATAGGCAGGGAAAATCAAAGTCTGATAGATGGAAATGGCTGGGGTTTCAAGGTAAAACATTGTGGGATTTGGCGAATTTGTTGCTCGTCCCTCTTCTATTGCTTGTAGTTGGTTTCGTGGTTAATGAGCAAGCTCGACAAAGAGAAGAATATGCGCTTGAAGAACGAAAAAACCAGGAAGTGATGCAAAATTATCTGAGCAAGATGACAGACTTGATATCAAGCGGAAAACTGTTCGATAAAAATGAGTATACACCTAAAGCAGCCAGAGCTTTGACACAATCAGTCTTAGAAGTCCTGGTGCCGGTACAGGATAATGATAATAATGGATCAAAAGTTACGGGTGAGGATCTCAAATTAAGACTTCGGGAAAATGATGCCCAGCGTCAAGGTCAAGTCTTAAGTTTCTTGTATGATGCGCGGTTAATCAATTACGACTATTCGGCCTATAAAACTAAACCGAACGATAAATCACTAAAATCCATAATTGATATGGAGGGTATGGCACTATATGAGGCAAACTTACAGAATATGGAGTTGGGTCCGCAGTCTCCGCCGAAAGATGGCTCTCAATCAAAGAAGTTGTCTATCAACCTAGGCAAAGCAAATTTGACAAAGGCTATGCTAACTGGTGCCACCCTGAATCAAGCTTATTTAGAAGGGGCTAGGCTAAACGATGCTAAATTGATAAAGACGAAACTAAAGGACGCCACACTCAAGAGGGCTGACTTGACAGGGGCTGACTTGACAGGGGCTAACTTGGAGGGCGCTGATCTGACATATGCCAATCTGACAAAAGCTATATTGAAAGGGACTAACCTAAGTAAGAGTCCAAATAGTAGTAATGCTCTTAGTAATGCTCAGATGAATGGTGCTGATTTAACTGGAGCTGATCTAAGGGGTGCTAATTTGGCTAATGCTGACCTCAAGGGTGCCCTTTTGAATCGCGCTGATCTAAGGGGTGCCAATTTAAAAAATACTGACATGCGAGAGGCAAAATTTTGTGAAACCACTATGCCTGAAGGAACAGTTGATTATAGCAGCTGTCCTAAATAAGCGAAGTGATAGGAAAATATTGGGTTAGACATGAAAACCGGATTTGAAGTCACCCTAGAAGCAACCGGAAAAGCCGAATTTAATTTCTTTTCTCTAGTCTCTTCCCTAGTAACCTTCGCCCAAGACTCTGCAACAGAGATGGCAGTGGTCCTGATGGGACGAATTTATTACCAGGATGACTTGAAAACTCGCTTTCCTCAAGCATTTCAGCAGGACTTGGCCTCCGATGCAGCCTTAATATTAGCTATTTTCCAACATTATGACGCACAAGGTTTAGAGAAACTTGAGGGTGAATTTGCACTAGTGGTTTTCGATCCAAAGCAATTATGTCTTTTCGCCCTGCGCGATCCTCTAGGAAACTTTCCCTTGTACTGGACGCGCCACAACCAAACTACCTGGGTTAGTACTAATTTGCAATTATTAGCGCAACGACTTCCCCAAGCTGCTATTAATAAAGACTTTATCGCCTCATTCTTAATGTTTCCCTATGCTTTTGTCGAGTTAGCTACTGAAAAGACGGCATTTGAGGAAATTCAACGGATTCTACCAGGCACTCTCCTAGTATTGACTGCCACTGGTCGTACAACAAAAATCTGGTCTTGGGACTGGATGAATCAAATTCAACCGATAGAAAATATCGCGCCCCAGGAAGCAGGTTTACAGTTTATCCACCTTTTTCGGCAAGCGGTCAAACAGCGAATTCAGGACGAGAAAATCGCTTCTCACTTATCAGGAGGGATGGATAGCTCTTCTATAGTGTGTATTGCCCGCGATCTACTAGCCGCAGAAACCTCTCCCAGACGGCTGATTACCCTTTCTTTGGTTTATCAAATGCGGACTCTGGTAGGTGAAACGGATTACATTCAGATGGTGGTAGATCGGGGAGGAGCGATTGAACCACACTATGTAGATGGGGATACAGCTTTAGACTTCCAGTGGTTCACCAAAGAAATCCCTGCCCACGACGAACCTTATCCTGGTTTATTCCACTTAGCAATGGAAAAGGTGCTGGTCGATGTAGCTGCTCAAATGGGGGTGACGGCAATCATGAGTGGAGGGGGAGCAGAACTGATTGTAGAAGGAAATCGGATGCACTTGGCAGATTTGATGCGTCAAGGTCACTGGAACAAAGCTTTACAAGAGGCGCGTCAATGGGCTAATGCCAAGAACCAGAGTCTATGGTCAATTTTGTACCCATTCGGAATTGAACCCTTAATTCCATCACTGTTGCGAGAGAGCTTGCCAGCATTAATCCGACAGGGCTATGGACGCTGGCCAAACCTAGGTTTATTTACCATTCCTCCTTGGGTTCTCCCTGATTTTGCCAAGCAGCATGATATGTGGGGCAAGGCACTAGCAACTATACGTGAAATCAACAGATATCCAGTAGAGCAATCCTTAAATCTGCTAGGACTGCGGGCATCTGCGGGAAATTGGGCTGCCTGGAATCTTGCCACACCTCTGGGAATCCGAATTTGCCAACCCTTCCTCGATCCGCGTCTGATTACCTACTGTCTCAGTCTCCCCAAAGAACTGAGAGAAATCCCTGGCGTTCCCAAACCTCTGCTGCAAGTGGCGATGGGCGAGATTCTGCCCGAACCGATTCGGACTCGGCGGTTCAAGGGAAATTTCAACGAGGTTTATTGGCAGGGATTAGCCAAGAATTTACCCAAATTAGAGGAAATGGTTGTTCAGTCGCGGATTGATGATTTAGGCATTTTCGATAAACAGCAATTGATTCAGGCTATGCGACAACACGCGATTGGAATTGGCGATGTGAAAAGTGGTAGCCGGATCAGTAGTTCGTTGGCTGCGATCACTTGGTTTGACCAAATGAAAGCTAATCGCTAATCCGTTTCGGATAATAAGTAATCACACAGAATTATTTACATATGAGTTTCTATAGCAATCCGATCTAATTTAAGTATATGTAGTGGACTGATACGGCTAAAATGATGCAATCATAGTCACGCTAATCTTCGATAGCAGACATTGTAACAGTGCTAAGATGTCGAACAGGGGCAAGTTGTAACTTCTGAGTTGTCGTTGTGAAAGACAATAACTCTATTACATCATCCCTATCTCTTCATACTATTTTTTTGACGAAGGTATTGAGTTTCAAGCGAGTTTTTGTTTTTCGCTAATGCGATCACCAATAAACTTGTTTATACCTTTCTAGATAAGTTAAAATCATACGTTAGTAATCCAGTAACATCAGTATCAAAGGCAAATAAATCACCGGAGTCAAAACTTTTTTCGATGTCTTCTTGCTTAAGGCCAATAGAGGCAGTGGTGATATAAAGTGTCTGTAAATCCTCGCCTCCGAAGGTGCAACTAGTCACAAGTGGTACTGATAGCTGTAACCGGAAAATCTCTTTACCCTCTGGGCTGAAGCGAATCACACACCATCCATTCCACATTGCTGACCAGATATATCCTTGACTATCTATGGTCAAACCATCGGGAAAGAAAGACTCACCAGTTAAATCAACAAAAATACGGCGGTTGCTAATATTACCTGTGGCTGTATCAAAGTCGTAAGCATATATTTTTTGCTGGGGAGAATCTGTCAAGTAAAATGTTTCGTGATTGGGACTCCACCCTAAACCATTGGAAACAGTCAGTCCTGTTTCCATCACATGTAATGAACCATCAAAGTCATAGCGATAAAGGCTAGACTGAGCCTTTCCTGAGGAAGACATTGAGCCAAACCAAAAACGACCTTGAGGATCGCATTTAGCATCATTAAAACGGTTATCTGGCAAATCTGTTTCAATCTCAACAATTGGGGTGACTATACCTGTCTCAGTATCGAGGAATGCTAAACGATGGCGTTGCGCTATAATCAATTGATTTTTACCTGCTTTAGCGATCGCTCCGACTACATCGCCTACATCAAAAAACACATTTTTTCCACTAGCAGGATGGAACTGATGCACCCGATGATTATAGATATCGACCCAGTAAAGTAATTTGTCATTATCATCCCAGATTGGGCCTTCGCCCAAGCGGGCCCGTGCGTTTAAAACGTTGTGGAGTTTATCTTGCACAATCTGATACATATTACATCTGCAAAAAAATTATATGAAGTGGCAGCCAAAGAAATTAGTATTTTCTTTGGCTAAAAGTCAAAAAACAAACCTTCACAGCTATACCAATTCTCCAAAATTTAGCAACAGATGCAAACTCTAAAACCAAGATGGCATCTGGCTTTCTTAATTTTGAATTTTGTAGCTTGCTTCCCGTAGGCTATTTTGAATTTTGAATTGGTATTACCAATTCTCTCAATTAAAACTACAAATGATTTCTGATACTTTCCCTGCTAGTCATCTGTAGCTAGCTTCCAGAGAAACAGTATTATGTCCTTTGCCGTTGGAAAACAACAAATCCGTTTGCTGGAACTATGGGATTAATATATCCGTTAGTTGCAGATATATTAAATCCAAAGTTACCTATACTATCTCCTCCGTAAAGTGAAGCATCACTATTAAATATCTCGCGCCACTGACCATCTCCGATTCGGGAATTGTTTATGGTGTAACTTGAGGAGAAGGGCTGATTATTCAAACTAGCTACAACTAAAAATTCTTCAGTTACATCCCAACGTCTGAAAGCAATAACTCGGTTGGCATTGTGAACATAGAGAATATCAATCAAGTGTGATCGCAATCCAGAATGCTTGCGGCGCAGCTGAATCAGGTCTTGGTAAAATCGGAATAATTTCTGACCATGAGTTTGGCGATCGCTTAACAAATTCTCACGGTTATTTATAAAATCGCTGTATCTGTAAGGTTTTTGTACGCCAATTTCCTCACCCATCAAAAACATTGGCGTACCAGCCGACAAAATAGACACACCAACAGCAAAACGGCAACGTGCTTCGCCATACCTCCGGGTTTCCCCAATCAATGGTGCGGAGTTGACAGCCGCTACAATCGTGCGCCGAGATTCAACTCTATGGCCTCCTTCTTCAGAATAAGCATTACCTGCTTCATCATGAGATTCATGATAAACAACTTTGTTATGCCCAGACCATCCCAAGGCCCCAGCAAATTTATCCATCGCTAGGGGTTCATCTGTACCATATCCAGCAGTAGGAATTAATTTGGCATATTCCGTTCCTTGTCTAGCATCACCAATCAAATGGTGATAGAAGTTGGCATACCAAGCTGCATCAAAGCCCAAACCACCAACATCAGGTGATTCAGTAACTAGCTCCCAATCAGAATGATCCTCTGCTATGAGAATGGCATTTGATTGGATTAGCTTCATTGTCCGAGTCCATTCTCTGAGGAACTTAGCACCAAAAATATTGGCATTATCCACAGGTCTACCATCAGCGTGCAATTGGTTGTAAGAATGCATCGAAGTCGTTTGATCAACCCGAAACCCATCTACATGAAATTCCTCCATCAAAGTTACTGCACTGCTAATGAACATTTTCCGCACCATCTCTTCATAAAATCGAGGTGCGAAACCTGTAGACCAATTATCAAGATAGCCGCCTTCTGGGAAACTTCTGCCGTCTGGGTAGAAATAATCGCTAGAGTTACCTTCATACCAGTAATAGATATTATGTTCGGGAATATCCGAGTCGTATGCCCATTCAGCCCGTTCTCCATTCGGATTGAAGTGGTTGTACACCACATCTAAAATCACTGCAATCCCATAACGATGGCACTCCCTAATAAAATGCTTCAGTTGATCTCTACCACCAGCACTGTATTCCAGAGCGAAGTAATGAGATGTTTCATAGCCCCAATTTACTTCGTCTCGAAATTCTGACATCGGTAAGAGTTCAACAGCGTTAACCCCCAATTCTACTAAGTAGGGTAGTAAAGCGATCGCATCCTCAAAATTTCCTGGTCTGTTTTGACCATACCCTAAAGCCCCTACGTGGAGTTCGTAGATTACTAGGTCCTCGATACGCTGGGGAACAGGGCGTTCCAGTGAAAACTCATTACTCCAGAACTCCTCTTCTGGTATGAATTCCAGCTCTGGCCAGACTGGTTCTTGAAAATGTGTAGTCACTGTATCAGGATTTACGACTACAGAGCAGCTTTTAGTACCATCCAAATCTTGATAATTTCCTGAAAAAGGTCTTTCCTGTGTATCTCTATATCTATTAGAAAAAGGTTTACCATCAGGATTTATGTTGCCTTTACCAATTTGACAGCGAGAATATAAATCAGTGCGATAAGCTACCCGTCCCCCTTCATTGATAATCCTAAACATATAAGGAATATGATCAAAGCGGGAGAAATCAGCAAGTTCTGGTGATACTGTGACATCTGTTTGCCAAATCCCCTCCTCTGTCCTCAACAGAGGAAATGGCCCCAGGTTGGGATCCATACCAAAATCAGGATCATCTCGAAAAGCATCATCTGCAATATAGCCACTACTGCGGTTACCAAACACAACTTCCACATTCCGGGCATTTGGTGCCCAGACAGCAAACCGTAACCCAGGCTGAGATTGACCAGGAAGATGATATTGTTGTGCGCCTAGCCTACGACTATAAACTAGATAATATGCTTCTCGCTGAGGCTGATCGTTGTTAGGAGATTGTAGAGTAAAACTAAGGTAGCGATCACTGGAATTGTGGTTAATCCCCGTTGTGATTCCCCACAAATTACTACCTGCTGGACTATTTAGCATCACACCCCAGCGAAATAACCAACCAATTTGTGAATCATCAAGTTCAACCGTCGCTTGGAAACAGGGACAGCCATCTTCACCAATGATTTGCTGCATCGGTATAGAAGTCCACTGTTGAGAGTAGCGTCCGTTTTCATCCCAACTACCAATTAAGCGGGGGTTGGTAAAAATTGCTCTTTTAATACCTGTAATATAGTTAAACTGAACAGGAATTGTAGGCATAGTAAAATCCTTTGAGTGATAATGCTCTTATGTTTTTCTTTCGCTGTCGAGTGCAGGCATTTGCCCAGCATCGTAGCGATCAAGCGAATATTCGATTTGGAGCCAGCCAATCGGGTGAACACGTTGGGCTTCGGTTCCTGCTTCCGAAAATCCGATATGGCAGACATAGCCCGCTGCCTCGACCATTTCGGCGATCGCGAGACTGTAAAAGTCCGACATCCCCATCAGTCCTGAACTGAGAGCAGAGACGTTTGGACTGTTCTTACCGAGAGTGCATGTTTGCATAACTTTGCTTTAAGAAGTGATAACAAAAGGACACAACGTAATGTAGCATCAATCAATCTTCAGCTGGTGGAGTGAGTCCGAGCTGCCCGAAGAAGTCGAACCGATCGAAGTAGAGGTGGTACTCGACAATTAGCCCGTCCTCAAATCGCCAGAAATCAGATGCTGAGATATCGATGCTTCTGCCAGTAGGGGGCAAGTCGCCACTGGGCATAGCTAGCGGACCAGTCATGGTTCCAGTAGCGTGCAGCTCGAAGGCAAGCGTCCGATCTGACTCCACTGCCATACCACGAATTTCGTGGGTGAAGTCCGGTATCGCACGGAAGTGCATTAACATCCACTCTCGGTAGGCTTCGCCTCCAGTAAACGACCCTATGGGCGTGTGGATGTTGGCTGACGGAGCGATCGCGGCAACTACCTCATCTAGCTCGTGTGCGTTGAGTGCCGTGAAGAACTGCTTTGCCTGTGCGAGTAAAGACATACGAATACTTCTCCTGTCGTGTCGGCTTAAACCATTGGGTGCTTTTGCAGAAAAGCCAGTGCCGCTTGTCCGACTTCTATGGGATTCATGCTTTGCATACCGTGAGTGGCATTCATGATGCCGCACCGTTCGGCTTGCGGCAGCCAGTTCATGAGAAACTCCTGAGTCTCTCGAAAACCAGGCATTGCGGCTTCACTGTCTAGCCCCATCACAGCTAAGACTGGCATAGTCGGTTTTTTCTCTACTAGCCGATCTGCCTCTGACATTCTGAATCCCCAATTAGAAATTGCCGGAAAATCTACGGTGAAAGCTATATTGGCATCAACAGCAACTCTATTCCACACATCGAGTGGATTTGTCATATCGACAGCGCTCAAGAAACTGAGTCCGCAGACATCCACCATGTAACGTTGAGCAGCACCCAGGCGATCGCCAGCTTTAAACAGATCCATCGCTCGATTGAAAGCATTCACGTTAGCCTCAACCGCCTCTGGAGATTCTCTAGGCAGATATGGTTCGAGCAGAATGGCAGAATGCACCATTTCAGGATAGGAAAGCATGAATTGGAAGCCGATTACGCCACCAAACGAAAAAGCCAGAATATGGGCTTTCTCAATCCCTAGATGCTCCAGCAGTTGTTTGGAATGTTCTACACCTTCCTCAATGCTCAAACTATCTTTCTCTAGAGTGCTGCCATTGTAGCCAGATCTGTAGTAACTAATAAATTTGTACTTTTCAAAAAGCTGGGGACAAAACTGTAGCGGTGTAATCAGGCTGTCAGCAATATTCGTGCCATGAATGCACAGTACGGGTTCGCCATTGCCCAACACTGCGTATCTGAGTTCGGCGTTTTTGACTTTTGCCCGCTGGTTATGCTCAATTGACCAATCTCGACCGATATACATTATTGTCTCCTATGGAAATAGTAAAGAAGTTAAGCTGTTAGCACTTGCCGTAGAACATCGTCCATTGCCTGTCTGTCTTGCTCGGTCAGGGCGAATGTTGTCAAGTGACCGCCGATGCTGTTAACTTCCCAATATTTGGCGTTGGGAATCCTGTCAGCATCTCGCTTGCATTCTTCAGGCGGAAACATCCGATCACCAGTGAAAGCAACCACGAACATTTGTGCTTTGATTTGGCTCAGTGCGGCGGACAAATCGCTGCCAGCGCTGGGGTCTGCGGCACGAGTCTTGCGCGATTGATTAATCAAATTGTTGGGGTCTTGGGGGAGCATAAAAGCTTCCCAGAAGCGAGAAACAAAGTCGTCCAGGGAAGCAAAGCCAATAGTACGCCAGACTTCCTCGCCTTCACGGTAGAATCCGAGCGGTGGTAGTGTCAGGGCCATGACGTGTGCTTGACGGCGCAATCCGGCTTGCACAGCCTGGGGATCGGTGTAGAAGCCGTTGTTCCAAGCTAGATCGGATAAGAGCGGCTCCTCAATTGCCGTACGCAACCACAGAACAGTCCAAGGTGAAGGCTTGGGAGCGCCTGCGATCGAAGCAGCACGCTTGACCATATGGGGAAAGCGGACTGCCCACTCATAAGTTTGAAGTGCGCCTACAGACCAGCCGAGAACTAAATACAGTTCGTCAATTCCGAATTTCTCAGTTACGAGCCGCTGTTGAGCGATTACGTCATCAGCGATATGAGTTTGTGGGAAGGCTCCTCTATCGAATGGTGGTGCTGTGTTGCTGGGTGAGGACGAGACACCGTTGCCGAGCAGCCCAGGTAAGATGATGAAGTATTGGCGCGGATCTAACGGACGGTTCTCGCCAATAAAGATTTCTAGAGCTTCTGGCGCACCACCTAAAAAATGTGGAAATAGAATTGCATTGTCTTTCGCTGCGTTCAAGTTTCCGTGGGTTTTGTACGCCAATTTGGCATTTGGAAGGATGAATCCGGTTGATAGTTGGAAGTTCCCTAGATCGAAGATTTCTGTTTGTTCCGGCATATTTCTAACTCTGTTGATAAAAATTTGTTGTTGGAATTATTCTTAAAATTGCTGTTTGATAAAATCTGCTACTCTCTCGCCAATCATGACGATTGATGTGTGGGGGTTGGATGAGGGTATAGAGGGCATTACTGAAGCATCAGCTACACGCAATCCTTCTACACCGTAAACTTTCAGTTGCGAGTCTACAACTGCCATACGGTCAATACCCATTTTGCAAGACCCTACGTAGTGGTAGTAAGAACCTATATTGTTAATAACCCAATTTCTTAGTGCTTCTTTGTTGTTGACTTCTGGACCTGGGTTTATTTCTGTCAAACCCAATTTAGCAAAGGCTTTAGTTTGATAAATCTCGCGTGCTATTTTCACCATAGTTACCATGCGATCAATATCCGATCTTTCTGCTCCATAATTGGCATTAATCAGAGGATTAGCCATAGGATCGCTACTTGCCAAACGCACCCACCCACGTGATAACGGGCGTACTAAACCAGGTAGTGCCAAAATGATTCTCGGATCGACTAACTGACTCACTGACGCAATTGGTTGATTAGTTTGAAGACGCTGGATCACGTTACCGAAAAATGATTCACCAAATGGGGCGCGATGAACCAGACAAATTTCTAAATCGGGAACCAGCATTGATGCTTCAGATTTCCAAAATAAGGCAACCTCAGTCATGTTACCCTTGGGATCTGCTCCTGGTTCAGACATCATGCCCATAGGACCGATAATTAGTGGATGGTCGTGAAAATTTTCTCCTACACCTGGTAGATTTACTACGGTGGGTATATTGAATTGTTGGAGCTGTTCTGGATTGCCGATACCAGAAAGCAGCAATAATTTTGGCGATTGAATTGCACCAGCACAAACAATCACTTCTTGACTGGCTCTAGCAGTTTTTAAAACTCCATCCTGCTGATACTCGACTCCCACACAACGATTTTTTTCTATCAACAGTTTTGTAGCTTGGGAACTGCTACTTAAACTTACGTTAGGTCGAGTTAAAGCTGGTTCTAAATATGCAGTTCTGACTCCAGCGCGTCTGCCGTTTTTAATATCTACATGATGCCAACCAACGCCAAAATCCTCGGCATTAAAATCTTTGACGTAAGGATATCCCAGTTCTACACAGGCATCGATGAAAGCTTGTGAAGTTGGGTTGCCTTCGTATTTGGCATCAATGACATTAATTGGACCACCTCTACCCGCAGTAGGGTTGGTGTCGTCTTCCTGATTTTCTAGTTTTTGAAAATAGGGAAGTACTTCTTTAAAAGACCAACCAGAACAACCATTGTAAGCCCAATCAGCGAAATCAGAGGCTTTACCTCTGGTATGAATCATGTGATAAATATTGGAAGTTCCACCGATAAGTTTGCCAGCCGCAGAATAGATTTGTCTGTTAGCAAGCCCTGGCTGGGGAACGCTCATGTAAGCCCAATCAATTTCGGTTAATAATAACTCATTCCAGCGATAGGGAACCTCAATTGCTTCCAACATCTGAGTGCCGCCAGCTTCTAAAATTAAGATTTTGGCATCAGGAAATTCACTCAAACGATAGCCAACAGTTGCACCTGCTGCACCCGAACCGACAATAATAAAATCAAAATTATCTGTCACGATCGCTTCTTACCCCATTAACTAATTTTTGGTTTTGGTTTCACCGAACTACCGAGCGGCAATAATCATATCCGCTGCTTTTTCAGCGATCGCGATGGTAGGAGCATTAGTGTTACCGCTAGTAATCGTCGGCATAATTGAAGCATCTGCAACTCGCAGTCCTTCTACTCCATAAACCTGAAGCAAAGGATTGACAACAGCATCGTTATCGCCTCCCATTTTGCAAGTCCCAACTGGATGCCAAACAGTGGAAGCAACTTGACAGATATATGCCCTTAATTCCGCTTTGCCAGTTACAGCAATTCCTGGGGCTAATTCTTCACCTCGAAATTCATCAAAGGGACGGGTATTGACTAATTCTCTAGATAATTCAACTCCTCGAATTAAAACATCGAGATCGGCTTCAGATTGTAAATAATTAGGACGCAGGACGGCTAAATCTTTGGGATTGTTAGATATTAAAGAGACAGTACCTCGGCTTTGCGGTTGGACTAAAATTGGTGCGAAAGTAAAACCAGGGCTATCTACTCGATACTGGGGTTCTACAAATTGTACAGGACCAAAAAAGAATTGCAGATTAGGTGAGTTTGTACTTAAATCGATGTTACTGTTGGTGTAAGTAAACAAACCTGCTTCAGAAAGAAGGTTAGGTACGGGTTGTTCTTGCTTGCACCTATATCCGACTCCAAATAGTAAATGATCTTGCAGATTTTTGCCAACTCCTGGTAAATCTACTATCAGGGGAATACCATGAGCTTGCAAATGTTCAGCAGATCCAACACCGGAAAGCATCAGCAGTTTAGGAGATTCAAATGCACCACAACTCAGAATGACTTCCGATTCAGCTTTAACTTGGTGAAAGTTGCCGTCTTGCAGATATTCCACTCCAATAGCTCGTTGTTTAGCGAATAAAAGCCGAGTGACTTGCGCGTTAGTTGCTACTGTAAAAGTAGGGTGTCCGAAAATTGGTCTGAGAAAAGCAACAGCCGTACTGCAACGCCGATTGTCTTGAGTGCGAGTGGATTGATAGAAAAATGCGCCATTTTCCTGTTGTTCGCCGTTGCAGTCCCACCCATTACCCGCATAACCTAATTCCATCGCTGCTGATACGAAAGCCTGAGATACAGGTGCAGGATTGCGATAGTTAATGACGTGTAAAGGACCACCTACTCCGTGGTAGGCAGATTCTCCGCCTTCATAATCTTCCGACTTCTTGAAATATGATAAAACTTCTTGGTAACTCCAACCTTCATTTCCCAAATATTTCCAGCGATCATAATCGCGACGATTGCCCCGAATATACATCATGGCATTGATCGAAGTCCCGCCACCCAAAACCTTGCCTTGAGCAATCGAGATGCGGCGATCACCTAAACTTGGTTCTGGTTCAGTTGAATACCCCCAATCTGCATTAGAACCCCACAGAGAAGTCATCGATTGCATATCTGTATTGTGGATGGCAGGGTTATTATCTGGATTACCTGCTTCCAGTAACAAAACGCTACAACCCAAATTTTTAATCAGTCGGTAAGCAATAACACAACCAGCCGCACCAGCGCCTACAATAATGTAATCAAATGTATGTTCGAAATTCATTTACTAATCCACCTTTTGCCCTGGTTTAGAAACGCATTTATTTCTTCTTGGGACAAACTATCAATTACATTAACAGCAAGATATTCAAGGTAGTACTTGCCCCACATTGTTTCCCACAAACTAAACGTTAGATCGAAATTCTCTCCTAGCTTATCTGCTAAAAAAATCTCGACTCCCCAAACAGTATCGTCAAACTCTTGCTCGGTAAACTTATAACCCGCTCGCTCTGCATATACCAAAACATCAGGTTTGGAGAGAGCTTTCAATTGATTTTGTAACTCAGGTTGTCGAACAAGACTTTGCAAAAAATTAACTACTTCTATTCTCGCCATAGGATTTTCACTAACTAAGAAACTGTTTTAGTTCCATATTAGAAAAAGTACGAAATAATTCCTCAACAACATATTGCAGACGATATTTGCCCCACATACGCTGCCACAAACTACTGTAAGCATTGATTTCCTCGCCCATTTTCTCTGTAATAATCTGAGCTTCCATGCTTCCAATAACAGCAGATAATTCCTCACTGCTAAAGCCATAACCCAAACTTTTAGCATGTAAAATAACTTCAGGTAAGTTCTTCTGCTCAAATTTTTCTAGCAGAGCAGTATCGTTAGTACAGGCTCTTAAAAAATTAATTACGTTTTCCTTAGACATAAATCGAATCCCCTTTAGCGAAATTCTGGGCCAATAATCCAAGTTTCAGTTGTCACCATAGTATGAACATACTTAGCTTCAAACAGATGCCCAAATTCTGGCAAAATTAGATTTTGATATTCTGGTGAATTGAAAGCTGTCTCAAGAGATGGCAAATCGTTAAACCAAAGCTGCGATACGCAATCGAGAATAGATTCACCAATCGTATAAAAATTATCGCGGACGTGACATTGAAGATAGCGCCGTAGACCTGGAAGTTTCATGACTTTAGCAGCATGACTATTCAACATGGTTTGGCGAAATTCAGCTAATGACATCCCAGCTTTTCGCTTAACCATTATCAAAACCTTGATTGTATTAAAGTCTCTTTGTAACGGTTCTCCTACCATCAAAACGTGAGCAGTTGTATCTAGTCCAACTGTGCGCCAGAAGGCTGCCCAATTAGGTTCATCTCTCCGCGCTCCTTCTAGAAACTCTTTAGATTGCAATGAAGCGATTTGTTCTGCTTCATTTTCTAACCAAATTTCAGCAACGCCACTGAAAAGAGGATCTTCTGGTTCTGGTCCAAAGGGAATTCTCAAATCAATTAAATATCTTCTAATTTGAGGAATTTGGCTGGCGTAATTAACAGCATGAACATTAATCCAATAGTCTTGGAAGTCTTTCTCACTCATGCTTGGTTTAGGATGAGCAAATATTAATTGATGGATCATGACATAACTCTTTTTCAGTTAGTACTAATTTTGTTCAATTTTTTGATTTATTGTTTCTAGTTCTGCGAAAGACTACGGCTTCGAAAATCTGTTAACTCCAATTCCGCTAGCAACTTACGTAATTACTGTCCGCACGGAACACCAATCATTTCAGGGTGAACATCTGCTTCTAAAACCACATCGATAAGGAATGGTCCCTTGTGGGCTAATGCCTTTTGGATAGCTGGGGCTATCTCTTCAGTTTTTTCAACCCGAATCCCCTGGACACCCATCGAACGAGCCATTTCGTCAAAGCGAAGATCTGGCTTAGACAAATCAAAACTTAGGGGATAAGCATAGTTTGGTAGACCCTGCTGTTGCCAGTAGGCTTGGATATTTAACTGCAACAACCTGTAAGAACGGTTATTACAGATAACAAACTTGGCATCAACATTGTAACGAGCCGCTGACCACAGAGCTTGAATTGTATACATGGCACCACCATCTCCCGTCACGCCAATCACCATTTTGTCCGGATTAGCAAGTTTAGCACCGATCGCCCCTGGAATTCCCACACCTAACGAACCACCACGAGTAAGAAAATATTGCTCTGGCTTGCTTGGAGGTAAATAGCGTGTAAGCTGGGGGGAACAAGTGAGAGCTTCATCGAAGATAATTGCATCTTCTGGTAAGTGAGTTGCCAGTTCTTCTGCAAAGCGGGAGAAATGTATGGGTACACTATCCCTCACACTACGATCTTGTTCTAGCTCGCGTTTGCGTTGCGCTTCTTTGGCTTGTCCAATTTCTGCAATTCTCGCCCTAGCAGCTTCTTTCTGCTTAGATGTCATAACTGCGTCCAAGATAGCCGCTAGTTTAGCGAGGGTAAGTTTCGGATCGCTGACCAAACCCAAGTTTACTAGGTGATTTTTAGCAATCTCGTAGGCATTGAGATCGATATGAATGACTTTTGCTCCAGGTGTAAAGATATTGCCCAGCTCGGCGAATACCTCTGGTAAGAGGTAGGTTCCACAAACTAAGCTGACATCACCTTTAGAGGTGATAAGTCGGCTTTGAGAGCCAAACATATGTCCTGTCATACCTTGATAAAGAGGATGGACATAGTTCATATTCAACTCGCCAGCATCAGCTTCCCACACCTCTGCACCTAAAATTTCAGCAACGTAGGTTAGCTCATTCTGTGCGCCAGAATAAGCCACGCCATCTCCTACAAAAAACATCGGCTTTTGAGCAGATGCTAACATTGCTGCTACAGTTTTGAGAGATTCTTCATCTGGCACAACTCTGGTCGATGGAAATGAGGTTGGTCTGACTTCTTCCACTACAGGCGCATCCAAAATATCCATAGGTAGGCAAACATATACAGGCCCCATTGGTGGAGTGGCAGCAATCTTAATAGCCCGTCGCAAAACCCGCAGCAACGAAGATGGTTCCATCACCATTGTTGACCACTTGGTAACTGGCTCGGCAAAAGCTACTAAGTCTCCTGCCATCTGAGCGTCCATCGCCTGATATTTGATGCCTGCATCACCACCAATCACTACCAGTGGTGAGTGACCTCGGTATGCTTGGTAAAGTGCGCCGATCGCATTTCCTAAACCAGGGGTACTATGAATTTGCACCAAAGCAGGCTTTTTAGTTGCTCTAGCATAACCATCTGCTGCCATCACAGCGACGGATTCTTGCAATGTCAAGATGTATTTCAGGTCTGGATATTCCCGAATAGCATCCAAAAATCCTTCTTCTGATGTGCCAGGGTTACCAAATATGTAATGGATGCCATCTGCCAAAAATTGTTCGAGAATTGCAAAGCGGCCTGTTTTGTTAGTCATGGATTTTACCTTCTGCAACTATTAATTGCATACAGTGTTTATCGTGCAGTACCATCCAGATATTTAAAATCCGACTTTACCAGCCATAGCGCTTGAGTCCTTTTTCTAGGACTTCCACCAATTTCTGACCAGTGAGATAAGAGTCTGGCGTAGAGCGCCCCGTAATAAACGGATAGTCAACAATCACTGATGTTGGTCTACCGACATTGCCATGATACTGTCCGTCTGGCCCTGTAGCATCACGGAGTATGTATTCTAGAGGATAGAATGGCGTGCCAAAGTTAATATTGTTCAGACATGGGTCGATGTTAGTACCGTTAAATCCCGTACCATTTTTGTAGTCATATTCCAGGCAATGGCCTGTGACGTGTTTACCCCAAATAATGCTCTTGCGATCGCCAATGTCACGGGCAAATGCCAGACATGAAACGCCGTAACATTCTGCGGCGACTGGCTTACCCATTTGGTAAAAACTGAGGATGAGATCGTGTACTCTCTGGTTGTCAGCTAAATCAACCATCGGACCACTACCACCGACAATAAGAATGGCATCGTATGACTGCAAATCTCTTTGTTGCACTTCATCTAGTTGTCTGTAATATTCCTCCATTTCCCGTAAGAATTTTGGTGAACTCCAATAAGGTCTTTCTGGGAGCCACTCTCTAAGATTTTTTGGGTTGTTTAACCGTGGATTGTTGGTGTCATCTAATTGTCTGACCTTATCAGCCATATCTTGTGTAGTGACTGGTCTCCCTAATGGTGGGTCAACAAAAGTAGGGTCCATGCTTACCCCGAGTGCTACAGGTCTTTTGCCATTTGGGGTAGCGAAGTCAACTTGATACCCAGTTGCATCAAAGGTTTCTAGGGGGCCTACTAGTTCTTCTCCCCAGTAACCCCACTCTGATAGCACAATCAGAATTTTGGTCATCGGATCATCTCCTTTGTGTTTCTACGCAACATTGTTCTTGAGATGCGATTTGGTGAGCGATCGCATCAATAAAAGCATACACATCATGTCCAGCTCGTCCTGTTACTAGGTCTTGATCAACCACAATATTTCCAGGATCATTTGGTTGAGAATTTACAGGTGGTGGTACGTAAACAGCACCAGCATTAGTAATATCGGCCAGCACCACTTCATGACAGATTACTCTTCGTCCTCGGAGTAGTTCTGGCATTGGAGTCAGTAACCACAATCCATGACAGAGTAAAGCTTTGATAATCTTGTGATTTGCCATTGCTTGAGCAAAAAACTGAACTGCTGGTGCAGTACGAGTTTGCTCTGGACTAATCTCCTGTCCTGATGGTGGTTCAAAGTAGCGCAGACGTACACTGGTGTAGTTAGCAGCCATAATTACAGCAGCATATTCATTAATATCTACTTTCTGAAAGTCAATGTTTACATCAAGATATTGCAGAGATTCACCAACTTCATCCACATCACTGACAAATCGTACACTTTCATTTCCCCAAAGCCGAGACATGAAATGCACAGTCGCCCCAAGTTCCTGAAAGTGTTGCCGATAAGCTGCAATTTCCTGAGGAATGAACTCCGTTTCTACAAGGATGGCGACTTTCTTTCCTTCTAGCATTTGGGTCACCATAACTTATCTCCTAAGTCTTGGGTGTAAATTCCACAATGATTTCTGCTTCTGAACCAAGTTCAAATTCTTTCTCTCCCAGTTCAATTTGAAAATTATCAGGATCGATTGTGGTACGATCGCTACCATTAATGCTGACTCTGCTCACTTCCAAAGTATTGGGTCTAAAAAAATCTGGTAAAACATTGAGAGAGCGCTGGCGACAATGTTTGTCAGGTTTGAAATACAAACAGAAGGGTTCTTTTGTCACATAGCTACTGATATAGATATGAGCCAAATAATTTAGCTCAAAGGCATGGTATCCAGAAATTGCATGTCCGCCTTTTTGTGCATACTGTCCTGAAGTAATTGCATCTCCACTCTCGCTGACTCGGAAGAAAATACCTTTATTATCTTGGTCAAGAAAGAATAGATTCCAAAATGCGGCTGTTTCTCGTGCTAACCGCAAATACTCTTGTTTTTGTTCATGAATCTCATTACTGCAACCATGAAGAATTAAGTAGGCTAATAGAGCTTGTTCTTGTTGCCAAAAGTCTTTAGTGTTGAACCAAGGAAATTCTAGTGGCGTTCCATTTTGAGGATTACGTTCTAAAGTATCAAAGATTCCACCCCTAAATAAATCTACGCCAATCTCTGCCATCTTCATGCCTAAATTGTCTGTTAGCTTCATCAACTTATCAGCTAAACGTTGTAATTCTTCGGCTTCTTGCGCGTTACCAGCGGCAGATTGGACGGCTAAGGAGTAATAATAGTTAGCAACACGAGTCAGGTTCCAGGCTATCTTCAAATTGTGCCCAACAACGGCACGATTTTGTTGCCATCGCCAATTATGGTCTGGTTTCCAATCTCGCAAAAATCGCTCATTCACAAATGGAACGTTAGGATCTGGATCGGTAAATCTATCGGCAATGATTGTGGAGACTGTTTTGAGAATCTTTTTGCAGGTTTCTAAAAATTTCCCAATTTCTTCATGACCATGATCAGTTAATGGCAAAGGTTCTAATGCCAAAATCACGTTAATTAAATAAGCCGGTATATGATCCCCAATCGAGTTCCAATTTTTTCTGGCTTGGTTATCACCAAGAGCAGGACTATCCCAATTTAACGTCACATAATCAAGGTGTGAAAAATAATCACCGTAAGCATGTTTACCGTACTGTGATTCTGGATCAGTGAAGAAATCATTAAAGACACGAACAGTCCGCTTGATATCATCAAGTACTTCCCAATCTAAAGTGATTCGATAGTACTGAGCTAATCCAGCTAAGGCGTAAATTTGTTCGTAAAGTGGGATTGTATCTCTATCATCCTCATTGAGAGAACGTATATACAACTGATAACTGTACTTTGTCTTGCGCTTGCCAAATGCCCAAAAACAATGTTTGCCATCAGATGTCAAACTGCGAAAAGTTTCACGTTGGTATTGAACTCCAGCACGAGCCGCTGAAAGATAGCGTTCACTTCCAGTTAGCAAGTAAGCAGAGGAAAGACCATAGATCAGTCTGGAAAGAGTAGCAGATTCTTGAATCTCATCATCTGTTGGTAAACCGATGATATTTAGGTTAGTTCGGTAAAGAGCAAAATCATCTATTTCATAGGTTTGTTTATTTGGAAATAAAAAACCTAACCAACTATCTGCTAGACGGGCAATTTGGGTCAGCCACCAGTGAGTTTGCTCAAAAACTAATTCGTCTTGACCTCTATATGAATTTAGTAAGTTAACAATGCGGGCATCATATTGGCGGCTACCATTATTTTCTAGATACACCCCTTGCAAAACTACTAAGCTATCCGACTGGATGTATTTTCTCACTAAATCAGCTGGTGAGGACTGATGAAAATCTTCAGGAGTTGGGACGCGATCGCGGTTTATACCATCCAAATTTTGTAAAAATTGAAATCGTGTTTCCGTACTAACTGCAACCAGGAATTCATCTCCACTACGGCATTTAATACTAAATTTTCCTTGCTCCTGTGCAATATCAGTAACTTTGCCCATTAGGGTTGTGTTCACAGTAAATTGCTTCATAAATCCCTTCCTGTAATTTTGTATTAAAATTCTTTGCTTAAATTAGCTCGCTTGAAACCTCATTAATAGATCCGTCCGCAAATTAAATTTGCGTAAAGAAAGATAGAATGTAAATTTTAATCTCTGTAAATTCTAATATTTACCAAATATTGCTATTAAAGGATTCTTATACTTTAGATTGGTTTGCCCTGCTAAATATTCAAGATTACGGCTATTGTCTAAGTTGGCAATATATTCTATATCTATGTCTAAATGCCAACAAATATTAAACCAGTAAATCAAAATCTTGTTTCAAAAAAATCAGTCCAATGAAGCGCAGTTATCAAAAATAATTTTTAGGTCTGACTTCATATTCATAAGTATCTAGGTAAATGCAAAATCTCTGTTAATTACATACCCTTAAATTGCAAACCCTTAATTTATCTTCGCAGATTCCTTATCAGATACCAATTTAAATCTGCTAACCAAATAGATAATCAAGCAGGTAGTAATAAAATTGCAACTCTTGTTAACTAGTAATTAGTTCTAAGATAGTTGAAGCTATCTATATGAACTTAGTACGAATTTAGTTTATAAAAAAACAGCAATCCTCTACCTTGAGTTAGATAATGTTTGGTATCTCAATATACAAATTAAGTTTACTGTCTTACTTGAGATATAAATAAGCGAATTTTTTATATTCCTAAATATAGGTTATTTGTTTTTGGATTTTAATTAGTTAATCCTGAAATCTAAATCTAAGCGTGTTACTAGTTCTTTTAGGTTCAATATAGAAAATATCAATAGAAATTTTTAGCTTCTTTCTAGCTAAAATATAAATTTCTTTAAAATTCATTTAATTACTAGCTTTTTCTGCCCAAGCATTTTTATTTTCAAATATTACATAATTAATTTTTGAGACCAAACGTCCCTTCCACAATCCATCGTTTCGGCAATCGCTCAAATGTTTTTGATATCCTTTCAATCACCTCAACCACCTCAACACGAACTTGGTTTTCGCAAACCTGTTTGACGGCTTGAGCGAAGTTTTTTCCCGAATAGCCCTGATCTACCCAAACAACTTCCAATTTGGACAATTCTTGAGCCGCTTCATGAGGATATAAATCTGTGAGCGCAGACAAGGACGCTAATAGGTTAGTGCTATATCATGAGGGAAAAATGGCAACTGTCCGGTTATGGCGGCTTTTTAAGGACAGTTAGTTCACTTACCCAAGATTTGTAAACATCTTCAACAATTCACCTCAGTACCAAGATTGAGAAGCATTCTAGTGACACGATAGCCAGATTTTCCCTAAAGTCACATACAATTTTGGGTGTTAGTTCCACACTGCTTCTAGGCGATCGCGATCAAGATGGTAAATAATCCTCAGTTTGACAACCTACCGCCAATCAAGTTGATCCACATACAGGATCAAGCACCATCAACCCTACAGGGAGAATCTAGAAGCAGGGCAGAAAAAATAGCTGCACCCACAGATATACGGTGGGTAAAAGTACTGGAATTTTTACGCAGCAACAATCTCGCACCCAACAGCCGCAAGCTTTACGAACGAGAACTAAAGCGGTTTTTGGCATGGAGTGAGCTGCATTATCATGAGCTACGCCCGCGTCATCTTGCGCTATATAAAGAATATCTCCGTGATGAAATACGGACTGATGCAGGTAATCCCCTTTCAAAAAGCAGCATCAATGCCGGAATTGCGGCACTCAAAAGCTTTTTCAAATGGATGTGCTACACGTATCCTGAAATTATTGCTACTAATCCGACACTGGGGATAAAACTGGAAAAAGTGCCACTACCACCAGCCCAGAGTTTAACCCCAGAACAAATGGAACAGGTTTGGTCAGCGTTGGAATTGCTGGGAGAAACAAAGCAACGGGATACAGCACTCGTTCACATTCTTAGTCATGGACTCCGGGCTGGGGAAGTTGTGCAGTTAAATGTTGGCTCATTTGATGGCAAGCTGCTATTTTTACCAGACACCAAAACCAATGAACCACGCTTAGTTCCACTGCGAAAAGAGAGTCGGGAAGTCGTGGCAGATTATTTACAATTGCGCGAACAGCAAGGAGAGGTGTTGTCCAGCCTTAGTCCACTGATGATTTCACACCATGCTTCATACAAGGGTGAACGCTTGAGTTATCACGGGATTTACTTCGCTGTAGAAAAAATCGGTGAAATAGCTCATATTGAGGATTTGCACCCTCATTCATTTCGACATACTTACGCTACTGACTTATTGCTATTGGGAGTTGACCCCAGCCATGCACGAAAGCTAACTGGACATCAAAGCGAGAAAGCGTTTCGGCGCTATACGCTTCGCAGCGAACAAGAAGCAGCGATCGCTGCTTACTATCGTGCAATCGGAGAGGAAGTGGAGTAAGGTATGCCCAAGCCACTTGATCCCAAGTGTCAGTTATGCGCCAAGTTACCAACAACCCAAGCTAAAGTGCTGCATGGAACAGCAGGGGACGGGTGTTGGAATCCCAAAGTCTGTCATAATCGCCGTTCGTTTTACCGCCACCGTTCGCAGAATAATTCAGCAGAAATTGATTCAGTAACAGTCGAACCACCAGCAACATATTTTGCAGTGCTGTATTTGTATAAAGAACCAGGGGATAAACCATTACACGCGATGTCGGCAGAACTCTGGCTGGGGCAAAAGCCTATTTGTCGCCTGGAACCAATTCACTGCTTTGGGCTAACGGCTGGCAAGATCCGCGCCTATACAGATCAGGTGTTGCAGGCTTTTGCAAAACAATACAGTGTTTCACTATATCAATATAAGGATATGTTTGAGATTAGCTCAAGCTACTGCCCAGTGCGACCCTGCCCGTTAAATCCTGAATTGTAGCAATGATCACATACCGCCAATTAACCATCTGGGATGTATTAGATGAGTTGTCTGAATCTCCACCAACTTCTTCCCTTGATGCTATGTGGGATTGTTTGGATGCGGAGCTTGAAAAATTACCCTTGGAGGCACAGTTATTAACCGCAGCGCTTGCCTTCAGTCAAGTTGCAGATATTCTCAAGTCTCGTGCCGAAATGCTGTTGCAAGATACCCGCGATCGCAATAGTCTTTTGGGGCCTGTTGTTAGCACCGATCTCTTTGCTGGTCTAGTGCGGACAACAATGCACCTAGATTTAGATGATTTGATTGAACCGCAAATACCACAAACCTTTAGACCACATGGCCCACACCAATTTTCATCTCCTACTGAGGAGGACAATTCTGTAGCAGCACCTGTTGAAAAAGCGAATGTTTTGGCAATGCTCGATGAGGTGACAACTTTAGAAGATGTTCGCAATTTGGCATCAGATGAGGATGTCCAAAAATGGCAGAGTGCAATCGCTAACCATCTGATAAATGTCAAAGATGAGATTTCTTTAGTTAAACTGCAACGTGTGTTGCAAATGCCGGTGGTAGAAGTATGGTTGGGATTATTGCTGGGTGGGTTTACATTAGAACAGCGTGGTGATTTTTATCACAACCATAATGTCTGGGTGAAAAGCTCTCCTTCCTAGTAGTTCGCCAACCCAAAATTGCGCTTGTGGAGGTCGGCAGAGGAGCAGGGGAGCAGAGGAGAGATTTATACAAGTTCTTTCCCCCCTGCCCCTCTGCTTGCCACCACGCAAAATTACCTTGGCAGACTACTAGTACCAATAACAATACATTCGCCATATAAGGGGAGTCCTGCTTGCGATATCTACGATAAACTCCGCTAACGCTCTTAAGGGGCTACAAATCAAAATCAAGAACTTAGAACATCGAAGTAAAACACCCATTGGTATTCAGGTACTGTGGCGAGGTTGGTTAAAATTACACGACCTCTGTGTTCGCGTAGCGTCTCGTAGAGAGGGCTGGCAGCTTGCAAAAGAGACTTAACGGGAAAAGCCAGATGTGGAATCCATTGGCGAAGTTCTAGAAACTCGATTTAATAACGTTCCCCTTGAATTAATTGAGCAACTAAAGAAAATTTATGATCTTGACAGACTCAAGCAGTTATTGAAGCAATCTATTATTACAATACCTTTGCCAAAATAAGAGCCTAGATAAATTATGGCAAAAATGGCAAAACTAAGCATATATAAGCGGCTTGATGAAAATGTGATTTGGAATCTAAAACCCTATCCTGCCGTCAATACGTTAAAAAACTCTTGTGGGAAACCTTAAAGGAATTTTTAGGACTGATTGTTTTTGCCAACCCTCAAAGAAATGGGAGTTAATGGTTAAAGTATCATCATCTCACCCTCGTAAATTGGCGAAGGTATTGATAGTTAAAACTACTACCTTGATTGGGAACCCTAGTACTATATGTCAAGAGATTCTTAATCTTATGAGAGCGATCACCAAACTGGGAGCATTCACAATTGGGTTCTTCAGTTTTACCCTGATACTGCCTGCAATGGCTCAGGTAATATCAGATGGTACAACTAACACCGTTGTCAACCAAAGTGGTAATAATTTTAATATTTTTAATGGGATACAAAAAGGTAATAATTTATTTCATAGTTTCAGTAATTTCTCTATACCCGCAGGTAGTACGGCAATCTTCAACAATGCCGCAGATGTACAAAATATCTTTAGTCGTGTAACTGCCGGGAGTGTTTCCAACATTGATGGCTTAATTCAGGCGAACGGTAGCGCTAATTTATTTCTGCTTAATCCCAGTGGAATTATTTTCGGTTCAAACGCTCAATTAAACATTGGCGGATCATTTATTGGCACAACTGCCGAAAGTATCAAATTTGCAGATGGTGTTGAATTTAGCGCAATTAATCCCCAAATTACCCCATTGTTAACTATCAATGCTCCCATTGGTTTGCAACTAGGTAGCAATCCTGCACCCATCAACGTTCAAGGTACAGGACACTCCTTGAGCAATCCTAATCCCAGTGGGCTGCCTCCGATAATTGTGGCTCCTAGTGCTAGCGAACTGCGAGTACAGCCAGAACAAACCCTAGCTTTGGTTGGTGGCAATTTGCATCTGAATGGCGCAACTCTGACTGCCCAACAAGGGCAAGTAGAATTAGGGAGTGTGAGTGGTACAGGACTGGTTAGCCTCATACCCACTGCACAGGGCTATACCTTGGGATATGAGAATGGGCAAAGCTTTGGCGATATTCAATTAGCACAGCGATCGCTATTGGATGTTAGTGGGGTAAATGCAGGTTCTGTACAGGTTCAGGGGCGACACATTAAATTCATCGATGGTTCAGTGGTACTAGCGCAAAATTTTGGTTATTTAGCAGGTGGAGAAATTCACCTTCAGGCATCCGCAGCGATAGACATGATTGGTAGAACCGATGCGGCAATTTGGAGTGGGATTCGCAGTGAAACTTTTGGTAGCGCAGCTGGCGGCAACATCCGCGTCATTACTCCCAAACTGACACTCCAAGAGGGAGCAGGGTTGAATAGTTCAACTGTGGGAACAGCTGCGAGTGGCAATATCGAAGTTCAGGCAACTGCAATTGAACTGTCTGGCTTTTCACCAATCAATCCTACAGGCATCAGTACTCTTAGCACTTCTAGCTATTATAGTTCGGGGAACGCTGGCGACATCTTTGTCAATGGCAATAGTTTAGTAGTATCAGGTGGAGCTTCATTGAGTTCAGCTACGTTTGGCAGTGGCTCTAGCGGTAAGGTGACAATTCGCAACAATCACACCACTGTCATGGGAGAAAACCCCTTCGGACTATATAGCAGCATTAGCTCAACTACGTTTGCAATGGGAAATGCCAAAATCCTGACGCTAGATACAGCTAAGTTACAAATTCTCGATGGTGGAGTAGTGGCTGCAACTACATTCTTTATAGGTAATGGTGGAGATTTGAGTATTAACGCTACAGAATCAATTGAGATCAGTGGCCGCAGCCGCAGCAATAACAGCAGCATCAACTCATCTGTCTTACGATTAGACCCACAATTTCAGCAGCTATTTGGTTTGCCAGACATACTAATAGCTAATGCGGGTAATGTGAACATTACTACACCCAACCTGACATTAATGGATGGCGGAACAGTGAGTGTTACTAGCCAAGGTAGGGGCAATGGTGGCAGCCTCAACATCACAGCTAATACCATTAAATTAGACCGTCAAACCAGCATCCAGGCAGCAACAGAATCAGGTAATGGCGGTAATATCGCGTTAGAAGTTGGAAAGTTGTTAATACTACGTGGCAATAGCGCGATCGTAGCCACAGCAGGCGGTAATGGTAATGGCGGTAATATTAATATCAATGCACCGCTCGTTGTTGGATTAGAAAACAGCGACATTATTGCTAATGCAGTTCAAGGTAGGGGTGGCAATATTCAAATCACCACTCAGGGAAAGATCGGATTGCAGTTTCGTCCCGAACTCACCCTGGAAAATGACATCACCGCTAGTTCTCAATTTGGTATTAGTGGCACAGTTCAAATTAACAACCTCGGCGTGGATCCGAATTCTGGCTTAATTGGGCTGCCAGCAAATGTCACCGATCCATCACAGCAAATTGCTACAGGCTGCGCCAATGATCAAGGCAGTAAATTTGTAGCAACGGGTCGCGGTGGTGTACCGCAAAATCCTACACAGGAAGTGACGAGCGATCGCACTTGGTCTGATATCCGCGATCTCTCTACATATCGCAAAAATAGTTCTATTACACCACAAATAACCCAATCTTCAGAAGTTCTGATCCAAGCTACTTCTTGGCATCGTAATGCCCAAGGCAAAATCGAATTAATTGCAGATAAATCTCCTACTCAGGCGCAACAACCATTAACCTGTGCTGCGGTTCCTAAAAGTTAATGATGTTATAAATAATGCCCTGAATGGCAATACCTTAGCCAAAATAAGAGGATGAAGAGAGGGCCGATGTAATAAAGTTATTGTCTTCGCATAAATTTCCCTGCGTGCGATCGCAAACTTTGAATAGATAGGGCTGCCGTAGTAGGGTAAAAAAACTTATGGGTTGGATAGATTCTTTTCTAGCCTTGTAAGTAAGCCAATATCAAGACTATCTTTCTTTGCATTATCATTAGTAAGTATTGAGCAAAGACACTCATTTCCAATTACCGCTTCCATACAACGAGTTATTTATTGCACTGTTGCATTGTGTATTTGTTGGATTAACCTATTATTTACTAGTGTGACTTGAAGAAGATTTTGGACAGGTTTGGAAGAAGAAATTGGACAATTTGCAAGCTGAAATACCTATAACTTCGTTAAGGCATTAAGCAAGCGATGCCTTCGGCGGCAAGCTACGCTCTTTTGGAAAAAGAAAATGGACAGAATAACAGAAATGGAAGAAGAAAATGGACACAAATCCGCTTGAATACGGCTCCTGTCCAACTTTTTCCCCAACTCTTAGGATTTTTCACAAGCTTTGCGATCGCTTGCAGCAGTAAGTATCGCTATTACCAAAACCTTTATCTTCCATACAGGCATAGAGTTTGAGCAGTTTAGTTTTCCTTTATGCTATTTTTTTGACGTTCTTGGAAGGTAAACTTGGACATCCATTTTTGGAAGGTAAAGATGGACAACGTGTCCAAAATCTTCTTCAAGTCACAACTAGCTGTCTCGTCACTTCTGCTGCTTCCAAACCAGGTTGTACTCCCGTTCCACAGCCGCCAGCAGCTTTGCTTGCAAGGATGACAGATACGGTTTAGCTTGTTTCCCCAAACCCTGCAACAGCCAATCCACAGCCTCGTCACGGGTCGCCACTTGATGCAACTGCCGTAATCTCACACATAACTGCTGCATGAATTGGCAATCTTCATCAAGCAATTCCAGTGATTTCAGGTGTTCGATTTTTACGGTATAGTCACCGTCCCAGGTCTGGACTGTACAACTGTATTGCCCAACATGAGTTACCACGCCCCAATAACCTGCTTTACCTCTCAATTCCGGGTTATCCTTCGGCAACAGAAGGCATATTTCCCCAATATGATAAGGATTGGGTACTTTCGGACTTTCGCGTATCCTGTCCACCACGTCTTTCACTATGCGACCGGATGGAATCTTATTACCAGCTTGCTCTACTGCCTGCTGCCAGACATCCGCTTGCACAGCCGGTTCCAACTCGGCTTTCGCCAAAAAGCGCAATTGTCGTTCGCTGGTTGGCATTGGAATTTGCCGACCATTGGTCGGCAAAAACTTTTGAAGATTCTCATAAACCACAGTCGCTGAAATCTTCAAGTAAGCCGCGTCACGACTATAATTGAAGCGTTCGCGGCAGTATTCTTCAAAAGTCTGGTGCGTGGAACGGTATAGCCGTCTGTCTCTCAACTCCATCAGCGCCTGACCTGCTGACAAAAATGCCCTTTCTACCTGACGTTCCAATTGCAAGCGTAAGCTTTGTTCTTGGTCGGTCAACTCTTTTACTTCAACAGCCGTCACCGTAATCGTTGCTGAGGCTGGGTTATCTTGCTCAAAAGTATTGTCCTTCACAGAGTCGGTTGCTAGCTTTGGTTCCTCAGATGTCGCAGGGGTAATTTTCTTGCGTCTGGATGGTGGTTTGTTCATTGCCCCACCTCTAGGCTGACAGCAGTCGAACAAATATTGAGTTGTGTCATCATGGAAATATAGAGTTTTTATTTATGCCCCCATCCTTTAAACAGGTTGGGGTTTTTCATTGCTTTTTATATTTTGCACCGATGAAAGAATACTTTAACGAAAATCAGCCGAATACCACAGTTAACAAGAAAAACTTCAGAAGTCAGGAACCTGAATTCAATTCTGACTTCTAACTTCTGCCAACTGAATTCAATTTCAGCTTATTCTAGAAATACCCTCTTTAACATACGAGTAAAACAAGGGCTAATGCTTGATTATTTGACAGCAGGTATTGCATTTTGGATGACTTTGTTTGGAGTACAAGAGTCGTTGTTAGAATTTCGCCTGGGTTATCTCGGTCGTTACTGGTTTATTGCGATTAGTGCTAGCTTATTTATCAGCTTTTTCCTCTCGGCTCTGGTTATTGTGCCACTAATCATTAACTTGACAATAAATCCATTCACTTTCCCAGGTAATGTGATTCTCTCAGGAATTGCTGCGGTAATCTTTAGTTTGATTCTCACCCTAGCGCAATGGCTGATACTCCGTCAATCCGAGATGACACCAAGAGTCTTTGCACTGATCAATACTGTTATTGGAATTCTCGTCTACTTCCTACTGGTGTGGCTCAATGAGGGTAGTTTAGAGTGGAGCGGTAATTTCATTCAAGGCTGGAAAACTGTAATAATATTTTTAGCTGGTGGTGCAATTAACGGAGCAGCCACAGGTAAAGCTTTGGATTTATACTGTAAGCGAGTAGAGCGGCGCTTAATTCAACTTGAGAGAGACAGGATAGTAAGAGAAACCAGAGATAGAGAAAGAATAGAAAGAGAAATACTTTCAAGAAAAAAGCTTGAGGCGGAAAAGCTTGAAAGGGAAGCCCTAGAAAGAAAAATGATTGAGAGAGAAATGACCTTAGCTGAAGAGAAAAAGTGGTACGAAGAACATGGTAATGATGATTATGAGGATGAAGATGATGAAGAATAATATTTAAGTATCAATTTACACGTTAAACTAGATTTGCGATTAGATATCTGTTTGATTTCTCAATAAATTTATTTCTTTGTTATATTTGCGATAAAACTTCAGTAATTTTAGATAAGCACATAGTACTATAAGGTACTAGAAAATAGTGATTAAGACTAAAATTATCCTAGACAAAAAGCGCTGTTCTCGACTCATTTCTCTATCACTCTTCAAGAAAAATAACCATTGGCTAAATAAACACCTTGCCAATGCTAGATAAACGATGATACCAAGAAAAGTCAGAAGTAAATGCAACATTAACCGTCTAATACTAATAGTAAAGTTTTGATCAACAAGAAGCACAGGCGGAGAGGGGATGGTTCGCTAGCGCGAGAAACCCTATACATAAATTTAGGGTTGCTGAAACAAGAACCGGAGGTAGAACGTTTCGCCTATCCACCTGCAAACACAGGCAAATTTTTTAATGCTCCTCCAAAGCGAAACTATTAACCCTTTTTTATCAGGCTAAAATGAGTCCAAAGCACAAAATTACCCTGGCTTTTATCATTCTTTAGTAGTAAAGGAGAGTTTTTATGTAGCCAAAGGACTTGATAGTAGCCAAAATCTCATTGAGACAAAGAGGCAAACGCGGTCTTCTACTTTGCTGCTAGCTCCTCCCTTTGGATCTGCATAGTATTTATTGAACTCTTAAAGCGCGATCGCAATCTCAAAGTTTTTTTAGTTTTTAACCATCTAATATCAAGCATATAAATGTTATTTGCTTAAATTCAAGATTAAAATCATGATTTTAACTTGTAAAAATAGTCTTAAATTAGCAATCTTAAAAGAAAGGTTTAATGTAAAAAACTGTAATTATCAGTAACTAGCAACATAGTATAAAAACTGATTTAAATTAATCTAGATAACTTACTAGAAGATGCAACAGATGCCCAAGTTAAAAATTGAGATAATTTTTGCTATCACCATTAGCATGAGAAAAGTCGTTCTAAAAGGCTTTTAAAATGTATTTCGAGTACTACCATAAGAAATGTAGCTTACAAAACCTAGCATAAATACCTTATGAATTTTTTGACTTATCTCATGCATCTAGCAAGCTCAGGAGCTGTTGCTTACTATACTGCTTCTCAAATCCGTGACTCTAAAACTCGCCCTATTGTACTTAAGGGTTTACATCTATCAGAGGCTGGTTCCGTTGGATTTCTGTCTGCACTTAGTGAGCGTGCAGCTAATGAAGGCGATACATGGCTCGCAGAAAAATTAAAACAACACGCGTTGGATGAAACTAAACATAGCCAAATTTTTGCTCATGCGTTAAAGCAAATAGATAAAAATTCCATAAATTCAGAGCCTGAAACTCCACCTAAAAGTCAATCAAGACAAGGGCGTAGTCCTCTCTTTGCCGCATACTATGAAGGCTATAGCAAAGAACAACTTAGCCCTGCCGTGATTGACTGGGATATCTTTATGGCCAGTACCTATATTATGGAGTTGGATGCTGGTAAAGACTATATGCGAATGGCGAACGTATTGCCTGATGATGAGCGTGCCACTCATAACTTAAAGTTGGGCATGTTAAGCATCGCTAAAGATGAAACAGGTCATGCTGCCTACCTTTATGAAGCAATGATGCGACGAATGACTGCGAGGCAAGTGCAAAAGTTAGTTGATGAATGGCGCACCCGTAAAGTTCAGGCAGTATTTAAAGTAATTGATTATGTCCTTAAAGATACTGACACGATAGAAGCAGCATAACATCTTTAAATAAAACAAGTAGGTAGGCAAGAAAATTTATAACTATGTCATTACAAGAGTGAAGCAATCATAAAGGTTTTGAGCTTTTTACATTTTCTTACATAGTTAGGTTTATTTGTATCTACCTACTTAGCTATCACTTTAACCTCATTGAATCTTTAAGCAGAAGTTCTTCAAAGTTTATTCATGAATAAATTTAATAATATTTCCTATCTCTAATACAGGGCGAACGCACGGGATTTCTGAAACCCTTGCTGGATAAGGATATTGACGGAAAAATAAGCTAAATTCAAAAACGCAGAAACCCTTGCTATTAAAGGATTCTTATACTTTAGATGCGTTTGCCCTGATCTCTAATACTGATCTAAGAGCTACTTTTGTCTATCAATCAAAACTTGCATCTTTAATTAAAAAAATGCAGACTATAATCAATACGCTTGTAATTACAGTTTTTATTTCTTTTGCAGCCATCTTTCCTTCTGAAGCTCAAATTACTCCAGATATTACTTTACCTAATAACACTGATATTAGAATAGAAGGAAATAATCGAATTATTGAAGAGGGCACTCAGGTAGGGAACAACCTTTTCCATAGTTTTCAATACTTTTCGATACCTATCGATAACACAGCTATATTTAATAATCCTTTAAATATTCAAAATATTATTACTAGAGTTACTGGTGGATCTATTTCTAATATTGATGGACTGATAAAGTCCAATGGAACAGCTAACTTATATCTGATGAATCCAAGTGGAATCACTTTTGGAGCAAATGCGCGATTAGACGTTGGTGGTTCTTTTTTGGCAACTACAGCAAATAGTATTAAATTTACTGATGGTATAGAATTTAGTGCTACGGAAACTCAACATTCTCCTTTGTTAACATTAAATGTACCTGTTGGATTGCAGTTTTATGATACCTCTGGAGAAATTAATGTACAAGGTAATGGTTTTCCCATTCAGAACTCTATCTTGAGATCCCCTATAGATGCAAGTATAATTTCTACGGGTTTACAAGTAAAACCTGGTAATACCTTAGCTTTAATAGGAGGAAAAATATTATTGGATGGAGGAGTCCTTAGTAACAAAAATGGAAGAATTGATTTAGCAGGTATAGAGCAAGGAGAAGTTAATATTAAGGCCGAAAGTAACAGGTTATTCTTAAATTACGGAAATAAAATAATTTTTAGAGGTATAAGTTTTTTAAAAAATGCTTTAGTTTATGTTAATAGTACAGAAGGTAAAGGAAACACTATTAATATACATGGAAATAATGTAAAAGTATTAAATGGTGCGCTAATTATGAGCCAAAATCAGGGATTTAAGCAAAATGGAGAAATTAGTATTAAATCTGATTTTTTGGAAGTTAAAGATGCATCAGAATTTGGTATTAGTGGTATCTATACTAGCAACTTTGGAAATACGCCTGGAGAAAATATTGAACTTAATTCAAATAAAATAACTATTGGTGGAGCGCAGATAGCTACTACTACTTTTAGTAATGCTCCTGGTGGTGAAATAATAATAAATGCCAATGATTATTTAAAAATTACTGGCTCTACTCCATCTTCTGTTAATCAATTTGGATATGGTGCTATTAATAGTTTCAGTTATCTTAATTATGGAGATAGTGGAAATATTACTGGAGTAATCAAAAATTTGATATTAGAAGATGGGGGTAATATAACTACAGCTTCTAGTTCTTTTGGTAATACTGGAAATTTAAAATTAAGTACACAAAATATTACACTCCAGAATGGAAGCAGTTTAGGAGCTACAACTTTTAATAGTGGGAAAGGAGGTAATGTTTTAATAAACGCGAATAATACCATAAATATTATAGGTAGGTCGCCTATTATTGGACCTAGTACAATTAATGCTGCTACTTTTGGTAGTGGGAATGCTGGAAATTTGGAAATTAATACCTCAAAGCTAATAATCAGAGATGGTGCGGGTATCTCTACAAGTACTGTATCGTTTGGAAATGCTGGGAATATTAATATTAACGCTTCTGGCTCAGTAGATATTTCAGGAGTAGATTCAAATTCCAAACTTCCTAGTTTTATAGATTCATCAGGAACTATTTTAGATAATAGTTTGAGGATTAGATTTAATAGAGTGCCTATTATCCCTACTGGAGATGGAGGCAAATTAATTATTAATGCTGAACTAGTGAATATTGATACCAATGCTCAAGTGAGTGTTAGAAATAATGGCTCAGGCAATGCAGGAATTCTTGAAATTACAGCTAAAGACATTAACATCACAAACAATGGAGGCGTTACCGCAACCACTTCCATAGGTGAGGGAGGTAACATTATCTTCAATGCGAACAATGTTCTATTACGCAATAGCAATATCTCTACATCTGCTGGACAGCAAGAAAGTAAGGGAAACGGTGGGAACATTAATATTAATACTGAACTATTGCTTCTCTTAGAGAATAGCAAAATTACAGCAAATGCCTTTGAGGGGCGTGGTGGTAATGTCACTATCAATACTCAAGGAATCTTCCCTTCTTTTGATAGTAAAATTACAGCTACTTCAGACAGAGGAATTGACGGTATAGTTCAAATAAATACCTTGCAATTTGATTTTATTAAAGCAGCCTTCGTTCCACCAGTAATTAATATTCCTACAGTTGCTCAGGTTTGCGCTACGCGATCGGGTAAAGCACCTAATGAGTTTGTAGACAGAGGATCTGGGGGTATTCCACAAAGCCCAAGCGATCCTCTCAACAGCAATTATGGCTGGAGAGATGAGCGACAACCTATTTCCACGAAACAATCACAACAGCCAATACAGATCGAAGTAGATCAAGAATATATAGAAGCACAAGGATGGAAAGACAATGGAAATGGTACAGTAAGTTTTACAACTAAACCAAAAGAAGTGATTGCTTATGGTTCTTTATCAGATTCACCTTGTCATAATTCTAAAAAATATAAATAGAATAATACAAAGACAATTGGAATAAAACAGCAGATATATGTAGCTACACATAATTAATTACCTAATTTTATTGCGAATGTAGCGAAGCCTTCTCAAGGCTAGCAAGCCAGTCCTTGCAATTACTATCAAGGCAAACGAGAAACGAGAGGGCTGTAAATATTTTTTTTCATCTATTAGCTGCTTTTATTAGAGAATGAAAAAGTTTAAAAATTTGCTTCTATGTTAAGAAAATGCTATGTTGTCTAAATATCGATACTTAGATGTGTTAGGAGCAACTTTTCTTTGGGTAATTCCGATATCAACAACTAACCCGCTCTTAGCAAAAACAGTACCTCCAAGACTTTTTACACAGCAAATACCAACAATTCCTCAGAGTCCACAAGTTCCTTCTCCAATAGAAAGAAGAGAAGAAGAGCAAATACCTCCTGTTTCAGTGCCTACGCCTGAAATTCCCAAAATAAATCGAGAAAAAATCAAAGTTGAAAGGTTCATATTCAAAGGCAATACTGTCTTATCAACTCAACAACTAGAATCAATAGTTGCTTCTTACACAGGCAGAGAAATTACATTTTCAGAATTGCTTGAAGCTCGTACAGCAGTCACGAGGCTATATACTGAACAAGGATATCTAACTTCAGGGGCCTTCTTTCCTGTTAAAGAAAATCAAGCCATTACATCCAGTGGAGGAGTCGTAACTATACAAATTGTTGAAGGCAAGTTAGAGAAAATCAATATTATGGGTAGCGCACGATTACAAAATTATATTCGTGAACGCTTACGCACAAACACGACTGAAGTATTTAATAGCAAACATTTGCTGACAGCTTTACAACTACTGCAAACAGATCCTTTGATTGAGAAAATTTCTTCGGTTATAGATAAAGGCTCTCAATCAAGTACTTCTGTTTTAAACGTTACAGTCAAAGCACGTCAACCCTTTAGAATTGAAGCTTTCTTAGATAACTCTCGTTCACCTGCCATTGGCAGTTTTCAGAGACGAGTTGAGTTAAGCAATGCTAACCTCTTCGGGCTAGGAGATCGGTTGAGTCTGGGATATAGAAACACTGACGGCAGTAATACTTTAACAGCTGATTATTCTATTCCTCTCAATTCCCAAAACGGGACTGTGCAGTTTTTTTATGCAAATTCTTCTGCCAATGTTATTGAGCGTCCTTTTAGCAGGCTAGATATTCTTTCTGATGCTCGCGCTTATGAACTGACTTTGCGTCAGCCAATACTACGACAAGCTAGCTCTAATTCAACTCAAGAATTTGCTTTAGGATTGACAGCTTCCCGACTAGAGAGCGATTCATCATTACTCAACACTCCTTTTCCTTTAAGTGCTGGCGCAGATTCTAAAGGGCGAACGCGAATTTCCGCTCTTAGATTTTTTCAAGAGTGGACACAACGCACAAGACAAGGAGCATTATTGGCACGCTCCCAGTTCAATTTTGGAGTTGGTGCAATTGATGCCACAGTTAACGATTTCGCTCCTGACAGTCGCTTCTTCTCTTGGCGAGGACAGACTTCATGGCTACAGCGTTTAGCAGCAAACGGTACATCCTTGCTTGTTAGAGCAGATATTCAACTAGCTTCTCGCCCTCTTGTGCCATTAGAACAATTTGCTAATGGTGGTATAAATTCGGTCAGAGGTTACAGACAGGATACATTTTTGTCTGATAACGGAGCTTTACTATCAATTGAAGCACGTGTTCCCGCTTGGATAACAGACACTGAACAATTACAGATCATTCCCTTTTTTGATGTGGGAATTTCCTGGAATAATACTACTGCTAAAGATACTGGGATAACAGTATTTACAGGAACACTGGCATCTATAGGGCTTGGTATACAGTACCAGTTAGAAGATCGCCTTAATGCTCGTCTTGATTGGGGTGTTCCTTTGATACCTGCTGACACTAACTCAAATTTAGAAACATGGCAAGAAAACGGATTTTATTTTTCTATCAATTACCGACTGCTTTAAAGTATCTAATATTAGGACTATGTTTAACGGTAGTGATAGTTTTATGCCAAGTCAAAGCAAAATCCCAGACTTCTACAATTTTAGAACAGTCTCAAGCACAACTTCTCAATCAACAAGGATTTGAAGAGTTAAATAAAGGACAGCCTCAAGCCGCACTACAAACATGGCAAGGAGCTTACAATATTTATTATAAATTAAAAGATTCTGATGGTATTACTGGTAGTTTAATTAATCAAAGTTTAGCACTACAAGCCAGTGGTTCATATCTTAGTGCTTGTCAAACCCTAAGCAAGACTCTAGAACTAGAGGATTGGATTTGCTCTAGCCCGATTGAATTACAAGAAATTTCTCAACAAGCTTATCTAGAAAAGTTAAAGTTTACTTTAGAAAAACAGGATTTTTCAAGAGTAAGAGTTATTGGACTCCGCAATCTAGGTGATGTGCTGCGGCTGATTGGTAATCCAGAAGCATCTTCGATTATATTATTCAATGCTATGGCAATAGCTAAAACTATAGAGTCAAAAGAATCAGATATTTATAATCAAATATTATTGAGTTTAGGTAATACAGAACGCGCCCTTTATATCCAAGCAAAAGGAAAATATCAGCTAACTGATGATGTGTTTACTAAACAGAAAGCACTTAAAATAGCTAGCTCAAAATTTCAAAATGCTTTGAATTTTTATCAAGAGTTAGCAAGCAGCAAACAAAATGTACTTCCCATGCAAGCAAAAATCAACCAGTTAAGTTTAATCTTAGAGATGCAAAAGTGGAAGAACATAGGAATTTTAGAAAATCCAATTACAAATGAACACCTTAAGACATTACTTAATAAATTATTAAATAATTTGGATAGATTTGAATCATTCCCTGCAATCGAATCTATCTATGCTCAACTTAATATCGCTCAGAGTTTAGTGCAAATTGACCAAAATATCCAGTTGAAGCAACTTTTTTTCTCCAAAAAAGATAACCCATTATCAATTTCATTAAAATTAGCGAATAAAGCTAATACTTTAGCCCAAAAGCTGAATAATAACCGAGCCGAGTCTTATGCATTAGGAACGATTGCTACCATCTACTACTCTTTAGGTAAAACACTTGAAGCAACACAATATTTTGAAAAAGCTATGGGACTAGCTCAATCAGTACAAGCTTGGGATATTGCTTACGAGTGGCAATGGCAATTAGGACGTTTATATCGAGTCCTAAGAAAAGTTAATAAAGCTAATAAAGTATATGAATCTGCTATTAACAGTCTTGAGCAAGTTCGAGGTAATCTTCTAGGGGTAAACCCTGAAATTCAGTTTAATTTTAAGGATAAAGTTGAACCTATTTACCATGAATATATGGAGTTATTATTTTCCCAAGATGAGGTAAAGTCAAAAAGAGCAGTTGAAATTCAAGAGAAGCTAAAACTCGCTGAAATAGAAAACTTTTTACAATGTGGTAGATTGAATTTATCTTCTTCAAGTAATGAACAAAGCCCAAAAGAATTATTTCCAATTATTTATTTAATTAAATTGAGAAAGCAAGTAGAAGTAGTTGTTAGAACACCAAAAAATTTCTATAGACATACGGTAGAGTTAAAGCAAATAGCTGATCCAATTGATAATTTACTTAAAATTGTTCAACAAAAGCAATTTATTAGAACTGAAAGTGTTAACTATTTTATCTATTCTCAAACTATTTATAATCTCTTGTTTTCTCCCATTAAGCAGTATCTTCCTAATTCAGGAAGTTTAGGATTTGTTCTAGATAGCTATTTTCAGAATTTACCTATCGATATGTTACATGATGGAAAAAAATATTTGACTGATTCATATAGCATTATCACAGCTTCAAGTTCTCAACAATTGCAGAATAATTCGGCTAAGTTTAAAATTTCTAACATTTTAATTGGCGGTATTTCTCAACCTAGTCCTAGTCTTAACGATCCCTCAGTTCCTAAAAATTTACCAGTTTTGCCAGAAGTTAAAGCAGAAATCGAAAATATCAAAAAAAGTACCGCTTCCATTTTAACTTTAATTGATAGTGATTTTACTAGTCACAGCTTTCAACAAAAAATTGAAAAAAATTCATTTTCTTTAATTCATTTGAGTACTCATGCTCAATTCAGTTCTGATCCTGAACAAACCTTTGTCTTGACTTGGGACAAACCTTTACATATCAAAGATTTGAAATTTTTGCTCAAAAATGAAGGCGAGACAATTAATTTACTTGTTTTAAGTGCTTGTCAAACTGCAAAGGGCGATAAACGCTCTGCCCTTGGAATTGCTGGAATAGCTGTACAAGCCGGAGCACGCAGTACATTAGCTAGTTTGTGGCTAGTTGATGCTGATTCTACTGCCCTATTGATGGAGGAGTTCTACAAAGGATTGAAAAATGGACTTGCCTTACCAGAAGCACTAAGACTTGCAAAACTGAGTTTGTTGTCTAGTGAAAAATACTTCCATCCCTATTACTGGGCTGGCTTTATTCTTGTTGGCAACTAAGCCAAAAAGGATGTCAGTGGAAGCATAAGTTTGCCGTCAAGATGCGATTTAGCTTCCCATTAAGTGACAGTTATCGTCCCACTGACAAAGCACTGTGCAAAAACTTATGATGTCGTCTACAACGAGTCAGCACTGGTTCAATCTAACCACCCCTTACTCTTTCTAGTCTTTTCTGGCTCTGATCTGCAATTTTCGCTCCTGCTTCTGCTTTGACTAATTCATCAGTATTATTCTCTTTTCGAGCTAATTTGCTTGCAGTTGCATATGCAGATATGGCCGCAGATGGCAAGTATGTCTCTAGGTAGCGATCGCCTAATAATCGATAGATAGTGGGATTTGTACTACCTGCTTTGGCTCTTGCCTTTAACACCAGAATCGATTCGTTCAACAAGTTCTCTGCTTCGTATACACTATCTAAATCAATAGCTAATTCATCTTGGAACTGATTGAGACTTTGAAGACGATTGATTGTCGTCGCTATCTCTTGTGCCTTATCAATAGGGACTATCAAAAGAATAGAGGCACTAGCAGCAATAGGCTCATCTCCACGATTAGCAATGACGTTTACATTGTAAACATTCCCCGGCTCCATAGCTGGCTGATCTTTCGGGTATGGCAGTTGAGTTGCCTTAACTTCAACTGACCAGTTAACTCCTTTGCCTTCGATTTGCACCATATAGCTAGTAGCTGAAGGAGTGGCAGACCAAGATAGTATTGGATTGGTATTTAAAATGACGACACCGTAGGGAGTGATTAATGTAGGTATATTTTCATCTTCCTCTGCCCCTTTGGGTGTCACACAGGTATACCCATTTTTCAAAGTACAATTCTCAAATCTACGCTGGGAAACAGGTAAACAATGTTCACTTACAGTACTATCTGTGAGGTATAAAAGCTTTCCATGTGAATAACAAAAAATCTCAACCTTACGCCCACGAACTGGATGAATTTTGTCATCTTTACAAAGCTTACTCTGGGGTGTCCAATTGATATCGCCACTAATAACTTTTGCTACAACTTCACAGTCTCGCTGATGTGAATCGCTTCTACTTGCTGATTGAGCTTGTCCCCCTGCACTGCTAAAGCTTGAAAACAACAGTATTAATGCAATGGCTACGAATTGAGAGTTTGAAACTTTTTTTATTTTGGCTGTTGACTTTGCTACAATCAGCATTCCTATTATTTAGTAATTTGCTATCTATTTGATAGCTTATCGAAATTGACGCACCTTAGTCAATTCGTTGGAAAAATGCGCTGTATAATTTGTTGTTTCCAATCTGATATTTCTGGTAAACCAGAATTATTTGATATTAAGCAAACTTCCCAATGTGTTCTAGCATTATCCAAGTCACCTAACGCTTCTTGTGTTTTTGCTAGCAAGCAGTGAGCATCTACTCTTCGAGAATCTAAATCCACCGATTTTTGCAAGTAATCTTTCGCCTCTGCATAACGCTGTTGTTTGAATCTTGCCCAGCCTAAATTTTTATACAAGGCTGCTTGCCATACTGGATCTGAAGTGCGTTTCAATCCTTCAAGTGCTAGTTGTGCTGCCTCAGAGTATTTTTTTTGTATATTTTTGAGCCGTGATAAATTGTTGACAGCATTCATCGGTTGATTCTTCCCGTACTTAATCGATAACTTGTATTGCTGCTCTGCTTGGTCATATTGACCTTGTTCATCGTAAAAATTGCCAAGATTATAGTGCAGTTCCCAAGCGTTAGGCTTGAGTTTGAAAGCTTTTTGGTAGTTTTCAATTGCACAGTTTAAGTCCTGAGTTACCTGGCAAGCTACTGCCAAATTATTATATATTTCATCATCTTTTGGATTGTAAATTAATGCTAATTCATAATATTTTTTAGCTATTTTAGGCTCATTCATATAATGTCCAGCTTGATTAAAATAGTAAGCAGATACAGCAAGATTAATTTGATTATAACTACTATTAATACTTACTATTAATGAGCTTACCAAAAAGCATTTAAATATATTTGATACCAAAAAACGATTAAGTTTTAATTTAAATGGTAAACGCTGCAAACGTTCCAATATGACTTGAGTTGTCTGTGGGCGTTGTCCTGGAAAAGGAGCCATCATGTCATCAATTAAATCAGCAAGAGGCTTATCAATATGTGGTGCTTTATCTCTCCAGATTAGTCTTCCTGTGTTTTGATCTATTGGTAATTCCAATAGTGATATCCCTGTTAACAAATTCACAAAGGTTCGCCCCAAAGCATAAAAGTCTGATTGAGGCAATGCTTGACCGTTAAGTTGTTCAAGTGGAGAAAATCGAATCGTTCTAACAACTGTTACTTCATATCCACTACTGAAGCGTGTTCTTTTATTTACTCCACTAGCACCAACTTTTGCTAAATATGTTGTGGTAATCTGTCTGGCTGCTCCAAAATCAACAAGTGCCAGTTGACCATCAGGTTGATAAATAATATTCTCTGGTTTAATATCTCTATGAAAAAAGCCAGAGCGGTGTACCGATTCAAGAATATCAACTAGTTGTGCTAACCAATCCAGTGCTAGTTTTTGAGGAATTCTTCCATAAGATATTAACCACTGTTGTAAATTTTCTCCTTCAATTTTTTCCATTACTAAACAGTGCAATACTAAACGACCGTCCTTCAGTATAAAAGTGAAATAGTCATCCACACCACACTTAGGAACTCCTGGATGATATAACGTCTGTAATATAAGTGATTCTCTCTGAACCAGACGAACTAATTTAGGATCACTCCACCTAAGTACTTTCAATACTCTGATTCTAGATTTTGTCCCCCATGACGGCTCAACGTCTTCAACCTCAAAAACATCTGTATAGGTAGATGGATCTTCATCCAAAGAACGCAATGGGCGCAGTAAACGAATGCGCCCATCTATTAGTAAAGGATTACCACAAGCTAAACAATTTTCAGTATCTTCAGGATTATGCCGCCTACTACACAAGGGATTTATACAGTAGCTCACAGAGAGTTTTGCCCCTGTATATAACTGGTTAATTCTTTCTTATTTGATGATTTATATACTAAACCGTATGGATCTACTAAAATATATTTTTTAATAACTGGTTCCATACCATAGCTGAGTTCATGCTTACTTGATTTTTTACTGGCTTCAATTAACGAGCGTTGCTCTAAACCTTCCAAAGCTGATATTACCTTTGAAATTGACATTACTTCTAATTTTAATCGCTCTTTTAAATCATTAATAAGCTTTGAGAAAGGGATTAAAGCAGAACTTTTTGCCATTTCCTCAGCTAAGTAAACCATTACTTGCTTTTGAAGATCAGTTAAAAGACCATTTTGTCCAAATTGAAGATTTAACATTGCCTCAACTCGTGGCCCAATTACAGTAGTCCTATAATCGAAAAATTTTTCTAGGTTCCCCCCAAAAATGCGATTTATTCGGTCAGAAACAGCCTCTAGTTCTGACGGATTTCCACGATATGTTTCAATCAACTCTTTACATTTTTCTCCAGCTATGCCCTTTTCACGCATTAACTGGATTGCTGCATCTTCTTCTAAACCTTCTATTTGAATAGATACAATAGATGAGTTTAAATTCACATAAGCAATTTCTTTTAAAGGCACTTGGCTTGTTACAATTACACAACTCTGATGTTTTTCTTGTGTGATCCCAACAAAAAAATCTTCGTATTCTAATCTTTTTTCAAAAATATTTACTGGTGCTATGGCTTCAAAACCATCTAAAACTAATAGACAACGATGTGATTGCAAATAATTTAACAATAAAGATAGCTTGGTCTGAAGAGTTATATATTCTGCTTGTTCTATATTAAAAGTATTAATTAGATCGGTAACTAAATTATCAATCGTTGAAGAACGCTTTATTGTTTTCCAAATAACATATTCATAATTGCTTGAATCTTCTAATAGTATTTCTTCGATTAACTTTGACGCTAGTATAGTTTTCCCAATTCCAGCAATTCCAATTAATGCTATACACCTTTTTTTAAAAATATTGACTTCCCTTTTTAAAAAACTTATTTCATCTTGTCGTCCATAAAAGGATGTTATTTTTGGAATTTCCCCATATAACCTAGTTGTGCCTATTAAACGATCAACATTTTGGTATGACGCTTCTAGCTTTTTCAAATATTCTTTTTTTGCTAGTTTAAGCAAAATATTTCTTAAAGTTAATTTTTTTACTTGCACTCCTTCTCCAACAACTTGTGTAAGCATTGTCCACAACGGAGTACCTACACCAGTCTGCAAATAATGCACATTGTACCCCGAATCGTTTGCTATTTCCTTATAGTCTTTACCATCCCAAGACCCTTTGATTAAAACCATTTCAGAGGGCAACAAATATCTTCCGGTATGCTGAAGCACACGCTCTTCCAAAATCTCTAGTACTGCTTCTAGGTCTAAATTTTTATTTGAAGACATACTTACCTACAATAGTACGTTACTAGCATTACCATAATACCTATTCAAATTCCACCTAAAACTTTTATATAGCTTTTTTACAATTTTTAATAAAAAGCTACTTGCTATCATTACTTTTACAGGATATAAGTTTAGAGTGCTACATTGCATAAATAATAACACGCTCTCTAAAAGTGTCCCTAAAGCTACATTGACCTTTAAGTACAAAAACTCAAGGAGGCAGACGATCAGGTGCAAATTTTGGAAGGTAATAGTAGAGGCAAAATCTGCGGTAAGTACCGTCTGAGCAAAAGTCTTTTTCTATTAAACATTATCTAAGGTTATCACAAGTCCTTAGATACTCCAAAAACACTTATGGACTACGGAGATATTGAAAACTCAAAACAAAAAAAGAAGATAGCGTCGATACCAAGTGACTAGAACTTCTGTAAGATCAAGCTAATTGGAGGAAAATATGGAGGAAAATATGAAACCATCAAAAAGCCTAAAGCACAAAGCGCCACTAAGGAGTAGGCGCTTTGTCTGTTTGTAAAATTCATCGTTTAAAAGAGCGGGGCTGATCTCGAAGGAACAAAATAAATTGTCGTTGAAGTTTGGCGACCAAGACGACTACTAAATTTGTCCGAGAGTATAATCCGCGCTACCAGATCCATTATAGGGTCTGCCGCTTGGAAAGTCCATTCCTTGCGGTAAGTTTTGGCTGTCGAAATTCATAAGTTTTTATAAAGTTAAGTCTAATGAAGAAAAATTGCGAATTTTATAGCAAAAAGCAGTAGTAGCGCGAATAACAGTTACCAGTTATCAGTCAGAGTCTTTGATAACTGTTGACTGATAACTGATGCAGCCCCCTCTGAAGCTTGTAAACCAAGTTATCAGGGAAAATATCGTGAAAAACAGAGAACGCCCCAAGAGCGCAGTGTTAGAGCGCATGGGGTCGAGTACAGCTTTCGCACGGCAATTTTGTGCTGTGACGAAGGGAAATTTTCGGAATATCCAGGCTAGAGCAAGAGTTTCGCAGCTTGAAAGAGTTCTCTCTAAGGAATTCCGAGGGGAGAACCGATGAACCATACCCCGAATATTACGGGGGAAAGGTTAAAGGGAAAAGGGAAAAGGGATAGAGAAGAGTTAACAAATTCTTCCTCCCCTTCCCCTTTGCCCCTTACCCTTGACCCAGGCGCAGCCTCTCCAACTGAATATCCAAACAATCTCACGGCAGCGGAATACCATGAGTTGTTAGCTGGTAGCGCCATTCATCCGGCGTTGATTAAGCGCAACTTTTTCCATGTAGAGGGAGAATCAGTTTATGATTTCCTGTTCATATCTGATAAAATCCCACGCAAGAATGCAGGGCGAGTCACCGATGGATACTTAAAGCTGTATCAGCATTTGCTGTTGGGTGGGACGTGGATTCAATCACTTGACCCATTCAAGAACTGGCAACCAATGGAGTGGGGAAGGATCAAGCCCAACTTTCCTCGTATTGATTGGCAAAAAGGGAAACCCGTCAAATACGAGTCGCCCCCCAAAACCCCCAACCGCGTTACCTACTTTGATGTCGCTAACCCCATCTGGGACAAAGTTGCAAAGCGTTATTTAATTAAGCGCTATCATTCACTTTTAGCATTGCGCTTACTGGATCAACTCAATCCACTAATATTTTGGGAGTGGATAAAGCAACACCCAGAGATTCCGATTATCTTATGCGAAGGGGAAAAAAAGGCTGCTTGCTTGCTGAGTCTGGGTTTTGTAGCGATCGCACTTCCGGGAATTTGGAACGGGCGGGTCGGAAGACGGGATTTTGATGAACGATTGCATCCTGACTTAGTACCGATGGCTCAGGCGGGACGCAAGTTCATTATATTATTTGACTACGAAACTTCTTCTAAAACTAGGTGGTCGGTGTTTCAAGCCACTGTTCGCACTGCAAAAGCAATCTTAGCGGCAGGTTGCTTATGTGAAGTTGCATTACTGCCGGGGCCAGAAAAAGGCGTTGATGATTTCGTGGTAGCTAGGGGTGAAGATGCCAATGTCTTACTAACTGCAATCATAGACGATGCCAAATCACTTGCCGACTACCAGCGCTCCTATCGAGCTAAGAAATGGGGACTCTCTAAGTACAAACCGGATGTGACAGTCAATATTAAATATTTGACCCAAGCACTCTGTATTCCTGATCTGGAGGAAAAATGTTCATCAGTTCAGCCGCTTTACGATATTTCACAAGAGCAATTGTTCACCCCAAGTGTTAGCTCTATAAGCTGTGGGGAGGGAGAAAGAAAACAAGAGTTAATAATTTCTGACTGCCCTGACCCTAAACCTTGTACCCAAAATCCCAAAAAGTCTTTCCGTTTTCCAGACAAAGGACTAGTCGTACTCTGGAGCGACATGGGTACAGGCAAAACTGAACTTATGCGCTGGTGGCGTGAGCAAAACCCCGATGCTCGGTTCCTCAACAACGGGCATCGCGTCAACCTGCTGAAGAATTTAAGCGATCGCCTGAGAACTGCGATGTATTCAGACTTGGGTTACACAGGTTTAGCTCAAGCCCAAGCCCTTAGTATTACCATTGACAGCTTGCACAAACTCAATACGCAAGCGCTGATTTATGGCTGCATATTTATAGATGAAGCTTGCCAATACCTTACCCACCTACTACACAGTAATACGTGTAAACAGCACCGTGCAGCAATCTTGGAGGTACTGGAATATATAGTATACAACGCGCCACTAGTCGTCCTTGCCGACGCACACATGGATGATTTAACCGTGGACTTCTTTCGGGCAATGCGACCAGTAGGTGAAGTACCTTACATCGTCAAAAATGAATGGAAAAATGGCTCACGCACTATATATTGGTACGAAGGCAGTAATTCAAGCGCCCTAGTTGCCCAAATCTCGGCAGCCCTGATGCAAGGTCTGAAAGTCATGGTTGCAAGTGACTCCAAGCGTTTCATCAAAAAACTCGAAAAGTCTTTTACTATTAAGTACGAAGATCCTAACTCTGACCAATCCCATACACCCCAAAAATGGCGCATCTGGTCTGTCCACTCCGATAATTCCGGCAGTGATGAAAACGTCGCTTTCATTAAAGATATCACCAACGCCGTCAAAAACTTTGATGCCTTGTTCACCTCTCCCAGCCTGGGTACTGGTGTCGATATTTCCCAGTATCATTTCGATTTGGTGTTTGGTGTTTTTCACGGCGTTTCCCAAACTGCTACTGAGTGTGCCCAACAGCTTTACCGTTATCGTCCAAAAGTCCCGTTTCATATTTGGGTGGCCCCACGTCCCCCCTTTGGTTACAAGGATACCAATGCTACCAAGATTAAAGAGCGCTTGCTCCAAACCAATGAAATGACCGCTTTTCTGTTGCGGATTGACCGTCAAACAGGCAAGCGGGGCGCAGAGAAAGATTGGGCGCTTGAGGCTTACTGCCAAATTATGGCTAACCGCCACTATTCTCTCAATAATCTGCGTGATGATTTGCGATCGCTTCTCACCGAAATGGGCAATACATTTATATATGTGGGCAGTGATTCAGATCCTCAATCTCTTGAAAGTCTAAAAGCAGCAGCACAAGCTTTGGATCGTGCCCACAATTCGGCTGTTGCCAAGGCCAAGAATATTACTTTGAGCGAGTACCGTGCCCGTCAGAGCAAAGATTACCTTGACCCTAATGAAATTTTTGAATGCGAAAAATTCCGCATTTCTGATTCTTACGGCATCGAAGTAACCGAATCACTCGTAGAAATGGATAAAGGTGGTCGCTTAATTAGAGCCTTAGCTGGACTTGAAGCCATTTTAGCCCCACCCGAAGAATCGTTTACTGACCCCAAAACTGGGCAAACTTATCCTACCCCACCAACAATTGTCACCCAAAAAGACCGCAATGAGCGGGATAATTTACCTTTGTGCATCGACTGGGGCAATTATTCGGCGCGGTGGCTTGCTAGATTTAACCTGGGACTGCATCAAATTCTCACTTCTTTAATGAAGGGTGATGAAGTTACTGCCGACGATTCCACCTTACTCAAGATGACGGCGATCGCCAAAAATTGTGCTGCTCACGTCAAAGCAATTCTTGGGTTTACTATTCCCAGCGACTGTAAACCTATTTGGTTGCTAGCTACTTTAGTAGAGCAGCTGGGGTTAAAGTTAACTTTCCGTAAGCAGGGCAAGCGCGGTCAACAGGTGAAACTTTTCTCTTTATCTAAAGAGGAATTGGAATTTGCTCTCCAGGTAATTGCTCATCGCGTGGAAAAGCGTAATCAAAAAGAAAACCGAACCTGTTATGCTCCCCAAACCCCTACTGTGTATAGTGTAAACCCTAATCAGCAGGCCGTATCCACACCCCCCCTTGATGCTATAGGGAACTCCCATTGCCAAGGGGAGGATACTACCGAATTTGAGTCGCCTCCGACCGATCGGATTACGCTACTCCACTGCGTAGAAATACTTCGCTCTGGTATTAAGCAAGGGGTTGACGCGATTAAAGGCATCCTTAAGCGATGGGTTGAGGATTTGCGCTGGGATACGGTGCTGGAACTTGAAGCGATCGCGGCAAATGAACTGCGACTTGTCGAGGCAGCAGTACCGGAATTTTATGCCTTGCTGAATGAAGAGGTGTTGCCGATGGAGGGATAAAGCCTACGCCGCGACTGAGCTACGTAACCTAGAGCAATCTGTGCCTCATTTTTATCAGTGGCTTTGGCTTGAAATGTTGCCTATGGAATTGTAAATGGCTTTTTGGAAAAATCCTTATAGCCTTTATTGGCTATTAGTCCTGTCTAGATCAACTAATAGGTATTTCCTGATCTATCACTCCGATGATAACCTCGTGTTATCCGCATTTTGCATGTCTTGATTGTTGCTGCTAATTGATGGCGGTGATAGCATCGATAACGCCGCGATCGCACCCCGGACTTGGGATGGTTCCACCTCCAGATAATTTTGCAGTTGCTCTAAGTTGCGATGTCCGCTAATTTCTTGGATGACCCGCAATGGAATTCCGGCATTGCTCATGAAAGTAAGTGCGGTTCTGCGGCAACTGTGTGTGCTTGCTCCTTCGATGTCCGCACGTTCGCAAGCTTCTCGAAAGATTAGGCTTGCATATTCTGAGTGCAAGTGACCCCGCCCCCATCTACCAGGAAACAAAAAACCGTCACGGGAGTTTGTCGGTTTGTAAGTAGCTAGGAAGCACCTTAGTTCTGACAAAATCGGAATGCTGCGGGTAGCTAACTTTCCCTTTGTATTCCCTTTACGGATGATCAGCTCTGCTCTGATCCGTCCCTTGCTGTTATAAACATCTTTAATTTTTAGGGTAACTGCTTCATTGACGCGGCAACCCGTATACAGCATCACGCCTATTAGGGTTCTGTCTCGCTCTGTGGTTAACCCCAAAGTAAACAGACGCTGGATTTCTTCTGCCGACAAAACCTTTGCCTTCCCGTGACGGTCAATTTTCACAGCCCCGAACCCCCGATAGTTAATCATTATCGCCGATGCTCCCGTCCCAGGATTTATTTCGGTGAAAAAAGTGTGGAACTGTACTGCAATGTGTACTAGTTTCTCTACCGTTTCCCTTTCCCTGTTCACGGACAAAGTGAAAATTGTGGCAGTTTGTCAGCAACAGAATACCCCCGTCACCTGTAGCCAGAACGGTGTACTAATGCTGTACTATTCCCCTGCCATTTAAGCGCACTGGAGAAAAAGCCGATTGCCATTTGGGACTGCCATCGCTCGTGCTGCACAAGCAATAATCACCTTTATTTATCATGATGAGCGATCGGTTGACTCAATCACTCTTCGTCCCAGTTTACCTAGCCACTACCTTTCTTCATGCCATTGGGCTATAGCCAATGCTCCTATATTGAAAAACCTAAAGATAGATGAAAAAAATAAACTAAAAATGGCTTTATAGTTAATAAGTGATATAAAAAATTAAAGAGCATACTCTTAACAGTTAACTACACAAATATTACAGGTGTAGGTTTGGGTTAAAGAAAACGGGCAAAGGTGCTTATTTAAAGAAACTTGTACAAAATTCTTCCCTGCTTCTGTTGCTTTCATGCCAAATCAAGCTTATCGGAATAGCCTGTTTTTTAATCGCTATCACGCCATAAAACTATAGAGTCATTTTTAGTTTATTTTTGAGAGTGGTGTGATTGCTTATAAAAAATTCTTCAAGAAATGGGTAAAACTTGCGTGCCAAAAACTCAAACTGTTCTGCAATTGATTCCGAACTTGTCCTGAATCAATTTTCAGGGTGAACGCCAAGATGCTCCCTGATGGCTGAAGGGACTTTAGCTGATTGCGAGTTAGTTTATGAGGTCGTAAATTATACAGTCAAAAATACAACTTTAACATCGAACGAAATCCCCGTGCTGTATCATGATACTTGTCTAGGTAAACGAATAAGCTTATGTTAGGTTCATTTAGCCTATTTACCTAGATGAGTATAATGCAGGAAATTTTACTGCATAGCGATGCTTACAGTAATTATAATTGCGTAAATCAAGGTTTTTATATTACAAAAACATTTATACACAGGGCATAAGGGAAGGCACAGACATTGTTTGGCATGGTGGTCTGCAAATTCCCGCTCCTTTTAACACCCTCGATCTTGGCTCATATAAAGGATTAGTTTTTCAGAATCATAATTAAGTTTTTGCCGACCAATGGTCGGCAAATTGCGATGCCGATCAACCAATTAGTTGGTTGCGCTGGAGATGGAGGAAGTCGGCGCGACAGAACTGCGATCCAAGGAAGCGACTATGCCTGATTTTTACGATTGCGTCTTCTTCCATTCTTCAAGAGTCAAGCAAGTTTTCCCAGTGGGTATTAATCCTGTGGTTGCTGACACACCGAACTTTGTCAGCGCATAATTTTCTACTTCTGCGTCCTTGAAGGCAAGTTCTACTACTGTTTGCTTCTCTTGTTTTGACAGAGGTTCAACTTTCACATTCTCTGGCGTAGGAGTAGTGCCTGTCTTCTTGAGCATGAAATTTTTCACATTGTATAAGCCTTCTTCTCGCGGCTTCCCTAAATTTAAGCATCCTCTTGATTTCACAAATAGTCCTGTAGTCCAAAAATTACTTACAAAATCCTGTTTGTTAACAAACTGAACTCTATCCGCTCCCCAAACATAAACAGGCTGGAAATATCCCTTAGTTCGAGGGATTTTGGTTTCGTTGCACCTTGTTCCGTTTTTGTATGGAGCGTTCCAGTCTCCGCATACCTTCCAGGTTATTCTATATAAGTTAGGTGTCTCTTCTACATATTGCCTTATTTGCTCCTGTACTTCCTTATCTTTTTGGCTTTGCACATCAGTTAACTTAGCCGCATAATCATTATCTGCCTGAGCCACCTTGTCTCCTTCAGACTGGCAAGCGCCAGTACCCGCACCTATCAAAACAAGGGCTATGAGTAAACCTATTTTATTCATAAAAAAAACTCCAACAATTAATACGCGAAATTAATTACCGATTTTCTTGTTTAAGCAATATCTACTTCTTAGAATGCTTGACTACAAGCTGCAAATATTATACATATTTGTTGCATATATGCAATCAATTTTTAACAGTTTTTAGTCATAGTTCTACTAGTTCGCTTTCGTAACGAAAGCGGGGTAAAGGGCAATGGGGAAGGGGAAAGGGTTTAAATCCCAAAACCAGTCCCCTTTTCCCTTTCCCCAGTCTGAAAAAACGCATTTTTGGGTTGGCAGACTACTACCCTTCCACAGCCATCGGCAACTGAAATCACATAGAGGCAATGGACTTCTTGCAGAAGTGGGTTAAAGGGGAAAGGGGAAGGGGGAAAGGGGTAAGAAAAAACCTTTACCCTTTAACATGAACCCTTTTCCACAAGAGTGCAAAAGTCACTTTTGCAAGAGGTCTAATGGCGCACAGAGCGTCCAGATATATCGTCACAGTACTGTCTGATACAGTTCACAGCCCTAATGGTAGGTGAGGTGATAGCGACCTCTGGATCTTCCTATAGCGCAGGATGATTTTGTGTTGCTACTTGTTAAAAAGTAAATAAAAAATAGTACAACAATTATGAAAAAAGAACAAGTCACTTGAGTACGGAAAAAAATAGCACTAAAGTTTCTTCATCTTTTAAGTAGGAATATGTCATAGATAAAAGAGCAAAGTTGAGAAAGAATTTGTGCGTGAGCATAATTGGCATAAGTAACATCTAAATCAGCAATGAAAAAAATATGGACATTTTGGGAATTTGACCATACATTGGGTAGCGCGGTTCGAGTAATATCAACTCCATTAGGGCTAGAGATATTTGCTGAAGATGTATTTCAGATTATTGCACCAGAATTAAATAATGAAAAAATAGTGCCTCTGCATATTCAAGTTAGAGAACGTCATGTAGTTCTTGGTGAGCAAATAACAATAGTAAAAACTTTAAATTCTGGAGCTATATATAATTTAAAAGGCATAGTAGAAGAACAAATGATTAATAATTTTACGCAATGGATAAGGAGTAATGTCTTACCGATATTTCAAAAAGATTTCTTTTAGAGAATTGAGAACAAATCTGAATTATGAGGAGAAGAAGAATGACACAAACTATCAATAACAGTCAAAATGGAAATATTAATGGCAAAGCTGATATATTGGCAATTGAAGCAGAAGAAATAAAGCTAAATGATTTAACACCAGAGCAGCAGTTAGAGTTAGAGAAACTAAAGTTAAACCTGGATATGGACTCAGATGCAGATAAAGAGGCAGAAGAAGTAACTAAAACTCCCCCAAGAAGATTAGTAATAGTAGACGGGGGGAAAGGTGGAGTTGGTAAATCGATGTGGACGAGAGGATTTTTACAAACTTGTATAGATGAGAAAAGAAGAATTGTGGCAGTAGATGCAGATAATTCTAATCCAGATTTGTTGAGATATTATGGTGAGAACGGTGAGCATTGTCAAATACAGCAGTTAAATATTTTTAAAGATGGAAGTATAGATAGATTTTTTGATCAGGTAAAGAGAATGATGGAGCCAGAGCCAGATACATATAATCAGCTGCCACCACCAGAATCGCTGTTTTTATTAGAATTGCCACCCCAATCAAGACAAATATTTAAAAAATTTATAGAACAAGAGTTCTTGGAAACAGCCGCCAATGATTATGACATTAGAGTAACAATGGTCGTGGTAATTAGTCGAGTATCAGATTCGGTAAAGCAATTAATAGATTTATACAGCTTTTGCGGAAATAAAGTAGATTACATAGTCGTTAGAAATTTATTTTATGGTGAGGAGTCAGAATTTTCTAGATATAGCAACTCATCAATAGTTCAAGAGATAAAGCAAGAGTTATTAAAAGCAGGAATCCCTTTATTCGATATTACAATGCCGGATTTGCTTGAATATGCCTATGATTATTTAGATGAAAAGTCACTAACTTTTTCTGAAGGAATAAAGCAAAAAGAACTACCAGGAGTGAAAATGCGGGTGAAAAGTTGGCTAAAAACTTTTAAACAGCAAATTTGTCCAGTTAAGCATCTCTTAGGGCTGGAGAGTATAAATGTTGAAATCTTCTAAAAGAATGGTAATGACTGTAGGTGACTCTCGTGTAGGCAAGTCTACAGTTATGAAACTGTTGCTGGAAATTTATCAAATTCAAGGTAAAAGATTGAAAGTTTATGACCATGATAATCGTGATAGACTTTTGGCTTACAAAGATTTAGTGTGTATTGAAAAGATAGATTTTTTCAATAAACAAACGGACAGGATGTTTATTGATCTGGTAGCTGATGATATAGATATCATTTTAGTGGATATGCCGGGGCAGCACATAGACAAAATTTGTCAGTATATTGTTGAGTCTGAACTATTAGAAGCTTTAGCTGAATATGGATGGAAGCTAACGTTTCTGCAACCGATATCACATAGAACGGACTGCATAGACTACTTAACTCAAATCATCCAAACTGCTACTAACAATGCCAACTATGTGATAGTGAAGAATTATCATTTTGCACCAGAGTTTAGGGAATATGACGAAAAAATGCAGAAAACTCTGTTAACAATAGGAGGAACAGAAATAAATTTGATGGCTTTACATCGAAATCACTATCAAGCGATGGAGAAAGCTGTCAAGCCATATTCAGAAGTTTGCCAGGATTTCTCAATAATTTTGTTTTGGAGAAGTTTCATTTTTCAGTGGATTAAAAATTTCCGCCATTCAGTGATAAATGACAATTTGGCTATTAAATATTTAGGGCTTGATTGATGACACTACAACCCGGATTTCTTACCCCACTTCGAATGGAGGAGTAATGAGTTATGAGTAATGAGTTATTAGCGAATACTTTAATATCTTACTCATTATTTCTTACTCTTTACTCATTACCCATTACTTATTACTCATCATTAAACGCAAAGGAGCTTGTGAGAAATGCGAGTACAAGACACATTACAAGGCTACTCCCCATCAGAACAAAAACGCATAGTTGAAGGGGCATATCAACTAGGAATTACACCAGATGATCCAGTTTTTAGGATGATGGCGACGCTGGGCAGATATGAAGAAACGATCATAGACCTCCAGGCAAGAATGGAGGCAATGATAGAAGCATGGGCAGCATTAATAGACCAAAAACTAGAGAAGACAAGTAAATCTGCCGAGTCAATGCACTATACGGTTGTCTCCAGTGCTGTGCGTGATGAGATGAAAAAAATTAAGCCCACCGACGCAGGTATGAAAGTGCAGGCAGGCTGGGGATTGGGGACAGTATCTCTGGTGTGTGGATTAGTAGCGGCTGGCAGTACCTTGCTGGGTTCGCTGACCACATGGAATCTGGTGCAGAATGTAGGAACGAATCAGTCAGTAGTAGTCTCACGTAACGAGATAAAGATTCTCCAATGGGCAAAATCCCAAGAGGGAAAGCAGATGTATCAAATAATCTTGAAGAATCAAGCAGCAATTGAAGCCTGTCAAACACAGCAGAGTAAAACCCAGGGCTATTGTTTAATTCAAGTAGGTAAGTGAAAAGCACTTAACCCGGATTTCTCACCACACCTCTCAAAGCCTGCGCTTGTGCAGGGGAGCAGGTTCGCTAGTGGGAGCAGGTTCGCTAGTGGGAGAGAACAAAAATACCAAGTTCTTTCTTTCCCCTCTGCCCCTGTGCCCCTCTGCTCCTCTGCTCCATCAAAGCAGGGAATCTTGTGAGAAATACGGGTTAACTAACTTGGGTAACAGTGTTTGAGATATAGCCGAGTTCAGAGGCTTTTAGAATAGCATTGATGCGATTATCAACACCTAATTTAGAATAAATATTCCTAGCATGATTTTTGACCGTGTTTTCACCAATGAACAGCTTGTGACCTATCTCCTTATTAGATAATCCGGCAGCGATTAATGACAAAACATTAATTTCTCGCTCGGTTAAGTGGTCATCAAAGATTTTCCCTTTGATTTTGGGCTTGTGAAGAAGATTTAACAAACCTCTTTTAATAATTTCGGAATCAAATAAACTTTTATTATTATGAGTGGTTCTGATCGCCTCTAAAATCAAAGAAATGTTATTTTTTTTGAGAATATAAGAATCAGCGCCACTGCCGATAGCAGCATTGACAATTTCTTGAGAAGAATTGCAGGAAAGGACAACAACTTTAGTGTTACTGCGATAAATCTTGATTTGCTTAATGACCTCGACTCCAGAAATGTCGGGTAAACCGATATCCACAAGGACAACATCAGGCTCCCACTGTTTGACGATATTAATACCCTGCTCACCAGTAGAAGCATTAGCGACCATCTCCATATCTGGTTGCTGTTGAATAGCAGTAGTGATGCCGAGTCTGAATACCTCTTCATCCTCAATAAGTACTAATCGAATCATATAAAGCTTTGATTGTTTCGATTGTTAGATACTTCAATATTTATATCACATTTATTGATGCTAAGTGTTTTAATATATATATATAAACGTAAACTGGAAACAGTTATTTTAGAAAAATATGGCAGTCAAAATTAAGTAAAAGTATTAGTACTAAAGTCTGAGTGGATAAAAATTTTTTCAGTCTAAAATAAAAATATTCTAGATGAAAGAAAATTTAATTAGCATTCATAAAAGTAGCGAAAATCACAATCTATCTTGGGAAGCATATATGGAGCAAGAATCTCTAAGCAAGCAATTGGATTTCTCATCTCTGTTACATGATGTATCAAGCAGTTTTAGAGCCACATCATTAGTGCTGAATCAGATAATTGATGGTGCTTATGGACAGTCTTTAGAAGAAATCAGACCTCTTTTGATAGGTTTGCAAGAAATGAATGAGCGAGGACTGGGCTTGGTTGATAGAAGAACGCCTTATTTAGAACCTAGTCTAGCAACGTTAAGGCAGTTTGATATGTTAGATTTTTTACAAAAGCTATATTTTCAATACAAGGTAATAGCAGAGTATCATTCCTTAAATCTCCACTATGAAACGCAAGTAACATACAAGCATGAAACGCAAGTACGGGGTGACAGCATAAGTATTGACAGAATGTTATGCAATATCATAACTAATGCTATTAAGTACACCTTGCGAGGAGATATATTTATAAGACTGCTCAATCAAGATGATGATTTAATTGTTGAGATTGAAGATACCGGCTGTGGGATTGCCGCCGAACAGCTATCAAATATATTTATTCCGTTTTGGAGAGCGCCCCAAAGTAAGTTATCTGATAAGCCGGGCAGAGGAATGGGGTTGTATATTGCCTGGATGGTGGCTTCTGCTCACGGACTGAGTATGAGGGTAGATTCGGTAGCCAAACAAGGAACCAAATTCACCATTATATTTCCTTACAAAGATGACGAGATATATGGGGTTGATGGTAGGATGTGCCTCAAATAACAGAGGTGAGTTGATGCGTTACTTGTATGATGTGAAACTTTGGGACAGGATTGAAACAGGAGTGGAAGTTCTAATTTTTGCGGCTTTGATGATAGCGGCAATCATCAAACTGGGGCACAACGATTTTTTACAAGCATTGTATTACATAGTATTAGCTGTTATCATCTCGCCCTGGTCACAATTCGAGCGGGTGACTAAGCGATATGTCTTAGTAAGTGCGTACATTCTTGGGTTGTTTGTCGGGTATTTTAGTTAGTCTAACTCTGGGCCGTCAGGAGAACGCTCGTTTTGTTGTTGCTGTGGCTGTTGCTGTTGCACTCTTATATCAAAGTTGATCAGCTTTTGTGTTTCTTGTGGTGAAAGGTGATTGTGTATTACTTTGTATTCTTCGTTATCATCTACTTTATAAGCACTAAAAGCCGATTGATTATCACTTTTGCGCCAAACAGTCAGACGCTGCATACCTTCTCTCATCAACAAATTTAATTGATAAGCCATGCCTTCATAGACCCGACCACCAATAGTATCTTGTCCCTTTGTAACGATAATATTCATTAGTGCAGGAATCAGAGACTTTTTAACAACCTGATTATTTTCAGTCTCAACCAATTTTGACTGTTGGCTGTCAACAAAAGGCAGTTTGCGCCCTTTAGTTTCTAATATCTGCTGCAAGAATGTCTTTTTCTTTTCATTGATCAAATCTTCAACTCTTGTTGAGTTATCTATATCAGGTGTTCCCTCAGATTTATTTAAACCAAATTTTTGGGCGTACTCTTGGTAGTATTTTTCCTTAAGGGATTGCCTGTAATCTTCAGTAATTTGAGCATTTTGGGACAGGTCTAAAGTATTTCTCATCTCACCAATAATATTTTCGCGCTGTGTGGGGTCTAGTGCGGGGGTTATTGACGGTGAAGGTGGGTGTTTCTCCATCATCAGCGACAGTCTGTAGGCCATTTGGTTGTCAGAAAAGCCACTGTTGCGGTTGATGATAGTGATGGTTTCGGCTACTGAGCTAGATTGCATAGGTATTACAATTCTAATTCCTGTGAATTATTAGTAGGTTGTTGTGGAATGTGAGATTTTTGGGAATGTACTTCAACCTTGGGCGTATAGGTATTGTTAATAATCTGGCTACGAGTATTGAGCAAATCCTGAATCACATCACTCAAAGGAGGAAGACAAATATCAGTTTGCCCAATGTTCTGCTGCTCGAATTGACTTTGAAGGAGAATTTTTTGGTAAAGTTCACGTTGCTCCCCAATAGTCAGCTTGCCAGTTTGCTGAATTTTAGATTGAAATTCTAAATGTCCTTGCGCTACAGTCTCATGACTTGAACCATCTTTTTCTAACTGCTCCCAATATTGTTTTAAAACTGGATGTAGTGGTAGCACACCGTTGTCTTGTTTTGGAGAATTAAAGCTTGCTTCTTGTGGGTGTGATTGTGTCTTGCAATCTGGTACGTTGGGTGTAGGTTGAGTAGATTGGTGTGACTGCTCCTCGTCTAAATTACGGGTAATTTCGGGATGAACGGGCAGGTCGATGTCACGGGTGTCTGTCGGGTTGCCAAACAAATCTTTGTAATTAATATGCAGTTTTTGAGCCAACAGTCTTAACTTCTCTAAATCAGCTTCAGTGATAGCCATCGCTTGGACTTGATGAGTCATACCAGTGTCAGTTTTCTCAAACTGAAAGCGAACAGCCTCCCGATTTGTACCATTGTGTTCAGTTTTGAGTAATTGCAGAGTAGATGTATGGTCAGTGGTTTGTCGAAAAAGAATCCGGTAATTGCCCAAGGTTAAATCGTCTTTCTCGAACCTATTAATACTTTGTGTGAGTATTTTTAATACCTCGTTTTCTTTGAAGCTTTCTAAAATATTGTGTGTGCCACTAGGTGAAACCGAACTCAAGACAGAAGCTATTTTGCGAGGGTCTTCATCAACAGAGGGCAATTCTTTACCAGCTTTGAGGTAGTCAGCCACTAACAAAAACTCCTGCCTTTCAATAGGCAGAATGTTAATTTGTTTTTCTCTCCAAATTTTTTGTTCAGGCTCTATTTCTGTGTAGGAAAGTTTAATATTGCCTACGTGTCCCCATTTATCAGCTTGAAAAGTCATTAACTCTACATCATCATGACGACGATAGATACTGTATTTATCAGCACCATGATTCTTGATTACAAAAGCATCAGCATGGTAGATTTTGCCACTGGTCTGCTGTTGTTCATCTTTAGCCTCAACACCATATTTTTTTAACAAAGTATAAGCAGCAAAAGCTATTTGTTTATTCTCGCTAGCTTCTAGGCGCTTTCTAAAAAAATTAGGCTCATAAAGTGTAACATTTTCTTTTTTAGCCCAGGAACTAATGCTTTTTGTGTTTTGTGGAATTACAGGAGTTTCAGTTGGCTGGGCTGGCTCAAGGGCAACATCTAAATGAATAATGTCTGAATCAATAACTTTTATATCTATAATTTGTGAACCAGGGTCAATAAATGGTTGACGACGATTCTTGTGAAATACACCAATGTTTGCTTCTAATTCGGGAGCATCTGTCACAGTAGAGTCTCCTTTTTGTTGATCAACAAGGGAGGCAGGAGGCAGAGGGCAGGAGGCAGATCGCGCTTCTCTGCGAGACGCTCCGCGAACGCGTCTCCCCTTGGGAGAAGGAAAACTGCTTTCTGCCTCCTGCCGCGACCAGAGTGAGCTTGGGTTTGAGTCCCCCACTGAATCAGAGATTTCAGTGGCACTCCTAAAGTGGGGGTCTAAATCCCCCACCAAATTCTTCCCTTCTGCCTTCTGCCTCCTGCCTCCTGCCTCGTCTTCAATTGTTTTGACTGTGCCATCTTTGAGCTTGATAGTAAAACGTAAGCTATCAAGTTGATTTTGATGCCATTCTTCTAGAGCTATAGCCCCGGCAGATAGCTTTTCAAAACTTTCTCCTCCCTGCGTGACTATAAAATCATCTACACCCTTATCTGGCCCTGGCAGCGTTACTACTTTAACGACAGCACCAAATTCTTGTAATAAGCTTCCTGTTTTCCAAATATCTCTTTGGATATTGAGCTTAGTTTCAGGCTTAGTTTCATAATCAAAGCAGATTTTGATTTCTCTACTCGAAGTTGCGAAAACAGCTAACTCATCAGCCAGATAAGAATCACCAATTTTCTTGCCCCACTCGTTTTTAGGTGAGCGATAGCCGGAGGAAATTCCCGGTAGTCCGATGGCTGCGTGACCATGCGATAGTAGACTAGCCGCCTTCTTCGCGCCCTCTGTAATGACAAGTGGGATATTGTGTTTATACACACAATACCAAAAACCACTCAAGCGATCGCTATCGCTGGGGTTTACTCCAGCTTTTGAGTAAATATTTTGGGCAATCACGCCTGGGACATCTAGCAAGAAAATACTCAAATCAACTGATGGTGGATGCTCATATTTGATGAACTTGCCTTCAACCGCAACAGTGAACCCATCTTTTTTTACGGTTTTGAGTCTGGGGCGGTTTGGCTTATAGCATCCCCATTCTTTAACTTGAGGTTGCTCACCAGGGGTAAGATTAGCAAATGTGCGCGGGTCTACTCCTGAATTACACCACCAGCCACCTGCATCTAAGTGGGAATAGAGTTCTAAAAGCCTAGTAGAGAGGCTACCTGTATTTGTACGTGAGAGTTTGTCGCTGATCATGAGCCGTTCCCAAGCTTCATGTTCGCCACCGACATAGCTAAAATGAAGACTAGAGAAGTTGAGATGTGCAATTTCTGGTGCGATCGCACTTCCTACTACGAGTTCGTGCCAATGTTGCGGATCAATATGTTCTGGGTGATGAGGGATATGTTGAGTATTTTTTGGCTCGAGTTTTTCACTAGTTATAGGAATTGTGTGGTTGCTAATCAACTCTACTGTTAAATGCTCATCGCCAACTTCATGAAAATTAGTCACTTCACTCTGCTCATAGTCTTCATGAATATCATTCTTTTGTACAACATCTTTTTCTAAAATGGAGGAATTATCTACAATTTGAGCAAATGATATATCTTTGATTTCACCTGCATCCGTGACGTAATCATTTCTGTTTGTAAAATATTGATATTCCAGAGTATTATTGCTTTCGACTTGTATACTTAAAAAGTCAACGACTGTACCCGAAGGAGGAAGGTTTTTAGGAAAATTCGGGTTGGGTAAAACTGGAGGTAAATCAGGATCAGGAGGAAAATTCGGTGGTGTTATATCATTACTACCGGGGAGAAGTTTAGGCAATAAATATGCCATCGTCTCTTCTACTTGTTCTATTTCCTCATCTGTTACACCTTCAAAGTTACCTTTAGACCATTTCCAACCACCATCCTCATCAGGAGTAAGAAAATAAGTTTCTTCTCCTATTTGAATTCGACATTTTAAATCAATAGCTGATTCGATTGATTTATAAATAAACTCTCCCAAAGGATAAATAAAATCTCTAATAAAATGCTGACTAGCTCTAGCGTAAGCGGAAGTGAGTTGCAAATGTCGTTCATCAAACATATTTATTTGGGTGTAGCAGAGTAAAGGATAAAGGGTCAAAAGAGGCACTTGAGCAGGGGAGCAGGGGAGGAATGAGAAAAATTTAACCCTGTTTTGTCAATCTGGGGAAAGCTAATCCCTGTAAGGCTTTTGCAGCTTTAGTTTTCAGATTTTGGCAAGAAATTTTAGTTACTGTTAGAAAATAAAGGTTCAAACCTTAGCTCAATCAAAGTTTCAGACTCTTGCTTCGATTATTGTTTTCCGAGAGTGAAGAATAGAATAGGGTTAATTCTCTCCCTGCTCAAGAACAGCTTTTCTTTCTACATTCTTGTCTAACCACAACAGTTACAGAATCGTCTTTGCAAATATTTGTTATGAACAGGGTTGTCGATGATGAGAGAACAAGATTGGCGTAGAACCTCATATTGTTGCCAGTTAGCCCCCAAGCATTTGATATCGATGAGTTTACCTTGGGGCGTAATGCGATTAAAAATAATATGAATATAAATATTGCCCTTTTGAATATCTAAAAAACAGATATACTGCAAATCATGCCAGCCGATACCGTGAATATATCGGTTAACAATTTTCAGACAAGATTCTTGATTTAGTTGGATGTAAGTGTTTTTTAGGTTGATGATAGTATATATGCCCAAATTCCTCAGCTTTCGTCTAGTTTTAGATAAAGTCTTAAACTCCTGAATAATTTGCAGGGGAGGCAGACTAATATCAATAAAACTACCATTTGCTAAAATTTTCTCTTGAGATAGTGTCTGAATTAGTTCAAAACTGCTAATTTTTAATTCTTCAATAATCATTTTCATAATAATCAAATTCCACTGTTAGATTTGTTTTGATTAATCATGCTGCCGACTTCTTTGAATGTTAGTCCCGAATTATTAGAAATAGCTTGAGGGTTTTCGGGAAGCGGAAAGCGTGAATCAACTTGCTTAACTCGCAAAGCTAAATCTTGCTGTGAGGGAAATTTCTGTGTACTCTTTCTAGCTAATAAACTGACAATTCTTGCCCATTTAAGTTGATTGTATTTCTCAATATTTTTGAGTGACTCATTAATTTTGATAGTTTTGAGTAAAGGAACAGACCCCTCCTTTTGATTGGCATAAGCCGGATTAATAAAAACACATTTGCCAGCAATTAGTTTGAGAAATTGAGCCGATTCAAAAAGCTTTCTAGTTTTCTCTTGGTCACTAATACTAGTGCTATTATTTTTACTACCAGTAGAACGGCTTTTTTGCTTGTACTTAATCTCTTCATCACCCAAGAAGTTGGAGAATAATTGGGCTGACTCGTTCTCACCAGGATTGAATATAAACTTAGTGCTGCAAGCCCCCAGGATCGCCTTAGCAATATCCTTACCGTAGTTCTTCTCAAGCTGCCCCATATTTTGGAAGCCGATAAGACCGCAGAAGCCCTCAGAACGAGATTCATTCAGCCATCTATATAAATCAGGCAGATAAATAGACGGTAATTCATCCAGTGCAACGATCAGTGGATCTTTCCGTTTTTTGGCAATGTTACGGGCGATGGTCATGTGTAAAATGCTGGTCATGAGAGGCCCTACTGCATCTCGGCGTTCTCTGTCCAACCCAAAAATAATCATCTGCTTACCTTTAATTTCCAAAGGTAAAGTTGTCTTACCGATGAAACAGCCCAAGGTGTTTTTCGCCATAAAGCGAGTGAACATAATACTGGCGGTAGCAACAATGCCTGCAACAGTTTTTTCAGATGCAGCAGAACTGAACAGTTGCCCAAAAGCAATTTTTACCCAAGGATTGAGAGAAGCAGCCATCAGGCGTTTGACCATTTGTTCGCTAGAAAGTATCGCGGCGCAAGTCATAACATCTGCGAATTGACCGAACTCTTTAGCTAACATCAGAATTGCCTGAGTCAGCTGATCCCCCGACGGGCCAAAGAAACCATCTTCAGTTGAATTGCCCAAAAGTCGGAAATTCTTATTGATCACAGTGGAAATTTGTCGGGACGATTCGGCATCACTACTATCCCGAAGAAAATCTAAAGGATTGCAAACTTCAGATTCAGGAAATCCCGGTGCAAAGATGTGAACATCATAGCCCTTATATTTAGCATAAGCAGCAACTTTCGCTTGAGAAGGGTATTTGAAGTCATAAACTATACATGGAAATTCCTGATCAATTGCCGAGTAAATCATCGGGTTAATGGCGCTGAATGTTTTACCGCTACCGGGAGCGCCAATGACTGCCGTACCTCTTTGCACATCAGGAATATAAAAAGTAGTATTAGCACCTTTTCCCTGATGCTTACCAATGTAAAGTGCCGCACTATCACATTGGGGATTGGCGATTTGCAAGATGGCTTTTTTCTGAGCAGTAGCAGTTTCTTTAGCTCCACCCCAATAAGAGGTAGCAATTTTCTTCTTGTTAGAGTCGCCAAAAAATACCCTGAGCAAAATGTAAGCGCCAAGCAAGGATAAAACTGTTAGTCCATTGGGGGTGAAAAGAGAGTGAGTGTACTTGCCAATTGCGTCTGAAGGATTTTGTAATTGCTCAAACTGAAATGTTTGAGGATTAGCGCTATTTATTTTGAAAGATTTGCTCATATTTAAGGTAGAGAATTGGGTTCACCAAGCCCCAAAGGGGCAGGGTGTTGGGTGTGGGGTGTGGGGTATAGGGGAAGAATTAGCCTCAATAACCAGTGGGTCACTTGCCCCCACCAATACCGTCTTCCCTACACCCAACACCCTACCCCCAACACCCTATTCTGGTTGACCAAGAACGATAGGGTCTTTCTCTCGGTACTCAATAAAAGGTACAGGCCCAATGAAGTATGGACTGCAAGTGCGACCAATGAAGGGTATAGTTTTGCAGATGCGGAAGAACATAGTAGTCTCCACCTTTCCACTGCCTTCATCAATATTCCAAACAACTTGCTTAAAACTAGAGCCAAAGGGGTTCCTGCCAGTAGGCTCTTGACCATCATTGAGAGCTTTTAAAATGCCAAATCCACCATTAACCTTTTGGAATTTCCCGGATATCCACTGTGTTCCAGTAGTCTCACCAATGCCGGACATTTCCGCATGAGCGCAATTGCTTTGTAGACAGGGAACATTAAAGCCATCTTGATAGCTACCAGATATGGAACGGGTACGGTTAGCCTCAATATCTCCCAATGGCAGATCAAATGAAGCAACAAATGAAAGGTCAAGTGTTCTCAACCCCGGTAAATTATCCCAGGTGAGTGTTGATAATCCTGGTACACCATCAATTCTGGAGTCTTGCCAATTCCCAAATCGATTAATAGATGTGTTCTGGATATTAGGAATGGATGTCAAAGGATAATTTTTTAAATTAATTACTCGACCAAGTTGAACATTACTTAAATTCTCATAGCGGCTGAGATTAGCAATTGTGCTGCCATTAATGCCAAATCTTCTAGCAAAATCACGGATAGGTATAACACTATTAACATTTCTATTACCCAAATTAGGAACGGCTTTGACCAAATTTGGTAAGGTCTGCCATTGAGTTAATTGAAAATCATCTAATGTTAACCTACTTAAATTGATTCCTTGTACTGAAGCTATGGTTGAGAGATTTAAATTTTCTATTGCTAATTGAGGTGTTTCAAAATCTCCCAGTTCCATAAACTCGCTAATGCTTTGTCCTGCCGTCCAGGTTCTAGTTTCTGTACCTCTTGTGCCTGGGTAGGTAACACTGTTACTTTCAGAAATAATCATGTCGCTAAAACGCAAGCGCGACCAATCAGGAGTAAACCCATTAGGAGAATTTACAATGGGTACTTGTGCTGAAGCCTTGGGCAGCAAAAAGCCTACTAAAGAGTTCAATAGCCCATATTTTATAAAACTATGAAGAAATAAGCTACCTAATAAACCAAAACAAATGAAGTAACGTAAGGCGTTATCATTGAGGCGAAAAGATGATTTCATAAACTATTACCTTGTCTTAAATTATCAGAATTATTATTCAAAGCAATTAATTTATTAACTAAGTCTTGAGAGACAGAAGCCTTATTAGTAGCAGTAGAAATGTCATCACCTGCTTGTAAATAACCGATTAACTTTTGCAATCGTTGATGTAGTTCATCTTGCTGATTAATCCATCCACTTCTAATAGCGACAACAATACCGCCTCGAATTTGATTAATTGTTTGCTGTGTTTTAACTAATGATTGCAATTGAGGTTTCGGGGCTGTTTGTCCTCGTGCGACATCATTCTGGATCGTTACCTGACTATATTTAGGAGTGCCATTACTTGTTGCTAGCCGAAAACTGTAAGCCTTACGCTCCCCAGAGGATGACTGCGTAATTACTGTTAACAAAGTGGTAGATGTTTGCGGTATTCCGGGAATGTTTACTCTTTTGATCCGTCGCAGATGAATCAGTCCCGCGCCGGGGCTAGAGCAATTCTGATCCAGCCCCTCTAAGCAACCATCTGTGTCAAGCAGAATTTGCGACGGATCGTCTAACCAGACTTTTTTGATAGTCTCGCCAATTTCATAGAAAGAAATTGCCACACCGTGACCATTCCAAACGTTGATAGTTTGTAGTTTGGCCTGCGTCCCACTAGCTTGAGTTTGTTTGATGATGCGAACGACTGGTGCGGCAATTGTGGATAGTGGAGTCGCGGCGAGAGCCAACGCTAGAGTGCCGCTTGTAACTATGTTAATTATGCTTTTCATGGCAACTCTAAAGAGCGATTTACATTAAAGGTAACTTTGGTTCCCTGTGGAATAAACCAAGTATTAGGGCGAGAAGTAATTTCTTGAGTATTACGTTGATTACGTTGGCTGATGTTTTGGCTAACTTGACCAAAAAAACCTTCTACTAACGCACCAGTGAGATTGCGCTGATTGCCACTACTACGTCTGCGAATCCTGCCTGTGAATTCATCAGAAATTTCTTCTTCACTATCCGGTTGGTTCATAATCTCCCCAACCTTCCCCAATGCAGACACAGCACCACCAAACAAGTCACTACGGGCAATCTCGCCACCCCTGTCCTGAAATCTTCGAGCTATTAGGGGTGTACCACCAACTCCTGTCACGGAAATCGCACCCGCAGAAATAGGATATTCTGTATTATCTAATATGATCGCTCTGACATAAGCGACAGCGTAACTGCCGCCATCAACTGAAGCTAACTCGACTGCTAGCATTGTTCCCGAAGGAATTGCCACTTGCCCATAGTTATCGCGTAAATCCTCTTGCAGTCTAGCGACAGACCTAGTGTTATTAGAGGTTGGTGTTTGTGTCTGTGTCTGCCCTGAATTATTAACTGTGGCTTGAATTAAAGATGTAACAAGGACACCACTAGCAAAAGTGCCAACGGTAAGGTAGCGAGTTTGTTTGCCTTGGAGAATTTGGCTTTCTTGAGGTAAATAATTGTTAGCTAAAGTAATCTTGTTAACTTTAGAAGTTGCTTGCCACCTGGGGCGGATCTTTTCAATCGAGTCGCTTGAGTTTTGCGGCGTGGTTTGGTCAAAATTATTTGTATCTGTTTGTTCATTCGGTTGATTTTGAACTGCTTGAGAAAGATCCGGATCTAATAAAGATTGTTTGCTGGTGCTAGTTTCGGCGTATGCGATTTTGCCGTAAGAACCGATGCCACGGAGTTTGTTCAATTGCTCAAGGGGATCTAGGGGCGTTACTGTCCGTGCAGATATAGAGGATCTTGGAGAAAAACTCGTGCGTGTTGGTGGCGGAGTGTAGGTTCTAATCGCTTGTGGAGTAGTCTGAGTTACGCGACGTGATTGTGTATTTTGAACACTCCGTGGCGCAGGTCGTGGAGATGGTGGGTTAGATGGCACAACCTTTTGGTCTACTGAAACTGGTACTGGCGCTGGTTGGTCAAATCTATTTTTGTTAATGCGACCTAACTCATCTTCTTGATCCGACAGAGCGAGTTTTGCACGCGCATCACCGTCTCCATCATCACTTTCTTGGGCTTGTTCAGTGGTCGGTATTTCCTGCGTTTTCAGACCAATCTTTGGTGATGGTGCGGGATTGAAAACACCATTGAGCATCAAAAATATCGCTAAAAATCCAACTCCAAAAGGGACAGCAATTATTGCTAGTCTTGACCAAGGAGAAGTAACAAATGTGTGCTTAGTTGGTACTAATAAACTTTCTGGTTCTGGTGCTTTATTACCATTAGTTTTATTAACATCATCTATTTTAAGCAAATCCTCTAAAGTCGATACAGATCCATTTTTATTATTCTCTTCACTCATTTCCTTCTCCCGAAGTTTAAATCTACAATTTCGGTAATTTCTAATCCGGCGCGACGGGCTGCATAAATCTTCTTGGCTAAATCAGTGGTATTAGCTGGGATATATTCTGGATTAGAAATTGAAGAAACTGTAACGGTTTTGTTGAAAGCAATTCCTTTACCTAAGTTATTCTCACGCTCAAAAGTTACCAGCGTCCCAATAAAATCTATTTCCCATTTCCCTGCTTTAATTTGGCGTGGTTGAGATATGAATCTGGGGATTAAAGATACTTGAGTATCACCATTGAATACACCCGTCGGAGTGATTGATGCTAATTTCTTGAGAAAGGCGGGGCGAAATCCTTCATTTTCACTTAAAGCAAATGCAGCATCATAGGCTCTAGTCGTAACCTTACTATTAGATTTTTTATTAAGTCTACCTACTTCTACCCCAGTATCTTGCTTAGTGATAGGTTCTCCTTTCTCATTAAATATTTTTACTAATCCATCCCAATTAAACGTAGTAATAAACGTATCAGATACAAATTTTTTAATTACTTCATCAGACCGTTCTTTTGGGTCTACTGCTCTAGCGGTAATTGTCTCTCCTGATGAAAGTTGTACTAATGCCAATTGTTTTTTATTTAAAACACTAATTACTCCATAATTTAGGAATTGTAATAGCAGAGAAAGTGCAGCCATTGAAAACCCAGCCAGAGAAATTATTCCAACTCTTGTTGTTACATATTTGTTGTAACTAAGTAATTGTAATGGTTCTTTTGGTTGAGGTTTATTTTGATGATTTAGCATAGATTTTATTGTCAGAATCCAGGAGTCAGAATCCAGGAGTCAGAATGTTGGAGAAGAAGAGTGAATCCTTTTCAATCAATAGAAGAGTTATCCGCTCATTGCTTTTAAATTCTGGCTTCTGAATCCTGAGTGCTGAATTCTTACGTTTTATTTAGCTAATTTTCCGACTAAACTACCACCTTTAGTAGCAACACCTTTAGCAACCTCAATGGCAATGCCACTGTAAGTTTCAGTAGCTTTATTAATTTGAAGTAAAACAGAAACGCCACCACCAGCCGCTAAACCTGTAGCTAAGAATGGCGCAATTATACCAATTGTAAATAGGAAAAACATTGGCTGATAAGATTTAGAATCAGCGACTAATTGCCCGGCGAAACCAACAATGATATTGAAGCAAAGTTTGCCAAAACCTATACTGAAATATCCGACTAACCAACTGTAGATTGATTTAGCTCCGTAAGGTAGCAGAGAGCCACCAACAGCTATAGGCCCCAGCAGTGCTGTTACGAGCATAGTCAGTTCAATTCCCCATTGGTAAGCCCCATTCATTCCGACTAAAATTATCGTAACTATGTCAGTAACAGCAGACCCAACAAAAGCATTAATAGGAGATAAAATTAAATCAATTCCATTTGCTTTACCATCTTTCACATCATTAAAAGCATCGATAGCGCCATCAATTGCATCTACAAACCAAGAAAAAACTCCATTATTTTTGTTAAACTTATCTGGATATTTTTTGGTTAAATCTTCTTTAGCTTGATTCAAACAGTTGATTTCTTCTTGTTGACTTAAAGATGAATTTCTACATTTATTTACAGCAATACCAATAGCGCTACGTGCTGCTTCAGTTCCCAATGCACTTTCATACGCTTGCTTGAGGTCAATTCCCGCAGCAGCCTTGCTAAGAACTATATTATTTACATTATTAATATAGTTTCTAATCCCCAAAGTTGATTTTCCTAAAGCATCTCCGCTATTACTTAGGAGATAGACAACTATTAACGGCCAAATAAAATCAGTATAAGCTCTTTGTTCTTCCCCCGCCATCATTTTTTTTGTCCATTCAACGACGAAGAAAGTTAGTGTTGCTATAGCGAATAAAGCTCCGACTGTACAAATTGCTGAATAAACACCACCTGTAATAGTTTCGTTCCAAAGCTCATCAAATCCTTGTGCTACTGAAGCTGCATTTTCTCTTGCTAAATCAGCTAAATCGCCACCATCTAATTGCGCTAGTAAAAACATGATTTGAATCCTTGCTCAATACAGTAATTTTGAAAGATATTTGAACGCTACATCAGTCAGCAGAAGTAGGATCTAGCCGTGCATTAAGTACGACTTCATGTAGTAGAGACAATCTGCCATCTTCTTCGGAGTTCTCCTTTTTCCGTTGGGAGTCAAGATGCTCCGCCACTTGGGTCAGCATCAGGTTAGAGTAAGCATTGTCCTGTCGGGCTAACAGCGAATCAGTACGTTGTTCTGCTAACATCGACACAATTAAGCCGTTCTGAGCAGCGATCGCTTTGAGAACGTTTTGAGAGGCATCCATGTCCTGAGCTTGATCAGAAATATCTTTTGCTTGCTGGGCAATTTGTGCAGTAGTATCAATTTTTTCTTGAGTTTGCTGCTGTCCTTTTTCGCTGACCACGCTAGCGACAGAAGCCAAAGCTAGGTCACGTGAGAGCTTCTGTGCTTTTTCTTGGGCGACAGGATAAGAATAATCGTCCTTAAGTGAATCCTTCAATTGATCAGCCGAAGCAATTGGGTCAGGCGCACCCAATTGTCCGATAGAACTATCAATTGCCGCATTAGCGTTTTCTTTGATGTCAGCCCAAGCACTGTTAATCTCATCAGATGCCCAGGTTTGAATTTCACCAACTTCACTTTGAAGATCCGAAACAATAGAACTAAAAAAATCGTTAATGCTGATGCCATAGCTAGGTGCAGCAATAAGTAAACTGCCAAAAGTAGCAGCAGCTATCGCACCAATAGTCAATTTCTTCATGATTGGTTTCATATTAGGCAACCTGTTTGATATTGGAGCGGGAAATCAAATGTTTAGCCAAGTCTGATAACTCTTCCCCCCGAATCATTCTGATATAATCCTCACTAAATTTGACTAACCCAAGCAGAGGATTATCTTGATAGTATTTGAGAAACAAACTGCGTAATTCTTGCTCATCGGGATTATTAGCAACTGAGGCTAATAAACAGTAAGCGGGATAATAGCGACAGAAAGTTAGCTTGCCGTTATTATCAAGCAACCACTGAGAGTAAATCCCCGACTTTTTTGGATAAAAAGCTTCTGTACTATTGACCCTGATGATTTCGGTTGGATATTTAAAGCGAACAATAAACGGGTCAACGGCTGATGATTGAATCCTGCCTACTAAACGTGTAGTGATATTGGCAAATATCTTCTGTGCAGATGCGCTCTGATATATAGTCTCTGGTTCTTGGGCAGAAATAATAACGCGGATACCAGACTTCGCACCATTGGCACACAATCGCCCAATTAACGAGGCGATAGCATCAAATTGGAATAAAATTGGTGCTTCATCAAGGAAGAATATCGAAGCTTTTGATGATAATGCGCGACGTAATGCAGCAGAGTATGCACTAAGAGCGAGTATGGCAGCATCAGCTTCACTCGATAAATTACGTAAAGCGAATACTAACAATTTGGCATTAGTTCTAAAACTGGATGGGCGTGAGATGGATTGCCCTACCCTGGTACTCAACCAATAATTTATTCTCAGCCTGATTTGCTCTAAGGCTTCGGAAATCTCTTGACTCTTACTAGCAATAGAATCTAATTGTATGAAAGCTGGAGAACAAAAATTATAAAAATCTTTGAGTGTCGGAGTCTCGTTCCAATATTGAGTTCCAAATCCATTTTGTATTGCTGACTTGTAGCGTGATTTAATTTCATCATCATTAAAAAATGTTTTTAAAGCTAAAGCAATGATTGACTCAATATTGGTGGTAATCGTTGGGCTGACACCAATCATGCTCGTCCCTATCACCATTGTCATCAGCACTGATTTCAGAAATTCCTTAAAATCGTTCAATCGCTCATTTCTCAGTTCTGCATCCAAAGAGCGCAAATCAGGTAGTTCAAAAAGATTGTTTGATTCTTTGGAGATGTCAAAGTATGCCCCATCTTCACCCAGTAGATTTGTGTAGTCGGTGAATGTAGAAGTACCATCTGGTTTGGGATAGTCTAGCGCCACCACCGGAATATCTTGTGCTAGTGCCGGGGTAAGAATACCTGCCACCAGTACAGATTTACCTGAACGAGTTGCGCCGAAGACTGCCAAATTCTTGTGGTTTTGGTACAAGTCTAAATGTACTGGTGTGCCGCCTTCTTCTGCAATCAACTCAAACCCACTGCGATCGCCTGTGGCAGTCCTGATCAATGGCATCAGCCCTGGTGCTTCCGAACTAAAATATGGCAGTCGGCGGTTAAAAGGCTTGGTTAATAGTGGTTCCCAAACAAATGGGCAACACTGCAACCATAGTTTCCAAGCGTATTCTATTTCTCGGTCAACTACCGCCGGACGCAAGAAATAGCTGGCAAGGTAGCGGCAAGCTTCGTCTAATTCCCGTGGGGTTGGGCGGTGGACGAGAAAAACAACTGCGGTATGCACTACTACACTACCTTTATATATTGTCTTCTGCGCCTCTACCGCTTCTTCAATATTCATCCCCGATTTGACATCAATATTTCCTTTATCTGTAGATAAAGAAGTGCTGGTAATTGATTGTTTGGTAATGCGTTGAAGATTTGTTTTAGAAATAGCTTGATTTGCCTTTGTTAGCTGACAAATAATTTCTGTATCAGAAATACTATCTCTAGAGATTAATTCCCATAGATATCGCAGTTGGGCTTGTTCGTCATACCATCCCCCTGGCTTTTGGCTGAAGTTGAGCGCCCCAATATATTTATTTTGTAGTTTTACCCATTTTCTATCGAAAAATGGCACAGACTCCTCATTCTCTAACATCTGGTGGCGGATGTGAAAATCGCTCGTCTGAGTTTCTACTATTCCATCTATTGGGTCAATTTTTAATGGATTAGGGATTGCCGGGGCAGTAGAGCGATTAAGCTGTTGCCAAATTGTTGACCAAATTTCTTCAGCACTTAAAACCCTAATCCCCAACTTCATCTTGTTGCCCAGGATAGCTGACCACTGTAAAAATCCATCGTTAAATGAATTTTGCAGAATATTTTCAATTCTAATATTGTTATGGGCGTGAATTTCACCTGTAAAGCGAAACCAACCCTTTTCTAATTTTCTAATCAGAGATTCTATAAAATCCTTAGACCGTTCATCCTCATCAATAACAGTGTAAGTACACCAGAGTCTCAAAAACTTATTCTTCCTAGCTCCACTTTCCGTTAGTTTTTTAGTCCTTAATCTTTCACTACGTATTAACAATTTTAATTGGTCAATCTGACAATTACTCTCTAGCTTGGACAGTTCTTCTTGTCGGTGATAATCAGACGTAAAAGAACCTAAATGTATTGTTAAGTTTTCCCCTTCGGGAATTTCTTTTAGCCCCGCTTCTATCCCCTCAAACATCGGCAGCATTTGCGATGATTCTAAATTCGGATGAATCCCTAAACAATCAAAGCAGAATTTGATTTGAATATTTTCACCTTTTTTGAGAATTAATGCGCCTACGCCCTGCCTACCTCCTAAATTTAGGTCGCAAATGCCCGCTAAGTGGATAATATCTTCAAAGGGAGTGAGCATTTTGACAACACTAATCTGCTCATTTTCTAATGCGACTTTACCTAATTTATCTTTAACTTTCTTAGAAGATTTTGCCATAACTTTACCAATCACTGAAATTTAATTATCTTCAAAATTGCGTTCGCGGAGCGTGCCGGAGGCTCTATTGCCAATTGCGAATTGGTTTATGTCTCATATATCCCCTATTAATCCGAGGGACGCTGACGAACTTACCGAAAAAGTCCTTGTTTGTAGAAATTGTCCACCATGTTGCCCATCCCCAAGCAATACTTAATCCTGTGCCTAACCAACTTGTTTTCAGTAGATAATTGAACAGAAAAACATTGACTACTGCTATTAATGTCCAGGCAAATATTTGGTCGGCAGGGAATGGCCCTAGTCTTGGTCTTTCTCCTAAAATCCGATTTACTGTCCGAAAATCATGTTTCTCTGACATATTTATGATTTAATAAAAAGTTATCAGCTATTAATTCAAATGCATATTTATCAATAACTGATAACCTGTAAAAAATTTTTACTGAACAATCAAACCAGTAATTAAATCTCCAACAAAAACTGCCATGACTATGATTAATGGAGTTCTAGCCAAAGACTGCCAATCTTCATCATTGCGGGTAGATTGAATAATCTGAACTAGACTGATCCCAACATATAATAGGAACAAAGCTCTCAATACATTGAAAAAAAGTTCGATAACTCCTGATGTTTGTCCATTACCGGCATTACCAAAAGTGGTGGTCATCCAAGTTTGAGCATTATTGAAAAACTGAGCATTAGCTGGAGCCGCCGCAAAATCAATTAGACATATTACTGCTAACAGCGCAAACAACACAGCATAGAGATTAACTCCATACTTTCGTTGTAGTTTATCGAAGTTAGTAAATAATGCTTGTGACTGTTTCGGCAAGGCAATGACGATGGCGGACGCAATCATAAATCCACCCATCAATATATTGTGGACGGACATCTCTGCTATCATCAACACACCAGTCACACCCATGAGTGTAAGTGTGCTTTTTGTCGCCCTGTCATTCTTTGGAGAAGGTGAGAGGGTTGCTGTTGCCGAAGCGGAAAAACTTTCTAGATATTCGTAGTCAGTACGCATCTCGTTCTCCTGAACGATTGGATGAGGAATACGCACATTCTTAAATAAGTCAGCTTCAAGATGGAGACACTTTAGTACTAAAAAAAAATAGCACAAAAGTACTAGTATAATATTGCTAACATTCATTCTCTAAGTATTTAGAAATCAATTATAGTATTAGCAAGCTTTTTGCTTGACATATAATCCCTGCAATTATTTATTAGTATAAATAATTTTGTAATTAGCTCAGTAAGGTAGAAATGTGGAGATTGACTTTTGCTTGGTTTTGTGTGTTAAAGCCTGTTTAATGCAATACACACGTTTTTGGCAAATTGCCATGACAGCCTGATCGCAATCGATATAATTCTTTGGCTGATGATAAGGGTTGGATGTTAAGCCTGTCGCCAACCTTGATATTGGCAGCGCCTGTTGCTAGCTCTAGCACTTGATTGGCAACTTTCCCCTTGTAGATGGGGCAAGGGGTTTTGTAGCACGGTTGGGCATTGTAAACCGCAGTTGTCACCACATTGTCCTTAAGATAAAAGATGTCTAATGGAAAATTTACCTTGTACATCCAGAAAGGCACGTTGTGAATTTCTCCTCCCAAATTGAATAACATTCCATGATCACCGTTTAAAGATGCTCGAAATTTCAGCCCTTTCTCTAATTGCTCTGGTGTAGAAGCGGCTTCCAAGTTAAATGTGCGCTTGCCAAGAGTAAGAATGTGCGTAGCTGGTAAATCCTGGGGACGAGTTTGGACGTAACCAATCGCCACAGTGCCGATGATAATTGATACTCCAGCGACAGGGCCTAGTATGTTCAGTAAGTTGAAGGCAGCAACGTATAAATCCTTTTCAGAATTAATTTTTAAAGTTTTCATGTTTCACCAAAAATATCAACATTGCCGAGACTATATATAGAAGAATCAATTGGACTAGATGGAAGGCCATGTAAAGCCGCAATGTTACGCATACTTTCAACTCGGTCAGCTTCACGGATGGCGAGAGGATTCATACTCTGCCTTGCAGCCAACAATGCCGACAATGTAATCTCAAGTGATGGCAGTTCGCTAGCTGGTGCAACATCATCACCAAACATTTGACAGAAACTAAAGACGGCGGCACGTTCAACAATGGCTTGAATCTCCGCACCGACACATCGCTGCGTGGCTTTGAGTAACCTTTTCCATTCTTGTTCACTGTAGCCATCGCCCCGATCACGGAAACGAGGATCGAAACGGGCTAAGTGAATCTTGAATATTTCGTGCCGTTCTCCATAATTGGGTAAATCCACCTTAAAAATCTCGTCAAAGCGTCCACTTCTGGTTAGCTCTGGTGGTAGCCATTGAATATTGTTAGCCGAAGCGATAATTAAAACCTCACTAGTACGTTCTTGCATCCAGGTCAAAAGCATACCAGCGAGGCGTTTAGATAAATCATCATCCCCGGCGAATCCCTTATCAAAGTCATCAAGGTATAAAATTACACGATTGATTCGGTCTACCAGTGCGAGTAAACTCTTGAGTTTATATTCAGCCAAATTACCGTAACTGCGGAAACTACCCCACTCTACTGAAATCAGAGGTAGCCCCAATTGTGCAGAACTTGCTTTAGCGGAGTAAGATTTTCCTGTTCCCGGTGGGCCGATTAATAAAATCCCCTTGGGTAAACGAAGATTGTAAGCTTTAGCCAATGAGGATAGAAGGCGCTTATAAGTTTTAAACGCTTGCTGCATCAGTTCCAGCCCCCCGATAGGAGTGCTTGGAGGTTGGAGAAATTGAATATTATAAATTCGCTTAAATAGGTCAATTTTGTAAGCGGACAGTTGAGACACTAACTCATCCGGTGTAATTTCATGATTTACAATCGCCTGTCTAATTCCATAGTCAATGTCTGCCAAGTACATGCCTAAGCCGGCGTTCGCCGTCGCATGAATATCGCTGCGGCTGTAATCAGGTAATACTTGAGCTAAGTAACTGCTTATTTCCTCTATAGCTGGCAATTGTTGCACAATGGTAGGAACTTCGGGGGCAATGTCAGATGACACGGTGGCGTTTGACCCTAAGAGAATCGCTGCTTTGTTAGCATGGCAATTGTACAGCTTCAGGTTAATGAGGGCTGACTTAATCCACTCGGAAGTCAGAAAGAAATCGGGGTCAGTGGTAGACTCTCCCAGCCAAGGGAATATGCCCTCTAGTATGAGAATCCCTTGTAAATGGGTAGTTTTCCAGAATCGCAGAATTTCAAAGTAATGTTCACGTCGATTCTTGGCGATCGCCTGATACTGGTCAACTCTTTGTAAACTTAATCCCTCCTCATTAGTAGATAACTGCTGTAGCGCATCATCCTCCAGCGTCCACAGGTAACAGTTAATATTGTATTGTTCGCATTCACTGGCGAGATTGATGAGCAGCCTGACCCTCTCTTGCAATGGAGACTCGACAGCAATCAGCTTATTGTTAAGCTTAATTAATCCAAATATTTGTTTAATTAACTCATTATTCATTAGGGCTTTAGTTAAATTTCACCCCAATATTATTGATAGCTAAAACTCTTTACTAGCTACTTTGGTACTGAAAAAATCGGTACTAAAGTAGCTTGACTTTTTTGCAACTATAGCTCTAACTCCTCGTGTTTTTGTTGTGAGTACCGTTGTTGCAATTGATGGGAGAAATTGATTAACTGCGTATTCCAATCCCGACTTTCGCACTTGAGTTGAGTCGAGTGTGGCAGCAGTTCTTTAACAGCCCGTGCCACTGTTGGTTGACTAAAAGCTACCTGTACATGAGCCACATTACGTAATCTTTCAACAGGTAAATTTGAAGTGTCATCTGCTGCCATGTAAACTGTTCTGTTTTCTGGTATTCCTTTAACCTGATATTCCAGCATGGCTACTGAAATGGCATCAATGGGAGAAAAAGACAGCACGACAGTACTAGTTTGTTCGTTAGGCTTTTTCCCCAAAGTAAAGTAAAACCAGCTATCACGGCGAACAGTACCTAACTCATAACCAGAGAAATTATTAACTGCCCCTTCTAAAAATGCTCCTTTGGTCTTTCCGTTGAGATCCCGCATCACAAACACTACATTTGCTTTTGAGTCGGCATAAACTAGTCCTTGGTTATGTAACATTTGTACGCAATCAGAGGGTATGCCTCGTTTCTGAGTTAGGTAATGTTCAACACCTGACCAATTAGCTTTATCCTCAATCGGTGGAGTGAATTGCGGTACTGGTTGAGTTTGGATAATGTCCGCCGCAACTTTTTGAGCATGAGCCATCGCTGCACGTTTTGCGCCGACTTCACCAAATCGCTCCCCGATCCATGCGATCGCAGTTGTTTGGTTGCATTGATTAACGTGTTTCACCAAATCAATTGCATCATTACCTTCAAAATGAGAACCGGAAGCAAGGTCGCTAAATTTAGAGCCATCTATATTAATGATGTGGTTTCCTCCTACCCATTCATTCCCTTTACGCCACAGCCCCAACTCCCAAGCAACATCATCCAAAGCTAAATCAGTTGACCATTCGGTAAGTTTTTTAATTGATTGATTATCTTGCTCCAATTGCTCTATCCGCCGCCGTAACTGTTCATTGTCAAGTGCAAGAGCTTTGGCTGTAGCTTCCATCTCTTCCTTACGCTGATTCGCCCTGTCTCGGTCGGCAGCTTTAGCCTTCAACTGCGCTGCACTTAGCTCATCAACTTCTAAATCGCGCCCCTCCTCCACAATGCGGTAAAAGTCCTTGATGTCCTGGTGCTGCGCTCTACTTCCCTTGATACCCCGCTCTAGTCCAATTAGCCGCATTGTCTGGTAGTACGAATCCTGAAATTGTTGGATCTTCTGCCGCCCGTCAAAGAAATGATTACAGCGCAATTGCCCTTGATCATCAAGGGGGACAAAATAAGCGTGAATATGGGGCGTGGCTTCATCTAAATGCAATTCGGCGCGGACAATGCGATTGCCATATTCATCCGCTAACCACTGGTGAGTCGCTTCTACCCAGTTATCCAGCTTTTGGGGTTCATAGTAACCAGCTTGAGTGGGGCAGTCGGGACGGAAATAACTGGGCGATGCACTCAACAGTAACTCCACGCAGTACACCGCATCAGTGCGAATCTTCCGCTTCTGCTCCGAGTCCCCTATCTTGGCTAAGACTAAATCCTCTAGTCGTTCCTCTGGGTTGAGGCTACCGATGAACCGAATATTTTTTTGAGTGGGATCTGCATTCGGGGTTTCTCTTTCTCGTGCAGTGTGAGATGCACTCCCTGATATATTACCCCGCTTTAATTTTTTTAATCGCGCGATCGCGTAGCTCATGGCTTCACATCTTGGATAAACTTGGTATGATTTTGTTATCACGCTGATTTACCCAAAATCGGAGCAATTGCGACTAGTCGCCAAAATAGCTAAATTGCTCAAATGCGAAAAAGTGAAGATAGTCGTAGTAAGTACGATTATTTTAGCGGCTTGAAAGACTTTTTGAAGGAACTCTAATACCTAACTAGCTCAAGTGCTTACATAGCAAAGACCCCAGGCATTTAGTCGCCTGATTCTAAGCGGTGAATAATTTGGGTACGAATTACGCACGAATACTCATAAATGAGGGAAAAAGCGCAACGCAGTGAAAACACAGTGGAAACGCAATTGAGAGAAAAAGGGGGATTTCTCCGCCTAAATACTCATTTAGACTACCCGCAATACTCATTTTTGTATCAAGTATTGCAAATGTAAACAATAAGACAATTGTACTGATTTTTAAAATGAACAAACAAGTCAGCAAAGACGTTGAACTGCCAAGAGTAAAACGGAGACATGATTCTTGGGATGGAAGAACTATTGAATACTTGGTGAATCATCGCTCAAAAAAGTCGGCAGGTGAACTGACAATGGAAGCAGTGACAAGTTACTGGCTAATAGAAGCATTAGTGGGAAAGGTAAGTAAAGAGGAATTTATTGAAGCTTGCTTGTCGAGTATTGGGGAATTGGAAGGAAAGCTAGTAAAGATTAGAATTTTAATGCAAAAGGTTTCTAATTCTTTTGAAGTAGATAGTAGTGCGATTTTGCCACCACAACAAATAGAGCAGAACAAATCACCGATTTTAGAAAAAAGCTTGCCAATCTCAACAAATGTGATTCGCAAAGAGAAAGAAGAACAAGAGGAACTAGAGCAAACAAGTCAGCAGGAAGAATCCTTATTATCTGATGATGATTTGGGATTAATGGACTTGAAAATGACACCAGACTTATTAATGGCTACTCAATTGTTGGGATTTGACGAAACAAACGGTAATAAAAATTTATGACAACTACAAATACTAATCAGGACAAATCAAGCCAAGTCGTACAGTTTATACTGACGGCAGACTTGGGGGGTAGTTCAACCAAAGCGATCGCTCAGATTTATCCGGCGGGAGTGCCATTTGCATTGTGGATGAGTCCAGAAGTTGCCGATGTGGGAGAGGGTTCAACCAAACATTTAACTGTAGATGCGCTGCCTGATGATAGCGCTTGGGTGAGAATTGGTCAGGAATATTGTGTATTAGGGAGTATTGCAAAAAGAGAGTTTGCTGGAACTGCGGCACTGCAAGATTTGAAGTCTGACTATGCCTTATCAAAGGTTGCTGGTTTGTTGTGGCTAGCTAAACGTCAAATAAATGTAGATATTCACGAAATGTTTCTCCAGATTTTGCTACCACCTGGAGAAGAGAAGAATGTACAAGATTTGGCTAAAAAGTTTGTCTTGAACTATAGGCAAGGAGTAATAACGCCAACGGGAAGAATGAAAATTAAGGTCAATAGCTTCAAAAATCTTCCTGAAGGAACAGGTATTATTTCTTACAGAAATCGCGCTCTAGGGAATGTATTTTCTCAAAAAAATATAGGATTGTTAATGCTGGGTCATCGTAATGCTAGTTTTACCCTTTCAGAAAAAGGGAAAGTAGCAAAGAAAGAATCGACAGACTTGGGGATGAATTGGGTGTTACAAAAGTTTGTCGAACGTACTAGCGTAGGACTATCGAAAGATGATCCGTGTATAGCGGCGGCTTTAGTGGAAGCAAGTAAAGGTAATTTCACTGCATTACGAAATTTGTCACGTAGGAATACATCATCAGGAATTAACTCGGATTTAGAGTTGTTTAAATCAGTTTTAGAAGTGATTCGGGATGAATACTGTCGAGCATTGCTGCGCTGGGTGAAAAACCATGTACCATTAGACGAAGTTCTCATCTGTGGTGGTACTGGTGAGTTTGTGCGTCGAGAACTGACACAATATTTTCAAACAGAAAGCATCCCTATCGTTTGGAATGGTGGAGTAGTTATTCCCAAATCGTTAGATACTGTTGGCTTGGGTGAGCGACTGGCTGATGTTTGGGCAACTCATATTAGTTATGTGAGAATGCTGGATGAAAATTTTTGCTATGAGCGCAAACAGAAATTAGTACCAGATTCTTATTCTCCAGCAGTTAATCATCTCACTTCTATCAATAGAGTGTAGCTCATCTCTTGCACTTGATGTTAGACAGATATTCTGTCTAACATCGTAAAAGCCTCTCTTGGTAAGAGATATGCTTCAACTTGCACCTTTCCTCATCTGAAAGTGCGATCGCTCTAACACTAACAAGCGTGAACAATTAACATTGGCAAATTAAGATGGCTAAAACGACACATTTGCAGGTACAAGAATTATCACGATTTGCCCAAGAGCAAGACTTCAATCAGCAATATCGACAGTATTTTGGCGATGTCTGGGACGAAGTTGGAGTTAAAGATATCTCCAGAATGACCATCCAAGATGCCGAGCAAACCTTGAAGGTACTAGCTGATAGTGAAGCATCTCCCCAATTCATCAAATCTCTACTAGCACAAGCAGCAATTGATGGTGCGTCACCGCAGGTTTTAGAGTATTTTTTGAGTAGTGACATTGACGACTATGGGCGGACTCTGGCACAAGAATTATTTCAGGATCAAACGAACCCGTTGGAGGCGGATACACCTCTATCATCATCGAAAGCACAGGTTCTATCCTCATCTCTACAACCAGATTTGGAATGGAAAATATAGCATAAACTCGCTAAGTTTACTAGTTACTCTAGTACCGATTTTTTCAGTACTAACGTAGCTAGTTCTTTTTTGAAAGCATATTTAAACTTCTTAAGTTAGATACGAGTTCCATTTTTCAAAAAGCACACTAGGGTGTAATTGACGTAATCGATTACACCTGTTTTCTCAACTAACTCCTAAATCAAGTGAGGCCATAGTATGACTATATTAGGTATTAATAGACCTTTAGATACAACCCAGGCAAAACTGTGGGATGAGCGCGATTTATCTACAAGCGATCGCCGCCGAGAGCATCTAGAAATTCTCCTGTGCCAGAAAGTACAGATAGGTGAAGACCCTACCTTGTGTAAGCAAGTGTTGAATTATTTGTATTTCTCGGCATTTCAACAGAATCTCAATCGCATTACTGTCCAAAAGGAGAAAGAAAAGTCGGTCTTTGCATCCGTACAGCAAGTGATTATTACGTCTTTTGCTATTTTAGGGATGTTTGCGTTCCTTGCCGCCGCTTCCAACAAGTCAGTTGTGCGCTCGTCTGGGGTAATCCCTCCAACTATAGAACGGCAAGCCAATTAAGCAAACAATTCGCTTTTTCGCCCAGCAGACAACTGAAGAACAACTGAAAGTAATGTGGGCTGAAGTAGTCAGAGAACGCTCGGTATTCAATTCACTGTACATATTAATTATTAGAGCCTTTGTCATCTTAGGAATGATTGCATTTTCTAACGGTTTTTATCATCAAAAATTCACCCCAAATCAATGAATTTAATCACGAGGTTTGGGGTAAATTTACTACTGATATTGTTTGCTAAAAAACTTAGCATCACGTTGCCCAAGCAAATTTAGGTGTTAGGAAATTAGAAATAGAGCGAAATCTCCCTATTACTCAATTTGCTAACTAAAATGCTGTGTCCTTGTCGAAAGGTAGACTGTCAACATCCTCAAAGTTACGCAGGTCTTGCTCCATCTGCTGCCGACGTTGAACGTATGTTGTGCTGTTTCCAATCCTCCCTTCCATCAACCATTCACCAAAGTTGATGCCTTGTTCTACGTGTGAGGCAGACATTTTATTATAATGATCAACCTCCATTTTCTTACGCCACTCAAGCTGCTCTAGCGCACTTTCACTGATGCCAATTTTCTGAGCATATTCTACATATTCAGGTCGGAGAGAACCATCTGGGTTAAACTCCTTTTTCTCTTGTTCAGTGAAGAAATCGTAGGCTGTGTAGATTGGCCACGGCTCTGGATCAGTCTCGTCCAGGTGCTTCCACTCGTCGTATCTTGCTTTTACTCTACGAGCGTAGTCATCGACTGCTTCTGGATGTGCGCCAAGAGATAATTTCTGTTGTCTTACTTCATCTTTTAAAGTTCCATCTGCATTGAATTCTTTCTTATGCATATTTATCCAACGCTTAATTCTCGACATACAAACCTCTCAAGATATTAACCAAGTTTCATGAAATTCTTAAAACCATGACTCTGGAAATTAAACATTTTGATCCCAGGCTTAATCAATGGATTTATACAGATGAGCGTAAAACTATTTTAACTGAAAAGCTCAGTAACACTTTACTGGAATTTTACTTTCCTGATAAAAAATTCTCATTTGGATATTCAGATGAATACAGTACAGACGAAGACTTAAAAAATCATCCAGATGGACACCTTTTACTATTATCTTCAAAAACTCGCTTACTTTATGGAGAAAAAGAATGTTTAGAAACGATTCAAAAAATTTGTCCAGATAGTAAAGACCGTGGGGCTTATGGTTCCATCTTCCTTGGGGCTTGTAAAAATGCGATTCACGAAAAGCTAAACATTTTGGTAGTAGATGATTCTACTGAGAACGGGGGTGAAAATGGAGGGATATTATCAAATGATTTGGCATATAAATTAGTTGGCGATTGCTATGGGCAGATTTCAACACAACTTTATGACAAAGTAACCTTAAGAGAATCCCAAGCAGATAAAAGCTATCGTGTAATTCAGCATCGGTTTGGTTGGGTGGATGGAGTTGGAGAAGATACTACTAAATATCGTTTTGGCAAAGGAACACTCCGACCATACAACTTAGATGAAATAGAATATGCAGATCCCAAGAGCAAACCAAAAATAGACATAATTCTCCCTGTGAGTAGTTTTAAGGGAACTGACAAGGATAAACCCAAAGGCGCTACTAAACCGCAGATTAAACCAGGATTATATCAGCAAAATATTTGGTTAGCTGAAAAAGCACAATCTCAACAAGGTCAGATGTCTATTTCCCAACTATTGGCATCTTTCCCTCATGGGCTTAAAGATTTTGTCGAGGAACTAGAGGTACAAGCCCAAAGATTAGCCTCTATTCAAGATGACCCAAGAATTGTTGCTGCTTGCTATTGTGAAAGATACGAAAAACGCAAAGAATCATTGAACCAAAGTAAATTAAAAATAGGAGAGGTCACAAATCAAGAAATAGATGTTAAAAACTTAGGAAAAAATGACGATTTAGATACAGATGAGGAATTAGATGACGAGAATACTAAAGATGACTTGTTTATGTACAAACTCATTAAAGCTGATTTACTAGGGCATCAGCAGCTTTTAGAAACTGAGAAAGTCAAACAGGAATTAAACCGTTTTGTACAAAGTGAGTGGCGAGATATTGCTATTGGGAAAACGCTTACTTTTGACCGAGCAATGATTATTCCTTCCAAGGAACTCAAAAATGGTGAAATTTGTGTCCCTTGGCTTGATGAGCAAGAAAAAATTCTTAACTTCCGTTCTCCTTTTCTCAACTCCAATGGTTTGTGTGTTTCTAATAATAAACACGTTGAAGATCGTGTTGCTCCAGATGGTAAATCTTTGCAAGGCATAATTGTAGTCAATGACGAAGACCACAAGCGCATACAAGCCAGAATTAAAGAGTTAGAAGCACTCTTGGTTGATGTTGATTTTATTGACCCAGCAGAAACCGAATCAGAACGCCAAGCACGAGACTACGATGGTGACTGCATTGGTGTAGCACGAGCTAGCTTATATCCTAATCTGACAGCAGAGGCAGAGCGAAGAAATCTTCCCCAAAACGCCTATTCGCCCACAGTTAAACTCAAAAAACAATCATTTTATTTGGAAGATGGAACCCAGCCCCCATTTGAAAAAATCGCTATCCACATGAGCGATAGCATCAGCGTGGGCATAATCAACAATCAAGTGACAGCACTGGAGGCATTAGAATCGGAAATTGAGGTACTTAAAACTTACGGAACTATCGAACAACAATCAACTTATTTAGACCAAGTTTCTAGCCATTATCAAAGTTTATTTGAACAGGAATATGGCGAGAAGCCCAAACCAATTAGAGCAGAGTACAAACCTTTCATGCAATCTGTTGTAGCTCTAGCAGAGAATCCTAACAGAACGCCAGAAATTATTCAGCAGGCGATGGATGTTAACCGCCTGATGTACCGGGAAATGATTGGTGAGGGATGTTATCAAAACCAAATAGCGGTTGATTTATTCAAAAGTGCTAAAAAACCGGAGATGGATAAAATCCGGGAAAACAGCCGCTACTTGTATCGTGATGTTAATTATATTAAAGATAAGAAATCTTCGTCAGTTTATTTAAACACGGGGATAACACCAAAGGGCTACTCACCAGTAGAATTATTGATTAGCCAAACTAATAAATATTTCCAAGAATCACAGTTAGAATCGCGTCCCATAGTCCAGTTTAAAGACTTATTCAAAGGAGTAGAATTTACACCACAGCAGAAATTTGCAGCGATCGCCGCCAAATACGAATTTGATCTGAAGTTCAACGCTGCGGTACGTATGGAGCGACGGCGGGAAACCGAGAAAGGGCCATCAGCAATCATCCAAACTCCACAGTCTTGCCAACTCGAAATTACCAATCTCACCCATTACGAACATCCTCTGATTTGGAAAGCCCAAACGTTGAACATTCGCCTAGACGAAATACCAGAGAAATGGCGAACTAAAGAACGCCCTCATAAATTATTAGCAGTTGCACAGATAGATGGCGAGGTTGGGAAAGATGGAAAACCCGCTTACCGCAACCTGGGGACAGTTAGCCAACAATCTGTGACTGACCACAACCTCAAGGTGGGGATGGCCATGCAGGGAGCTAAACTCCTAGAACTAAAACCAGAACTTACTAGAAGCCAAACTAAATTACTTTTCGACAAGGCACAAGAGGCGGCTCTCGCATTTTATGCGAAGATCCCAGAGTCAGAAAAACTTGCTCTATCCGCCGCCGCTTGGAACATCTGTGCATCTCGCCAGGATGAACTTGAAGTTGCAAGAAAAGAAAACGCAAACCCCCAAGCGATCGCTAAAAAAGTTTCTAATTTCGCCTTCGCTGCTTTCCCCAATGAGATTATCTCTCGCTTAGATAAATTGCAATTTACTGAACCGAAGTTAGTCACACTGAATAATGAAGCGAATCAATTTTTGGGTCGAGACTGGAATCCCACCGAAAAACACCCGATAGAAATTAGAGCTAGTCACCACCCAGTCGGACATGAGCGCCATGTTTCCAGGCTAATGTTTGTCCAGGATAGTGACGGCGAATATAAGGAATTCGCCATGCTCGAAACCAGAACCGCACAGCTTCCCATTGGAACGAAAGCGCTCTCTTGTATGGTTGGGGTAGAACCTGCCACAGCATCAGCAACTATTGGACTGCTAGGATTTGAGCCGGTTGAAATTACTATCCGTGAACTCAAGAACTTCTCTTATGCAGGGCTTGTTTTTAACGCCGAACCGGTCAACTTGGAATTTGGCACTGTGCCGATGACTGACAAAACAGTAAAAATTAAATTAGATGCTTTGACTCTGGGCGAGTTAGACAACGATTCCCTTCAACAGTTAAAACAAATTGATTACCTGAAAAATGGTAATCCCCTAAAATTAAAGCTCACGTCAATCTCCGAAACTGGAGATCAAGCTTTTGTCCTGGGTGAATCTCCCAATGGGAATCTCCTCAAAATTAATAAAATTAACTTTTATGATTTTTCTGGTCAGACATTCAATGATCAAGATTACCGAAAACTGAGTATCGAAACCTCAGCTTCTAAAACTAGAGATGCTGTGTTTTTGAATGGTGAACCCTTGGGGGTATTGCACTTCAAAAAAGACAAAGACGCGCTCAGACAACTTGGATTGCTCAAAACCGGACAGCTTACACTCGCGCCTGCAATCATTGAAAGTAATTTTTCTGTTGTTTGCGCTCAAATTGACCCTAATACCGTTGAATATCCTCAGAAGTGGACGAAGGAATTTCAGGCTTTTGGGACTCAATCAGTTAACCCTCAACAACTATATATGATTGATAGTAGTGCAAAAATTCTACATCAGATTAAAGAGCGTCCTACTTTCTTATTTTCTACCCAATCAAACAAAAAACTTGGAGTCATGGGTCTGGCTGTTGACAACCAGAAAGCTGAGACTGTGACTAAATGGTTAACTGCTCAAAAAGTTGAATGTCAGCAAGTACCAATAGAAGATGTGATCAGGGAAACTAAAAAAGGTCTAGCGGTATTTAACTTGGTTGATAGCTCCATCCCTGCCAAAACTTTGGAGAACATGACCAAGAAATTTGGGGCAATTATTGAAACGGATAGTGACTATCAACAAAGAGTTAATTCCCTCGCCACACGACCACAGTTTTTGAAACCTCCATCTCAATCAGCATTGTCCCCACCTCAACAAAGCGCTCAATTCCACCCAAATCAAGAGGTTCAAAATCTCGCCGTCGCCTCTCCTGTCATCAAAGGCAAACCGATTCCGATGAACTACCCTTTAATGATGCATGGTGAGCCGAACCCACTACCTGTAAATACTTGCATTGATGCCATGCGCGGATATGGCAGAACTCACACTACTAGAGCTAAAGAGCCTTACAAACAGTATGGGCTTAAGGAAGGCGATATTGCTCTGGCGACAGGCATTGATAAGCAAGTCGCCTTTCGAGTGGGTAAGCAGTATCGAATCACACCTGATATGATTGCTGACCCTGTTTATCAACAGCAATGGGCTGACATGGAAAAGCACTCACCCAAAGCATTACCAGAATTGTTCACAGGCAAAGGGCAGGTCTGGGGACTACATCTAGAGCCATTGGGGGATTATGTGGAGGGTTTTATAGTCCCGTTTCCTGAACTACAAAACAGAGCCGCACCCAACCAAGAAGTCCAACCTCAATCAGTTACCATTGATGACTTGAGAAATTGGTACAATACCGCAGATAAGTTAGGGAAGTCGGAGAATTACAAAAAACGCATTGTGGAAGTTGCCAATCAATTTAAAGCTGGTGAGCAATTATCAGCCGAAGCGTTGACAGTAATGAATCAAGATACATTTGAGCTTGAAAGAATCAGTCGGCTGACTCAAATTGCTCAAAGGATTGGCATGATCTGGGGTAAGTCTAATGAAAATGCCACTCAAGTTCAAGGAAAAATTTATGACTTGGCTTTCAATACCCAGCAGAGAGATTTAACTATTTCGCAGAAAAATGGGGAGGTAATTTTAAACTTACAATCTGGCAAGGTGCAGACTAATAAAGTAACTCCACAGATATTGCAAACTTTTGAGGATGCTAATACTCAAATTGATAAAATACTAGCTAAATCTCAAACACAACAAATAGACATACAAAGATAGATTTATCCTAAAATAGCCCTTTTCAGCAATGAAAAAGAGAATCAAGCTATGAAGAACAACAGGGGTAGCTTATACAGACCAGCAGGAAAATGTTGTGTTTATCAAGCGGGGTTTAGATGATGAAAAGTCAGGCACACTCGTTTGGGATACTGCACGGATTGACAATCGTTGTACGGAGTAGCCCAAAAACAGCGAACGCTCACAGGGCTTGTTCCGCCTGAAATTGGATGGAGAGGCAGATGATAAATGAAGAAATTCCAGAGATTGTCTTTGAGTGTGCCAAGCGAATTGAGAGCCAGTTTTTCTCTGTTGATGTGATAGAGCGTAGAGATGGTACTAAGCGAATCGTAGAAATTGGTGATGGGCAGGTATCAGATATTATTGGATGGACGGCTGAACGTTTTGCTCAACTGTGGATTGATAGTTAACAAGCCCATGAAGTGGATTGCCAACAGAAAAGATATTGTTTAGGTTATAAAGTCTGAGTAAGAAACAAAAGTAAGCAAGAAAATTTCAACTTGCTTAAAACCACAATGGAGAAGGCTTTCAACTTCTATTACCTTGCAACTTCCAAATGCTGCCGTAGCTTAAAAATTGCGATCGCAGGAAGCGAGAAACCTTTCAGTAATCAATTATTGCTTCAATCCGTCTTAGGTTAGCATCTTTCTTACCTGTTTTGGCACAGTTATGCCAAATATGCTAGATACAAAGGTAAAACAACTGCCAATGCTCGATTACGTCAGTGCAGGAATCGCGTTTTACATTACAATGCTTCCCGTACAAGAGTGGATACTGGAATTCCGCCTTGGTTATCTCGGTCGCTACTGGAGCCTGATAAGTGTTGCTGGCTTATTCATTGGCTTTTTGCTCTGTGCGCTGATATTTGTGCCATTGATTATTAACATGGCACTAGATCCGTTCAAATATCCAGATAATGCTGCGATGAGTGCGATCACTGCGGTGATTGTTGGTGCAATACTTTGGCTGGGACAGTGGCTGATCCTGCGACAGACTGAGATGACACCGAGAATTTTTGCGCTGATCAATACGGTAGTTGGAATTTCTGTCTTCTCTGTGCTGGTGTGGTTCAATCAAAAAAGTTTGCAATGGAGTGGTAGCCCGATTGAAGGCTTAATACCGGACTCATCTTTCTAATGGGTGGTACAGTTACCGGAGCGGCGACGGGTAAAGCATTAGATTTTTACTGTGGACGAGTTGAGCAGCGATTAATCAAACTTGAGAGGGAGAGGGTAGAACAAGAAACCCAAGAGCGAGAAAGGCTTTTGAAAGAAAGAATTGAGAAGGAGAAATTAGAGCAAGAACGTTTAGAAGCAGAGATGGCAGAACGGAAAAGGATACAGCGAGAGGCGGCTCAAAAGGAAGAACGTTTGTGGTACGAAAAACACGGTCAAGACTATGCAGATTATGCAGATTATGAGGATGAGGAAGAGTAACTTTGTGCTGTAATGAACCGATTAAGTCTGTTAAAATTCGCTTTTGCCCTTACTGGGGTTTTTCGTATAAAGAGTCTGTTAATTCTGTTGTGGTTTGAATAAGATTTTGGGTGCGATTCGTTGTCAGGATAATCGCACTCATTTTCTTGTTCACCCATCTGTACAACTGACATTAATTTTCTTGAGAAAGAAGAGCTTGTAACTGCTGAACTTGTTCAAGACTTAAACCCGTGACTTGTGAGATTTCTTGCACAATCATTCCTCTTTTGAGTAAATTTAATGCAATCTCTTCTCTTGTTTTTTGAGCGCCTTCCTGTTGCCAACTTGTAACAATCTCCATAATTTCCTCCTGTTCATCTAATCCCATTGTACTGATTGCCGCTTGAAAGACCTGTTTCTCAGTATCGTCGAGCCTCAAATACGTATCAACGAACCCAGAAATTAGTTGCATTCTTGCTGGGTCTAATTTTAAGGTCGCCAGCAGCCGCAAACATTCCGCCTTCACCTGTGGACGTTCTTGCTTGGAAATATTCATCTTTGACATTAATGCTGCCGCCACCGGATTTGGCTGCGTGAGAAAATCGCGCCAACTTAAACGATTCAACTGGATTGCTACAAACTGAAATTCCAGCACTTTTAAATCTCCAAAGGTGACGCGATAATTTTGGGGTTCGGCGCGTTTGGGTTCATCAAAAGAAAAAATTACAACTGGGTAAATCGGTAAATCATACTTTTCATGTAGGCGCGCAAAATATTTAAACATCCGCTTTGCAAAGGCTGTTTCAGTGTAAGACTGGTTTTCAACATGAATTAGAAAACAAGTATCTTGCTGTTGATAACGCACCTGCGCCAGTAAATCAATTTCCTTCTTTTCGCCAGAAGTGACATCATTAAATACTTCTTGGGGTAAAAGCTGGATGGAATTACGATCTATTTGGCTGGCTACTTGAGGTAGAAACAAATCAAGAAAATCAATAAAAAACGTAGATAATAATTCTTTGAAAAGGCGGTCGTGGTCAATCATAATATTTATCTTTAACTTTCATAACAATCATTCTATTTTCAGGTTAAGATTTTTACTAAAGCTCAGTATCGCATATACTAAATATCTCTGCAATCCACTAGAATAAAGAGATGATAATCTGATTTATGTATATTAGCTATTAAAACAGACTTCATGAGATACAAGCTATGAAATTATCAGACTTATCAGCAGAAAGCCTAGAAAAAATTAAGGCAGTTAGATGGGATAGGATTATTGAGAAACATGAAGGGCCAGAGGATTGGGAATCAGTTCTCAGATATGAACAGCCAGACTTTTTGTCAGTTCAAGGATGCCCGATATTATTACCTGTAGATAAATCACATCATTCTAATATCACCATAATTCGGTGTATCTGGAGTATAGATAACAACTCTGTAACTGTTTTTCTGTCTGATACTACCTATGAAGATGATCCTTTTTTCTCTGGATTTATGGCGGTATGCGATCGCTTGAAGGGAGAGGAATTTTTTTTAGCAGTTTTATATCATGAATGGTTTATTATTGAAAGAGCAGGAGTTTTTGAATAATCCTGTTACGTTAGGATTTTCAAATATTATTCAATAATAATTAAACTACTATCTCATTGCCCGATAATATGCTCTTGACCAATAAATTCATCAAGTGTCCGTGGACGCATCCGAGCCGCTAGGGGTGCTGATTCTTCAGTTATTTTTGCAAGATGCTGGTCAAATAAATCCATTATTAAATACGTCTTCAGAAGTGGAGTTTTTCAAGGCATAAAATATGTGCGTATGCTTTTTCAAGGTAAAAAATTATAACGGCAATTAGCATCTAAAAAGAAATTACTTTACGATGTCGTTATCAGCGCTGAAATCAGAACTGATGATTTTTGGTTTTGACTCGCTGATACAGTTCTTCCATTGTTTCAATAAAGGAAGCATCATTGTGCCAGAAATCAGGAAAATCCCCTTGTTTCTTAATCAAAATTGCACAGATACTACTTGGAGTCGCCACTTCAATAGTTTGTGGTAATCGCTTTGTACCTAACCAAAATTCTCTGGCATTTGGCATTTGCTTAAGAGATTGTTTTTCTAGCTTAGAGTACAGCGAATTAGAAAGTTCTAAAGGAATTTCCTTAGTATTCAGTTCCTCAGATAGAGCTTTTCCCAAAGGAGAATCAGCTAATTTGGCTTGAAGTTCTGCTTTCGATAATCCCCGTAATTCAAATAACAACCAGGGATTATTATCTAATTGAGAAGCTACTAAATAGTAAACTCCAGCAATGTGCTTACAGGGATTAGCATAATCTGGGCAAGAGCATTTAGTTTTGAAATCCTTACTACTATGGGGCAATAAATGTAGTCCCAAATGAGAGAAAGTATCTTCAATATTTTCTGGGACTTCATTTAGTAGCAATCGAGAAATGATGCTGGCTTTAGAAGAAAGCTTTTGGATAGCTTCATTCCAATGGGTTCTAGCAATAGGTGTAATCTGAATCTCTATATTATAAGTTGGTTCTTTGTAGACTCCAAAATAGGGATTAACTGAGCCTCTGACTTTGGCAGTAATTTTATTTAAGTCAATCTCAAAGCTTTTGACTTTACCACCGCTAGCATAAGAGCGTCCTCTTTTGAGTCGGTTATCATCTGTAAAAGCTTCTAGTGCTTGAATAAAGCGATCGCCCCACCAAGTCCGACTAAATTTAGCCATAATATCTACTCCAAAATTGCACTCTTGTTCAATGAAATCAACCGCTTAAAGGCTTCATTATCTAATTCGGTGAGCCAAGATTCATCGCTACCAACAACAGCATTAGAGAGTTTTTTCTTATCCTCAATCATTTGGTCAATTCTCTCTTCTAGAGTTCCAATGGCAACAAATTTATGCACAAAGACATTCTTTTTTTGACCAATACGGAAAGCACGGTCAGTTGCTTGGTCTTCAACTGCTGGGTTCCACCAACGGTCAAAGTGAAAGACATGGTTGGCTTTCGTGAGGGTGATACCTACGCCCCCTGCTTTCAAGGAAAGGATAAAAACCGATGGTTCTGTATTTGGGTCTTGAAATTCGGTAATCATTTGTTCTCGACGTGGGCGACTAGTGCCACCATGCAAATAGTAAGTATTGCAATGCAGACGATGTTTGAGATGTTTTTCAATTTTTTCACCCACTTCCGTAAATTGACTAAAAATGAGTAAACTTTCTCCTTCATCAACTGCCTCCTCAACCATCTCTGCTAACCGACTGAGTTTGTGCGAACGCAGTGGTGAAAAATCGCTCCCATCTTGGAGAAATTGGGCTGGATGATTACAAATCTGCTTCAATTTCATTAGGGTTGAAAGAATCAATCCTTTGCGTTGAATTCCCTCTGCTGATTGCAATTGTTTTTCTACATCTAGTACCACCACTTCATAAAGCGATGCTTGCTCTTTGGTCAGGTTGGTGTAGAGTTTTTGCTCAACTTTATCTGGCAAATCATTAATAATAGATTGGTCAGTTTTTAACCTTCGCAGAATTAGAGGTTCTACCAGTTTTTTCAAGGTGGCAGATTTCACACGGTCGTTGTCTTTTTGAATCGGAATCTCAAATATTTTCCGAAACTGGGCTTCTTTACCCAAGTAACCAGGATTGAGAAAGTTAAAAATTGACCACAAATCCAGTAAGCGGTTTTCTACAGGAGTTCCTGTTAATGCCAGCCGATGTTTAGCTCTTAATTTTAAAATAGCTTTAGTTTGGGTAGCTTTCGGATTTTTAATATTTTGTGCCTCATCCAGTACTAAACGTTGCCACTCGATGCTGCTCAATAACTTTTCATCTTTGCGGACTAAAGTAAAAGAACTAATTATCACATCGTTTTGTTGACAAGCAGCTTTAAAATCAGCTAGATTTTGCAGCCTAGTGCTACCATGATGCACCATAGTTTTTAAATGAGGTGCAAATTTGGCAATTTCCTTCTGCCAGTTGCCAACAACAGAAGTCGGGGCAATTAATAGTGTCGGTAAGGCAGATAAAGAATTAATCTTTTCTCCTACTTTCAGAGCTTCATGTAACTCCTTCTCTTGCACTAATCTGGCAATCACCTGCACGGATTTACCTAAACCCATATCGTCTGCCAAACAGCCATTTAATCCCAAATTTTCCAGATATTGTAGCCAGGAAACACCACGTTTTTGATATTCTCGGAGTGTGCCTTGCAGATTATCAAGTTCAGAAATTGGTTCTAGGCGACTTTTATCTTGTAGCTTTGCGATCATCTCTGACAAAGCTTCATCATGTTCAATTTCCCATTCTGACCCCAATTCAGCACTGCATTGTAGAAACTCCAGTAAGGTCGTCTGGGGTTGTTCGTTACCGTGGGACTGCCAAAATTCGAGTAACTGCTGCATTTTATCCCGGTCTAATTCCATCCATTGACCGCGAAAATGCACTAGGGGAGTTTTAGCATTAATCAGTTGTTCCCATTCAAGAGGTGTGACAGTTTGCTCCCCAATCGCTAACTCATACTGATACTCCACCAGTGAGTCTAAGCCGAAATAGCTTTTTGTTTCCCCTTTCGTTGCAGCAAGTTTGCTACCCGATGCTTTGAGACGAATTTTGGCGCGACGACGACCAGTGGGAGTATACCAAGCAGGTACAATTACTTTGAATCCTGAGTCTTCCAGTACCCAAGCACTTTCAGTCAGGAAGTCAAATGCTTCATCTAAGCTAAGTTGCATTGCGATTGGACTCGCTGTTTCCAACCCAAGCCAGAGTTTGGGATACATCCTGGCTGCATAACCCAGATTCAGCAGCAAATTTGTTTCAAAATCTTTACCAAAATCTTTATGTACAGCAGCTTTGGAAAATTGATTCATTGTCCAGTAGTCTGCTAACGCTAACTTCAAGGATGGATCTTGTTTACTGGCTACTAGAAATTGAATTTGCCAATTGTCTATTTGTTCATTATCAGGAGAATGTAACTGGAAGCACAGATGAAAAGGTGAATCAGATTGAGTACGAGTAATTTTGGTTTTCCATACCAACCATTGCTGATATTCCTCAAGGGCAGTATTTGTTGTGAGTGGGTTATGCTGACGAGGATAAAAGCAAGATTCAATTAGAGAATCAGCAATTTGTTTGTCAAAAGCGGCTGTAGATGGGGTGTGAGTTACTAAATCGTGAAGTACATATTCGGAAAAGTGACGCAATAGTGTTTCTTGATCAAAAAACTCAATAGGATAGCTAACTGTTGCTTTACCTGCCACACATATTAGTGGCATATATTCAATATATTTAAGAATATTTGCTTCATATTGTTCGGAAATAATTTCCCAGGTGGCATAAATTTCAAATGCTGCTTTATCAGTCTTGCTTTTGCCTTTTTTCTTCGGATTTTCCGATGATAACTGTCGATATTTTAGTGCGGGAATAAATTGGTCTTTGAGGATTACTTGTTTAAAACTTTGAGTATAATGATACCAAAATAATAAATCTGAACCAATTTGAAACTTCTCCGCATTATATATTGCTAAAAAATGGATATCTTTAAGTAGTTTAATAATATTAAGTGCGGTGACGTTTTTGGTAGACACTACTGTTTCATAACAATCAATCTGCCAATATTGGAATTCTTCATAGCTATCAGTCAACTCAATTTCTAAATATTTGGTTAATTCTGGTGAGGGTAGGGGCTGATTATTGGTGGTTGGTAAGGCAAAGTATTTAGGAGATATGCGTTGGGAAAATTTAGTATTGTCTTCTTTAATTCCCAATTCTTCTACTAAAAAGGCGATTAATTCGGATTCTACCAAGTGTCCCGGATGAATTTGTTGACTATTGGTGTGACTTTTTTGAGATAATTGAGTTTCTACCCACAAGTAAAAAGACCCTGACTGGATAAAGTCAGTTTCCTCGTTTGGTATCCAGGTGCCATGAAGTATTCTCATTGTTGTGATGTCTCTGGATTGTTCGGAAATTCACGCGCCTTAGAATTACTTTAGCAAACAGAGGTGCTAGAATTATCTTCTTTATGCAAAAGAAAGCGATGTGTTCTTGTGCGATCGCTTGATTTACGCACTATAGAGGCAGCAGTCCCATACTTCCCTTACAACTCAAAATCAAGAATGAAGGTTTGGTCATCCAAATTTTCTTGCTTTTCAATAATAGATGGCTCTTCAGTCGGCGGCTGAAATCTGTTCTCGTCAGTAGTAATCGGCGTGAAAGCTACTTGTTTTGTGGCTAATCCAGCCTTGATGAAAACAAAATAGCAATCAATAATAAAGTAAAGCGTCTCCAGGTAACTTTTACCTAGTTGTTGGGACTCTGCAAATATGCGTTCTCGATAGTTTTCTTTAAGCCGAATTTTTATCGGAGCTAAGTCTTCTTTATCTGTCATTGTGATCATTTAAGAGATGTAGTAGGCGAATTCTTGCTGCTGATGGCTTTTGCCATCTCTAAAAGCCCAAAGACATTAGCTTCTACCGGGTTGTCCAGTATTTTGAACCCGTTTTTCTCTAAAAGCTTCTTAAATCCTGGTAACAGGCAGCCTCCACCAATCGCCCAGATTTCATCCCCTTGGTGCTTGGCATCAAGTGTCAAATTCACCACTTTCTTCAAGTATTTTTCATACCAATCTTTTAAGCAAGCGCTGTAAACATCTTTGATATCAATGTCCCGGCTGTACCGAGTATGCCCCATTTCCAGACAAAATCGGATTTTGGATGCATCCCCAATTTTTCCGCCATTTAAATGCTTCATCTTTTGGGAAATATCATTGATGAGAACTTCTACGCCAGTGGGGTAGGCGGTGTGAACTTCTCGTTTCCCTTGGTTGTAACGAGAATACAGAGTTGTGCCATTGCCAAAATCTAAAATAGTTAATTTTTTCGGTAGTTGATGCCCAAACAATGCACCCATCCCCTCTAGCACAACTTTCAGGACTTCTATCTTCACGTCTGATTGTTTGCCAGCAAGTATTGGCTGATATTCTCCGTTTAGTACTTTTTGCAATTCGTCAGCTAGACCAACATCATGTAAGCTAACGACTAATTTTAAATGCCAAGCCTTACGGTGTGGAAGATGTGCCAATGCACCGAATAATGTCAACAGTGCATTATTGACTTTGTTTTCATTGTTATCAGTGTTTCGGTCAAAATAATTTCCTGTACGAAAAGCTGATTCTCCAACTGTGTAAGCACTACCGTTAAAAACGACCCTCCCAGGTACGTCTTCCATCTCGGCATTGCTTATATAGCTGGGCACACGAACAACTTCAAAGCCATCGACTAAAAGTTTTAGGCTTCCATAACCGTTGTCAAAGCCAGCAGGAAAAATTTTTTGCAAGGTGTGAATGTTAGACATAGAGAGAAAGGTAATAGATTTTGATTTGTGAAAGTTATCTGTTGAGGTGAAGTGGGGAGCAGAGAAGAGATGAATAAAATAACTACTCTTTTTTTCTTCAGCGTCAAAAAAATATCATAACCTCTTGGGGGCTAAGTGGGGTAAAACCTCACTCAATCGAATGTACCCCATGTAGCCCCCATGTAGCCCCCATGTGGGAGTCAAATTTTGCTCAAGCCCCTAAACTGCTTTGGGGTACATATAGCCCCCATACAGCCCCCATGATTTTTTTTGAAATCTTTTCTATCAACGCAGCAAAAATTAATTTAGATCATCGTTGACAGCTTGATTTATACTTTAGTGCCTCTGTAAGATGTTCAGGGTGATAAGCGTGGTCTAGCAGGATCGTGATTTTGAGGATAGCGACGGGTTTCGGCTGGAAATAAGCGATGTTGAGAGTTAATATCTCAATTAAACCTGATCATCTGAGACATTCGCAGGGGTGCAGTGCGTAAAGAAGGGAAGGCTGGAGTAGCTAAAAAATATTGCTGAAATAACTTATAACTGCCGGATTTGACTCAATAAGGGGTAACTGATCTACAGATGGGAGTGGAAAAGTTTAATCTTTGTAATTGGCTAGTCCAAAGCTATGTTTCTTTTAGTTCTGATGTCTTCCTACAGTTACACCCCAAAGATGTTATTGGTGGGCTACTGGTAGGTAGTAGAACAGTAATAATTAGCGAATCTTAGAGCAGAATAAATTAACCTTAGCCATATAGGGTTCGGTTATGAAACTAATGTTAGTTTCATAACCGAACCGTATATTATGTCTTAAGTTGCCACTATCAAAGATTTGAGGAGCCTTGTTATGTAAAACAACTTTTTTCTGAAATCCCGGCTTTTTCAATTAACTCAGTTGTTGATAATAACTAAAACAAGAAAGATGTGAGTTTAAAAAGACATTGTAATGAAAAAGAAAAAAGTTAAAAAGCAGATCCGACTAACAATTGCTAGTAATGCAGGTGGGTCAGGTAAAACCACGGTAGCAACCCATTTAGCATATGCTGTAGGTGCCAAAGGTTATAAAGTTACCCTAATAGAACTGGATCAAAACGGTTCACTATGTATTTTTGCAAGGCTTGCACCAGCATCAATGGAACAGTCTCTAGCTGCTGTCTTCAAAAAAACATTTACAGGTGACTACCCACTTGTTCCACTTTGGACAGAACATCTTTCCACGGTGACGGCTATTCAGGGAGGGAAATTTCTCGAAGAAAGCATTGCAGAAATATATAACTATAATCGCCGTCACTACACACTGAAAGATAGATTAGAAGATTTTCCCTTAAATAGCGATTTGATTATCTTTGATACTCCTGCTTCCTTAGAGCCTATGGGTTTGATTGCACTAGCAGCTTCTACACATGTGCTTGTTCCTATCAAACCAGAATATAAAGATACAGGAGCTTTCGCAGGTTTTTTAGATTGGTTTTATAGTAAAGTAGACGATTTGAGATTGAAGCCTCAACCTGAAATATTAGGGTTTGTACCTACACGAGTAGATTTATATGGCGTTGGGGCACATCGAGATATTTTAGGTTTAGACAAAAAAGGCAACCTCAGAACTGATATTGAGCCTGAGAGAACTCTTCCCTTTCTAATTAAACAGATGGGAATCCGATGCTTTCCCTACATTCGAGAATCTAATTACTACCTTAAAGCTAGTGGTTCTGGATTACCCTTAAATTTATATCGACCTGGTTATGATGCTAGTGAAGACTTTAAACCTATTGTGACTAGCTTAATCAAATTGATGACAGAGGAACTGTGATGTCAAGTAAAAAACCTGTAGAAATTAGTCAACTGTTTGGCCAAGCAGGTCAGTCTCAGCAAATTCACCAACTTAAAAGTCAGATAGAGAAACTCGAAGTAGAAATTACACAGCTGCGAGCAAATGTATTTAGTTCAGAAGAAAAAACTACATTAGAGCAACAAATTGAGCAACTCACTAATCAACTGGCTACTCAAGGAGGGATACATGAAATTGCTGTAAGTCTTATAGATCCCGATCCGGCTCAACCAAGACAAACATTTCCTCAATTAATAATCCAAGAACGAGCAGAAAGTCTGCGTCGGCAAGGTCAGCAAAATCCAATAGTGCTTATTCCACAACTTGATGGACGCTACAAAATATTTGATGGAGAACTCAGATGGAGGTCAGCTCCATCTGCTGGAATGACAAAACTGAAAGCTGTCTTTCTACCTAAAGAAGATACTTCAGATGAAGTCGTGGTTTTTGAGGGTCAATTAGTAAGTAGTATTCACTCCCAAAAACTTCATGACCTTGACTTAGCAACTGCTCTTATTCGATTAATTATTTATAAATATCCCGATCTGAGCGGACGAGAAGACGAGATTCCAAAGTATTTGAATGCTTTCATTAACCGACTAGTCCGCAGCAAGAAGCTTCAATATCTCGCACTGATTAAAGATTCTGATCTAATAACACAACAAGAATGGCTAGAAACATCTGATTTCAAGGAACATGAGGAATATGAGATTGTTTCAGTATTGTTAGGACTACAACTGAATCCAGTATCGATTAATAACAATATCTTTCCTCTTCTTAAAGTGACGGAAGACCTCAAAAATGTCATTCGCTCTGAAGGGCTAGAAACCAGCAAAGTTAGAGAACTTAATAAATTATCCTCTGAACAGATGAAAATTGATGAATCTGAAGCTTTGATGATTCGTACTCAGGTAACTAATCGAGTCATTGAAGAAAAACTATCATTGAGCCAAACTAAAACACTAGTTAAACAAACCTTAGAGCAGTATAGTACTTCTAATTCTAAAGCCAAGCAGAACAAACAGATGGACAAAACTATTAAGGATATCCAATCAATAAATTTAAAAATATTGGAACAGACACGACTTATTAAACTACGCCAAGTCCTTCAAGAAAAGCTCGATGAAATTAAAACCCTGATGTAGCAAGCAGTTATTGTAATATAGTTATCCTGGACAAAGTGAGTTAACAACTCAAGGTGTTATCTAATTTGTTCTAAACGTTTTTGTTCACCTCGTTGATAATAGATATAACCAGGATCGCTTTACTGCTGCGAAAGCTACCGCCCTCCTCAAGTACCCAAAAAATCACTAGTCTCACTTAAGAGGAAATCTAGAACACCGATTCGGTATTCAAAGTTATGATGAAAAACTCAAGTTTCTTTTAAGTGCAAGAAGGAAATTGTCGTTGAAATGACCTAAAAATCTGATTTTCCAGCCTCGCCTTTTATTACTGAATCGGTGTTTTAGAGCTATGACATATAGGAGTGATAAAGGGAAATTAGGGTGAGTTTTCGATGACACTAATGCAGGGTGTATTGCACAGTACTTATGTACTATAATAACTCCACTCCCAGTATTATAATGATGTGCGGCATCTGATGATAAGCAATGTCCACTCCCCCTAATCTTTCCCCTCAACAAGTAAGCACCTTCCCTCAACAGGAAACAATCACCGGAGTTGTAGAACGTTTAACTTTTTACTCTGCTGAATCGGGTTACACAGTGGCAAGGCTGACTCGCCCGCGTAGCACCGAACTGACAACAATTGTTGGCAGCTTTGCTAATATCCAGCCAGGGCAGACTTTACAACTAACTGGTTTCTGGCGTGACCATCCACAATTTGGCCCCCAGTTCCAAGTAGTCAATTACAAAGAAACCAAACCAGCTACTCTCACTGGAATTGAAAAATACTTGGGTAGTGGGCTGATTAAAGGTGTAGGCCCAGTCACAGCAAGACGGATTGTTGCTCACTTCGGTTTAGAAACGCTCGACATTATCGAAAACCAGATTGAACGGCTGATTGAAGTCCAGGGTATTGCCAAAAAGCGGATTAAGTTAATTAAAAATGCCTGGGAGACACAGAAAGCCATAAAAGAAGTGATGGTGTTTCTCCAAGGGCATGGCGTTTCTACCACTTATGCTGTGAAGATTTACAAGCAATATAAGGATGAAGCGATTGCCACTGTTACCAAGAACCCCTATCAGTTAGCAGCCGATATTTACGGGATTGGCTTTCTGACTGCTGACAAGATTGCGAGAAATATCGGAATTGCACCAGATTCAGAATTTCGTTATCGTGCGGGGATTGTCCACTGTCTAAGTGTTGCCGCCGAAGATGGTCACTGTTACCTGCCACAAAGCGAACTGATTGAGTCGGTAATCAAACTACTGACTACCGAATCTCATCAGCCCACAGAAGAAGCGGTCGCGATCATTATTAAAGATATGGCTCTGGCAGACGAGCTGATTAGAGAGCGGGATGAAGAAAAAAGGCTACTTTGCTATAAGCCGACTTACTTTCATACGGAACAGAATTTAGCTCAACTGATACGCCAACGCTTGGAAAATCCTGTTGGTACTGACATTGAGCGTGTGCGTGATTGGATTGACCGCTTTACTGCTAGCCGGAAAATTCAGCTTTCAGAACAGCAACGCCAAGCTGTAGAAACAGCAGCCTATTCCAAAATCATGATTTTGACTGGTGGCCCTGGCGTTGGAAAAACCTTCACAACTCACACCATTGTCAGCCTGTGGAAAGCAATGGGGAAATCTATTGCCCTGGCCGCACCTACTGGACGGGCTGCTCAACGCTTGGGTGAAATGACCGGACTAGAAGCCAAGACGATACATCGCTTGTTAGAATTTGACCCCCGCTCAAGGGGTTTCAAGCGCGATAGCGAAAATCCTTTACCCCATACAGCAATTATCGCTGACGAAGCTTCGATGCTTGATTTATTTCTAGCTTACTCTTTGGTTAAAGCAGTATTGGCTGGCGCTTTACTGTTGTTGGTGGGTGACATTGACCAGTTACCATCTGTGGGCCCAGGTCAAATACTCGCTGATTTGATTAATTCTGGTTGCGTGCCAGTAGTGCGGTTAACTCAGGTATTCCGCCAAGCTCAAACAAGTGCAATTATCACTGCTGCTCATCAGATTAATCGAGGAATTTATCCCACGATTGAACCGATTTCTGACACACCTCAATCTGACTGTATTTGGCACGGCGGCGGACATCAGCCCGAACATGGTGTACAGGCAATCTGCGAGTTGATTACCGATTTGATTCCACGCTTAGGTTTTAATCCTGCCACTGATGTCCAAGTGCTTTGCCCGATGACACGGGGAGTAATCGGGACTCGTAACCTGAACACAGTATTGCAGCAGTTGATCAACCCACCCAGCCCCAGCAAGGTGGAGATTAATAGAGGTGGGAATTTGTTACGCGAGGGCGATCGCATCATCCAGCTAACCAACGACTACAACCGCGAAGTTTTCAACGGCGACTTGGGAATAATCCTCACCATTGATACTGTAGAGCAGGAAGTTACAGTACTGTATGGTGAGCGGACTGTGGTTTACGATTACGCTGACCTGAATGAAATTGCCCTTGCCTGGAGCATTTCGATTCATAAAAGCCAAGGCTCAGAATATCCGGTGATAGTTCTGCCAATCTATATGCAGCACTATATGATGTTGACCCGGAACCTGTTTTACACCGGGCTGACCCGTGCCAAGAAGTTAGCGATCGTGGTTGGAGCAAAAAAAGCGATATCTCTGGCGGTGCGCTCTACTGATGACCAACGGCGGTACACAAGGTTACAGCAGAGGTTACTTCAGGCAGGACTGCATTGATATGCCTTGGCTATTAAATAATTCGTAATTCGTAATTAAGTTTTGTGATGGGGATTTAGACCCCGACCCAAAACTTGCGCGATTTTGAACTGCGGGATTTAAACCCACGGTACTCGGTTAAAAATAGAAAATTTTAATGAGCTATTTGATTTATACTTTTAAATCCCCTTGGTTTAAAAAAGTCGAAAAGTTTGTATGTCCAGCCTCAGTTCCGATATGGTTCGCATCTATTTGCAAGAAATTGGTCAGTATCCTTTATTAAAGCCAGAGGAAGAAATCGCTTATGCAAGACTTGTACAAGAAATGATTGTCATTGAGCAATCTAAAAATGAACTAACTCAACAGCTAGAACGCGAACCAACAATGACAGAATTAGCCAATGCTGTTGAAAAAACCGAAGCACAAGTCCGAGCAGCACTACACCTTGGTCAAAAGGCTAAACAAAAAATGGTGACAGCTAATCTGCGACTAGTAGTTTCTGTTGCCAAGAAATACCAGAACCGCAATTTGGAATTCTTAGATTTGATTCAGGAAGGAGCAATCGGCTTACAAAGGGGTATAGAAAAGTTTGATCCCAACCGGGGGTATAAGCTATCAACCTACGCTTACTGGTGGATTCGTCAGGAGATCACACGCGCCATAGCAGAACAATCGCGCACTATTAGATTGCCTGTTCATCTCACTGAAATACTTACCAAAATTAAGAAAGTACAGCGAGAAAGCTTTCAAAAACTCGGTCGTCATGCCACTGCCGAAGAAATTGCATCAGCATTAAACATAAGCACAGATAAGCTTCGAGAATATCTCACTGCTTCTCGCACAGCCATTTCTTTAAATAAACAAGTGGGAGATGAAAAAGAGACAGAATTGGGCGAAATTTTAGCCAGCGATGCCGCTTCACCAGAAAAACTCCTTAGCCAAGAACTTCTATCGCAAGATGTAGCTAAATTCTTAGAACCATTGACACCTATACAGCGTCAAGTGTTGACTTTAAACTTTGGGCTAGAGAACGATCAGCATTTCAATCTAGCTCAGATTGGGCAACAGCTAAACCTCAGCCGAGAGCGGATTCGTCAAATCCAGGTCAAGGCGATAAGTATTCTCCGCCATCGACAAAGCGACATGCAAGAGTACTTAATTGATTAAGTAGAATTACTTTCGTCAGATGATGCACGGATCTTGTAGAACTAAGACGAAAAACTATATTAAAGAAGTAAGACCACAATAGATAATCAATGCCCAGCAAAACTATTGAAGTCCGAGAGTACACCGTCAGAGCGCACAAGCGGGAAATTCATACTCGCGTTTTCAACTTCGTATGTAAGCAGTGCGAACAGTCCACACAACGAGAAACCTTTGGTGTGCGACCGCTATATTGCGAGAAATGCCGCCCTCCCCAACCACCCAAGAAATCAGTAGTCCCTCTCAAGAAGAGAAAACCCAGAGCTATGACTTACAAGAGTGATGTCAATTTGGGGAGATCCAAATAATAAAATGCCCAGCCGTCGCTTTCGCCCCGAAGGGCGAAAGCGCCAGAAATATAGTTGTGTAGCCAAAATATCCTTGATACGGCTGGGCATTTTATTACTTGTAAGTGCCTTGGCAAAATAATCTAAGAACACTTTTAGAGCAAACAAGATGCCTTCTAAGTAGTTATTCTAAAAGCATCTTGGATGTGTTTTTAGCAATGAAAACGATTTCATTGCTATTATCGTATGTATTGATACCGTGATGTTGTACATATTTAGCTAGCAGCAGATTTGACGAGCTAGTTGCATCAGGATCAACAAAAAAAAGTACTCATGGTATAAGGGATAGCGGTTTTGGTGAAATTAAAAGTTTATGGATAGTCAATCACAATTACAGCCTCCTCCTGAAACCTTTCTTGCTCCCCTGTTGTCATTACGAGACTACTATGCTCCGATTGTGGAGAAGTACGAAAAGTTATACATACAAGCTTTAGCAAATCTCAATCACGTAGAAGCATTGTTATCTGTCTGGTCTGATAACGGTCAGAAGCCAACCCTGGAGGTGATTAATCCTAGCGTGGCAAAACTTACTAGAGAAGAGTGGAAATCCTGTAATCTTAACCTTGTAGGGAAATAATGGTGCAAGAACTTGGCAAGAAAAAGTTTAAAACCAGAGGCAACATCGTTTGAAGTACTCGATTGTGTTCAAAAAAAATGCCCCTCGTGCGGTCAAGCAATGTGGAATGAATACAATAATCCTCGACATATAAGAACGTTAAACGGGGTAGTAGAACTACAGCTAAAAATTCGTCGATGTCGAAACAAGTCATGTCTGCGGTATAAAAAAGCATATCGACCAGAGCAAGAAGGGTCACTCGCTCTACCACAGAACGAATTTGGTTTGGATGTGATTGCTTATATAGGAGCATTACGCTACCAGGAACATAGAAGTGTTCCTCAAATACACACTCACCTTGAATTAAAGGGTATATGTATCAGTCAACGAACGGTCACGTACCTAATTGACAGATATGACGAGTTACTTTCTTTATGGCTAAAAGATCATAAAAGGTTAAAAGCAATAGTGGCTAATCAAGGACGGGTGATATTAGCGATCGATGGTATGCAGCCAGAAATTGGACATGAAGTATTATGGGTAATTCGAGATTGCTTATCAGGAGAAATAATACTTGCTAAAACCTTATTATCATCAAGAAACGAAGATTTAGTGGCGTTATTATTAGAAGTAACTAATACCCTAAATGTACCAATTGATGGCGTTGTTAGTGATGGGCAACAATCAATTCGCAAAGCTGTTAGGTTAGCATTACCTAGTATTGCTCATGGTTTATGTCATTATCATTACCTAAAGGAGGCAATTAAACCCATATATGAGGCGGATCGAAATGCAAAAAAGGAATTAAAAAAAAAGGTTAGAGGACTACGAGACATTGAACGTAGTGTTGTCAATGAAGATAAGGATTTGGTGACTATTATTGAAGATTATTGCTCGGCAGTGCGTAGTTCTATAACCAATGATGGTCATCCACCATTAGAGGCATCTGGGTTAAAGTTACAATCAAATTTGACGCTAATAGAGCAAAGTTTAGAACGGATGGAAAAAAAAGTGCTTTACCACCAACTTTAGTCAACCTAAAACACCTGATAGCTAAGGGTTTATCTGCGACTGCATCTTTATTTTCACCTGTGAGGGTTGCATATCAGTGGGTTGATAAAGCTAGTAATATTCTCAACAATAAAATAGCTCTTGATGCTGCTGGAGTCAAACAAAGTTATCAGCAACTTTTAACAGAAATGTCCCAACAAAAACAGAAAGCTGGTACGCTAAACACTGCAATCGATAACTTTATAAAAACCACTCATAGCTACTGGTCTGGACTTTTTCATTGTTACGAAATTGAAGATTTTCCCAGAACTAATAATGACTTAGAACATGCTTTTGGTATGCTACGTCATCATCAACGTCGTTGTACCGGTCGTAAGGTTGCCCCCTCATCCCTTGTTATTCGTGGTTCTGTCAAACTTGCCTGTGCGATCGCTACTAAACTTCATTCTTTTACCGCATCTGATTTAGCACAAGTTGATATTCATACTTGGCTCGAATTACGCTCTCAACTGCAAAAACACCATAAAGCCAGAATTGAACAATATCGATTTCGCAGAGACCCCAAGGGTTACTTGGCTAATTTAGAGAGTCGTCTTCTCTAGTAAGTTTTACCACAATAGGATTAATCAGCTAGTTGCTTCTAGTTTAGAAAACTTGCTCCTCGAGGATAACGATTTCACGCCAGAGCCAAAAGTCAACTTGGTAAAGCCTGTTAGTTCTCAACTGTCTCTAACAGAGAATTCGTCTTCTGCAAAGCAAGATATTAAAGCACCGATAGTCATTAGTGAGCCAGATATTTCAATTTCAAAGAATTTCTCTTTGAACAACAGTGATATTTACCACGAACTACGGCTACACACTCCTGAAGCGTCAGGCAACTTGGTAGAACCTATCAATTCTGAGATTGCTCCAACAAATGATTTAGAATTAGAAACTCCATTCCCAGAATTTCAAAATATCGAGATGCGTTTAATAGTAAATGAGGTAGTTCCAGACACACCCGAAGATAATTCGTTACCAGTAAATAGCGATAACATTACTGAATCCGAAGTGAAGTTGGTAGAGCCGAGTCAGGCTGAAGCCTCACAAACAAATAATTTAGAAATAAATGAATCATCCTCGACATCTGGTGAAGCCGACGAGCCACCAGCGCCAACATCAAAAGAGATAGAGACACAACAAGAAACTTTAGAGAAATCCCTCTTGTGGTCAGAAATTCCAATGTTGCCGGAATATCAATCTCTCAACCGCACCGAAGCGATCCTAAAGGTATTGCAAAAACACAGGGGTACTGTATGTCACATAGATTTTGTGGTGCGATCACTCTATGGTGATTTAGAACCAGATATTTTCAAACTAGTAAAGGGCAGAGTTCAATCTACATTAACTTATGGCAGAGAAAGCGGTAAATGGTCGCTTGTTCCTGGTAAACCAGGTTCTTTTACCCTAGATTTAAAATTGCTTAACTCGAATCGTACTAGTTCTTTTAAGAAGAGCAAAAATAGAAAACCTGACCCACAGGCACAAACTAATACTATACCAATGCAAGGAGAATTTACCGGGCAGTTTTTGATTGATGCGCTGACTTCTTTATTGGAACAAAATCCGGGTAAAGTTTTCAATGTGGCGGAAATTATCGAAGAATTATATGGAGAACTTGATCCATCAGATGTCATAGAAGTAAAGCCCAAAGTCCTGAACGAATTATCGCGAGGGCATCGCACAGGAAGATTTTCAAGAGTACCTGAAGAAATCGGACTTTATACCTGGGACTCAAAGTTATTGCAACAGGTAAGTGCTAGCTAAAATATTAAAGTTCTGCTAAGGCGATCACCACTCAAAATGGAAGATTCGCAGACTCCAATTTGAGCCAGGATTCAAATTACTCGTTGGCCTAAGCTAACCGACAGGATTCCACAACGGCTGATGCACAATGCAAATGTCATACCATTTGCCATGTCATTTCCTGCCCCGCCCCCAAAGGTACAAGCCCAGATTCCATAAATGGAACTTCATCAGGAACGCGCCAAGTCGTTTTGGACAAGGTAATTCGCTCGGTATTACGCGGCAGTTGATAAAAATCTGGGCCATAGAAGCTAGCGAACGCCTCCAGTTTATCCAGGGCTTTCACGCTTTCAAATGCTTCGGCATACAACTCAAGGGCGTGCAGAGCCGAAAAGCATCCCGCGCAGCCACAGGAACTTTCTTTGCTGGTGCGGGTATGGGGAGCGCTATCGGTACCTAGAAAAAACTTCGGATTCCCCGATGTTGCCGCTTGCAACAAAGCCTGACGATGCTCCTCCCGTTTCAAAATGGGCAGGCAATAAAAATGGGGGCGAAGGCCGCCTTTGAACAGGGCATTACGGTTAAACAACAAATGTTGTGGCGTAATTGTTGCCGCAATGGTGTTGGCAGACAGGACATACTGCACCGCATCGGAGGTGGTGATATGCTCAAGCACCACCCGCAGGTTGGGAAATCGCTGCTTGAGGGGGATTAAATGTCGCTCGATAAACACCTTCTCGCGATCGAACGTATCAACATCGTTATCGGTCACTTCCCCGTGCAGTAATAACGGCATGTCCACCTGCTGCATCGCTTCAAAGACGCGATCACCCTTCCGAATATCTGTCACACCGGAGTCTGAGTTGGTCGTTGCACCGGCTGGGTAGTACTTGACCGCTTTGATAAACTGGGATTCTTTCGCCCGGAGAATGTCGTAGGGGCTGGTGTTGTCGGTGAGGTAGAGCGTCATCAATGGCTCAAACTGTTGTCCCTCTGGAATGGCGGCGAGGATGCGATCGCGATAGCAAGCCGCTTCTGCCACCGAGCGGATAGAGGGCTTCAAGTTCGGCATGATGATCGCGCGGGCAAACTGACGCACCGTGTAGGGCAGAACCGCTTTCAGTGCTGCACCGTCGCGGAGATGCAGATGCCAATCGTCAGGTCGGGTGATGGTAAGCTTTTGCATCCTTTCATTATAAAACGGCAACAAGGGCCTCATGAAAATAGGGGCGATCATGAATGGCACGCTTGTTAAGCTGAAGGGTATGCAGCATAAGGATGCTCCAGGAGCAGGGGGGCAGGGGGTAATTTCTAAATATCCGAACGCAATGCTTAAAACTTTTTCTTTCTCCTCTGCACCTTTGCTCCTCTGCACAAGAGCTGCCTCAACGATTTTCCCTTTTCTTAGCGCCATTCCAACATTATCCTCTCCTCCAAAAAATCGAAAAACTAAAATTAAGTTTCGACATGGATGAAGTAAATCACAGACGCGAGCCATGTAAGGTTTTCAGTAGTAGTCTATCAACCCAAAAATGCGCTTGTGAGGGCTGGGGAAAGGATAAGGGATTTAAAACCTTTACCCCGCTAAGTCACGAAAGCGAACTACTAGAACACCGATTCAGTAAAAGGCGAGGCTGTAAAACCTGATTTTTAGGTCATTTCAACCATAATTTCCTTCTTGCGCCTAAAAGAAACCCGAGTTTTTCGTCATGACTCTGAATACTGAATCGGTGTTCTACGCTGATAGCGGGTATTGGGTTTATAACCACATCCCCGCTCACAGACGACAGCATCATTTGTTACAGTTAAAGTACCTGTTCGCCACCGGGATAACAGAAAGAAGAACGGGGAGCATAGAAGCCAAAGGTAATTTCAAGCGGTCGTCTTGGTCGTAAAGCATAGACAGGATGGCTTGGTTGAAGGAACTCCAAATCAACAATTTGCCAAGGGGTAACGATCTCTGCAACATAAGGATAAACACCACTGGAGAATGAACCATCGGTTTTTTTCGTGATGTATCGCAATTGACCACTAGCCACATTAGCAATGGTGTTACTGACCCTAGCAGTAGTGCGAATGATGGGAATACCGTTAGATTCGGTTGTAGCTATTAAGGTATTGCCATTAAGGCTAAGAGTTGTACGTCCCGGTGTTGCAGGAACGCCACGCTCTAAAACATATTTGATTACGGTAGAACTGGAGTTAAAGTAGTGAGTCCACCATCTACCGGGGTTTACACCGCCAGGGGCATCAAGGTTTTGGAGATCGGCACCAAGATAAGTCAGCGAGTACGCACCAAAGCCGGAAGTCTGCTCATCAGTATCGACTACATATTGGTTCATGAAGACTGCGCCCCTGTAGTTTGGTGTGAAACGATTTGGGACTAAGGACTTCACAGCGGTAGAATCTTCCGGAATCCAGCCGAAATATAGCATTCGACTATTAATAACCATCTGCGGGGCTGCAAGTTTGTTAGGTTCTTCAGCTTGTGCGGAACTATCAGTATTAGAACCAGTAATTAAATTGCCTAGTAGCGGTGTACTCCCTACTGAAGCAGCGCCAGTAATAAAGCCAGCGGTCTTGAGAATTTGGCGGCGAGAGAAATTATAAGACAATTTAAGCTCCTGCAATTCTGTTTTTGTTAACTTATTAATCCGACAGAGAGTGTCCGCCTGTTTTGGATAGTGTTCTCTGCTCTTGTGATTTGAGTTTAAAGATAAATAGGGGAGAAATAGGGGAGATAATTACAATTGCAGAAAAAATTTTCAGCACCAAATAATTGGGGAGATCACCCTGGATCTGACCCGGTTGCGAGGTTACGTTCATCCCAGCTCCCAGAAGCGTCTTGTATGTGCAGCCTAAACGAGAGCTAGAAAAACTCTTTGATGATTGGGATCGAGAATTGAAAGCTCAGGATGCCATTGCACAGCAATTGCCCAAGGATGGTATTCATGCTCCACAGCTTCAATGGCTCCATCATCCCAAGCATGAGCAACAACCCGCCAAGCAGGGGGTACTTTATCTACCGCTTGATGATGCCAAGAAACTACAGATATGCGAAAATTCTGTAAACAGTCAGCTAAACGGCTTTCTACATCTATGGTGACAAGATGTTCTGTCGGTAAACGTCGTCCAGGTTCAGGCTCTAGACGATGTAATGCAGATGTACCGTAAACATCTGGAATGTGAGGAATTAGAGTACCCCCACAGGCGACGATGAGAATTTGTAAACCCCGGCAAATACCCAATATCGGCAGATAACGTTCTAGAACAAACTTGCCAAGCTGCAATTCAAATGATTTTTAAAAATTTAAAAAATAGTTGGGGAATTAAAAAATTATCAATTGAAAAATCAATTGCGGTTTGAGCCACAACCTAAACAACGCATACAAACAGAGAAAGCCGCTAGAAGCGAGACAATCTCAATAAACAATTGCAATGACAATGGAGCTAGAGCTAATCCCCAAATTAGAGAAATTGTCCCGCTAAACATCGCCGTAATGCGATTAATTTCATCTTGAGTCTTCCAAGCCAAGAAAAAAATTCCAAAACCTATTAATAATAAAAGCAAACTACTCATAAATCTATGCCCAGTTGATGGACTGATAGTCCATTAGGGGGATAATTACTAATCTTGCCAATCATACAGCAGTAATTGTATAGCAGGTGCTGCCGATCACTCTTATACAGATGTTTGTATTTAACTAGCTGTCCCAATACTTCTCGGGTTTTGGGGAAAAGGGGAAGGTGGGTCCCCTCTCATCGGTGTCAAGTTAAGAAAAATAGATGGCTGTCAAGAGTGGACAAATCAATGGTAAAAGTCAATCAACACAGAGGTGTTGAAAAAGCCATGAGTAAACCACGGAAAAAGCAAGGTAATCCAGATTTTCGCCATCGAGTCAGCGTACCTGCCCCAGCCAATGGCTTTGGGATTGAGGACTAGGAAAACATTCCGTCATTTTTCCTTTGTAAACCCAATCTCTAATCCCCAGTCCCTTTTACTTGAGGTAATGCGTAAACCATTCACTCGCCAGTTGTGCTGCTGCTGCTGCTAATGTACCTGGTTCTTCAAATAAATGGGTGGCTTCGGGAATAATCTCCAACCGTTTTAGCGATGGGTCACGCTCCACTGAAAGCGATCGCAACTGTTCTAATACATCCTCATTCATTGCGATCACTGGCATATCGTAACCCCCAACAATCAACAATGTTGGGGCTTTGACATGAGTTAACACTGAACCAGCTAAATCCGGTTGTCCACCACGGAAGACAATAGCCTGGACAACTTCTAGACGTTCTGCGGCGGCAATCAGGGCTGCACCAGCTCCTGTACTAGCACCAAAGTAACCGACTTTTAGGTGTCGGGTGTCTAGGTTATGTACCAGCCAATCTGTAGCCCCAACTAACCGCGATGCCAACAAACCAATATCAAAGCGTAAATGTCTTGTCCGCAGGTCAATTTCTTCTTCTTCCAGAGTCAGCAAGTCAATTAATAAAGTTGCGAGTCCGGCTTGTTGTAAGACTCCAGCAACATAGCGATTACGGGGGCTGTGACGGCTGCTACCACTGCCATGAGCAAATAAAACTATGCCCGTAGCACCCTCTGGAATCACCAAATTGCCCTCTAAGTTAACTTTACCTGCTGTCACTGACACCAGATGTTCGCGGGGGTGCTGTGTTAATGTTAATTCCATAAACTCAATCTCCATTTATGAGTCATTGACTATCAAAAGTTTTTGCGTTGCCAAGAGTTCACGTACCTCTGCGTCGCTTGTTTGCTCAAAATCCTCATACCAAATACCAATGGCATACAAATCCTCTGGCACGATCACACATACAAACTTATCTACTTCTGCTTGTAGTTCTTCACAGGTAGATACACCCGCAACTGGAACTGCTACCACAAGTTCACAGGGCTGTTGTTTTTTCAATGTAGCGATCGCTGCTCGGATAGTAGCGCCCGTAGCAATCCCATCATCTACAAGAATAATGGTATGGTTTTTGACTTTTGGTGGTGGAAGATTATCGCGATAGGTGCGATCGCGGCGCTCCAATTCCCGCATTTCTATTGCCGCTACTTCATCAATAGTTTCTTTGGAAATCCGTAACCAATCTACGACATTCTCATTAATTATACGTATTCCTCCCATTGCTAAAGCACCCATTGCCAGTTCTTTGTGTCCAGGTACACCTAGTTTCCTCACTAAGCACACATCTAATGGTGCATTAAGTGCCTTTGCTACTTCAAATGCTACAGGCACACCACCACGGGGAAGCCCTAATACTAAAACATCTGGATGATTGGCATATTCTGTTAACTGGGCAGCTAATAGTTTACCCGCTTCAGCCCGATTACGGAATATTCTTTGCATATTTTTATACCTCTTGTTTAAAAATAAGTTACTAATTGAACCATCAGCTTTAAATCGTTGAATAGCAGTAGCAATTAAAGGTGCAACAGAGACAATTTTTAATTGCTGCCAGTCGGTTTCTTTTGGTGTTACAGTGTCGGTGACAAAAACCGCCTGGATGCTGGGGTGACTTAACTTAGCGCGTGCTTCTTGTTCACTGAAGTCTTTATCTTTCTGAAGATACTCAATTAGCTCATGCTCACTGAGGAAATGGCGTGCCACCATTGCTTTCCACCAGTCTACCGTAATGACCAATATCTTTGCCTGCTATCAAGCGAACTCTTGCAGATACGCCATCATATCGTTTTTTTGCAGTTCTTCAATTGCCATATATGTTCAGTCCCTTATCTTTGAGTATTGGCTCAGGTTTATTTTTAGTCCTTTTTATAGTATTTATGTACTAGATAAATATCCTATCTCTTGTGGCTGAATATGAAGATGGATTTACCTAATCAAAATGAAACTGTTACACCAATTAGACGGTTTTGGAGCAAAATAGCGATTATCTATCGCGCTAAATCGACACAGTAATAGTCGTCGTGCATTGTTAATTTTCGCGTGTTGCTAGAAAATTATTCCCAATTCTGGCTTTATGGTGTTTTTTCAGTTGAGAGCGTAATTCGAGCCAAGTATGAATATCAACTTGTGCTAAATCAGATGCGGTAAAAGAATGAAGTTTAGTAGCGATCGCACAGGCAAGTTTGACAGAACCACGAATAACAAGGGATGAGGGGGCAACCTTACGACCGGTACAACGACGTTGATGATGACGTAGCATACCAAAAGCATGTTCTAAGTCATTATTAGTTCTGGGAAAATCTTCAATTTCGTAACAATGAAAAAGTCCAGACCAGTAGCTATGAGTGGTTTTTATAAAGTTATCGATTGCAGTGTTTAGCGTACCAGCTTTCTGTTTTTGTTGGGACATTTCTGTTAAAAGTTGTTGATAACTTTGTTTGACCCCAGCAGCATTAAGACCTATTTTATTATTAAGAATATCACTAGCTTTATCAACCCACTGATATGCAACCCTCACAGGTGAAAATAAAGATGCAGTCGCAGATAAACCCTTAGCTATCAGGTGTTTTAGGTTGACTAAGGGTGGGGTTAAAGCACTTTTTTTTCCATCCGTTCTAAGCTTTGCTCTATCAATGTCAAATTTTCTTGTAACTTTAATCCAGATGCCTCTAACGGTGGATGACCATCATTGGTTATAGAACTACGCACTGCCGAGCAATAATCTTCAATAATAGTTGCCATTTCCTGAGTTTCATTGGTAATACTACGTTCAATGTCTCGTAATCCTCTAACTTTTTTTTTCAATTCCTTTTTTGCATGTCGATCTGCCTCATATATGGGTTTAATTGCCTCCTTTAGGTAATGATAATGACATAAACCATGAGCAATACTAGGTAATGCTAACCTAACAGCTTTGCGAATTGATTGTTGCCCATCACTAACAACGCCATCAATTGGTACATTTAGGGTATTAGTTACTTCTAATAATAACGCCACTAAATCTTCGTTTCTTGATGATAATAAGGTTTTAGCAAGTATTATTTCTCCTGATAAGCAATCTCGAATTACCCATAATACTTCATGTCCAATTTCTGGCTGCATTCCATCGATCGCTAATATCACCCGTCCTTGGTTAGCCACTATTGCTTTTAACCTTTTATGGTCTTTTAGCCACAAAGAAAGTAACTCGTCATATCTGTCAATTAGGTACGTGACCGTTCGTTGACTGATACATATACCCTTTAATTCAAGGTGAGTGTGTATTTGAGGAACACTTCTATGTTCCTGGTAGCGTAATGCTCCTATATAAGCAATCACATCCAAACCAAATTCGTTCTGTGGTAGAGCGAGTGACCCTTCTTGCTCTGGTCGATATGCTTTTTTATACCGCAGACATGACTTGTTTCGACATCGACGAATTTTTAGCTGTAGTTCTACTACCCCGTTTAACGTTCTTATATGTCGAGGATTATTGTATTCATTCCACATTGCTTGACCGCACGAGGGGCATTTTTTTTGAACACAATCGAGTACTTCAAACGATGTTGCCTCTGGTTTTAAACTTTTTCTTGCCAAGTTCTTGCACCATTATTTCCCTACAAGGTTAAGATTACAGGATTTCCACTCTTCTCTAGTAAGTTTTGCCACGCTAGGTTTTTTTACTGACTCCTGACTCCTGGATTCTGACTACTGAATTACGCTGTGACTAACTCCGCTTTCTCCAGCAGGCGCTGCAATCTATCGCCAGTTAGCTGTTCTAACGGTTGGTCTAAAAAATATTCATCAAAAATGGATTTACCGTCAGTAGACACGTTCAGCATCGATAGCGATTGCACTACATTCATTGCAGAATCACAGGCTATATGCTGGGTTTCGTCTGCTGCACGTGTGAACCACCAGTTGCCGTCAGTCTGCCCTACTTCGCCTAGTTTTACGTCGTTGTGGTAAATGCCGTCGTCGAGGATTTCAAAGCCGTATTTCTCGCATTCGTTGAAAATCTGCGCCATAACTTCGTTACCAGTAGTGCAAGGCGTTGCAAGTTGTTCCTGCACAGGTAATGAGCCATCTTTGTAGTGAGTGCAGATGAAGCGATCGCAACGCATTAGAGTATTGGCACGGAATATTTCTTTATTGTTAACCATTACTACCCAGCGTTGGGTTAAATGGTTGTCGTCATGGCTGATGCTAGCTATCAGTTTGTCATCAGCGTAATATTCGTGATGGTCAAACGAGATTTCGACTATTGTGAGGAGTTCGGGAGCTACAGCTTGGGCTTGGTCAGCGATGTAGTTGTCGAGTTCGGCTTGGGCAAGGGCTTGTTCGTCGGGGGCAGCGAGGGTGAGTTTCTGAATCTTGCTGGCTTGATATTCAGCGATCGCAGTAATCCAAGAATCCTTACAGCGTTTGTCGCTTACTTCAACTGTGCAGCCGATTTCGCTGTAGATTTGCTTGAGCCGTGCAATCGATTTCAGTTGCAGCTGTTGTTGGCTGTAGATGATATAAGTCATAATTAAAATTCCCTGTACGAATGTATGGGTTTTTCAAAAGGCGATCGCCTCCAAAGTTTCCGAGGCTAAGGGCGGTTGCCTTTTGTGATAGTTATATTATGCTATTCTGCTAACTGATTGTCAATATACTGATTAGCAGTTATTCTGTTAATTGATAGCCTGTATGTTGATTGGCTGTTATTCTGTAATCAGATAAGCGTTAATGGAGGTTAATCATTAAAAACGTGTTAGCAGTTTGGATGGAAGCATATATTGATATTTCGCAATGGTGGCCCAAAACAGAAGATGGTAGCCTCTTGTCTGTCTACGCAGTTCATAGGCAGTTTGAGGGTAGCCCGAATGAAGTCACTAGACATACCTTGACTGTCGCCCGTGATGGCAGGCTAAAAAAAGCGGATATCGATAATTTGGTAAAACTAGCAAGAATTTGCTCTGTGCTGTCTGGAGAGTTAGTAACTGTCAATGATATTGTGAAAATTCAAGAGGACTCGTGAAGATGATAATGCTCCACCGAGTTCAATCCCAGAGCATTATTACCATAACTCACCACATACTTAATCTATTTGCCATTGATTTTGAGCAAATACTATTGAATTAAAGGGGTGGAATGATGGCTAAACCATCTTCTAGGCGTAAAAAAGCCACCTCTGCCGCAGAGATAAATTCAAAATCACTCAGTAACTCTGCAAATGAAGATATCTCTGTTGAGGAAAATCCATCTACAGCAACAATTACGGTTAGTGCTGTTGAAGTAGAGGAATTGACCGACGAGGAACAAAGCGATCGCCTGCACTTAGAGCGCCGTGTAGAAAGAGCAGTTTTTGAAGCTGGCAAAGCGCTGATGGAATTGCGCGATCGTCGGCTGTACCGTTCCACTCACAGCACTTTTGAGGAGTATTGCAAAGACAGGTTTGGATTTCAGCGTCGTCATCCTTACAGATTAATCGAAGCTTCGGCTGTGTTTGATAACTTGATGAAGATGTGTCCCAATGGGACACAAACTGAAAATGAATCGAGCGACGCGGAAAATTATCCAATAGGGACACAAACTGAAAATAAGGAAATGTGTCCCATTGGGACACAAATTTTACCTACCAGTGAACGCCAGGTTAGACCGATAACAAAGCTGGAACCTCAACAGCAATGGGAAGTATGGCAGACGGCAGTGGAAGAAGCCGGAGGTAAAGTACCATCTGCTAGAGTTGTAGGCGATGTAGTACAACGGATCATGGAACGGACAAAAGCTCCAAATCCTTATTTTGTTGGGGAAGTCTGCCAAATTTTAGCCAAAGATAATCCAGAACTCAGAGGAAAGGGTGGGTGTTGGGCAATTGTCAGCGCAGTGAATGACTTTAGTTGCAGCATGAGAATGTGGGATGGCGAGTACGCCGTTGGGTTACAACACCTGAAGTCTTACGATTACTTGCCTGCTGAATGTGAGCAGATGCAGCAGATTAGCGATCGCATCAGTCGAGTATATTCTGATTCGCTGGAGGAGACAGTCAAAAATCTGTTGCAGTCTTTGGGAAAGGTGAATCGGCCTTATCTTACTGCTGTGGAAGAGAAATTGTTGACGCTCCTAGAGTCGGAGTATGGGAAAATACCCTAAACAATTTTGGCAAATTGGCATCCAATGGCTTTGGATTGCAGTTTCAATGGAGTTAGCAACGCAACGGGACAGTGAAGAAGTTGTACGAGGGAAAAGATAAAACTTTCCGCTTCTTGACATCCAGCGATGCCAGTTGTTTAATTGAGTGCTGTAGAACCCCTCTACATGATTTATATAGCGCTCAACAGAGTTCAGTCCCCACTCTACAACTGGCTAGAAATGAACAAAACCAAATAGGATTTCAGAAGATGAAAAATCTAGATAGGTGGATTGCTGTATAGTTTGAGGTGTACCAGATTCTCCTCTCAAGAGTTGCTCTATGATTGCTCTACCTGGTATTTCTATCCAAAACAAAATATACGAAAGTTCCAATTCTCTAGTGTACCGGGGCATCAGAGACGATGGAGTAGGGATCGTCGTAAAAATGCTAAAGCTTGATTATCCCTCTCCCCAAGAGCTAACCCGTTACAGACAAGAATATAAAATTACCCGTTCCCTGAATCTGGAAGGAGTTGTTAAGGCATACAGCCAGCAGAACTATCAACGCACTCTGGTAATTTTCTTAGAAGATTTTGGGGGAGAGTCCCTAGAGAAATGGATGCACAAGTGCCCAGATATATTCTGCCCCATGCCTTTATCCACTTTTCTTGGTCTGGCGATCGCTATAAGCGACATTTTAGGCAGAATCCATGCAGCCAATGTCATTCATAAAGATATCAACCCTGGAAACATAGTCCTTAATCTGGATACTGGCGTTGTCAAAATTATTGACTTTGGGATTGCTACTGAATTTAATCGCACGAATCCAACTTTTAAAAGCCCTCATGTATTAGAAGGGACACTCGCCTACCTATCTCCAGAGCAAACCGGGCGGATGAACCGTTTACTCGATTACCGCACCGATTTTTACTCACTGGGTGTGACGTTCTACGAACTGCTAACCGGACATCTGCCGTTTTCCACAACAGACATCCTTGAGCTAGTCCATTGTCATATTGCTAAAGTGCCTGTTCCACCTCACGAACTGAATGCAGCGATCCCTAAAGCCGTCTCAGATATTGTTTTAAAATTGATGGCGAAAAACGCAGAGGATCGTTATCAGAGTGCCTGGGGCATCAAAGCAGATTTAGAAATTTGTGCTGACCAATTAAAAAAAATCGGGCAAATCAATAGCATTCAACTGGGTCTATTAGATGTTTGGGATCAGTTTCAAATTCCCCAAAAACTTTATGGACGGGATAAAGAAGTTGCAATGTTATTAGCAGCTTTTGAGCGCGTTGCTTCAGAAAAACTTGTACAACAAACTTCAGAACAGAAACTAACAAACAATCAAACCTTCAAAGTCGAAATGATGCTGGTTTCTGGCTATGCGGGAATTGGGAAATCAGCATTAGTCCAGGAACTTTATAAACCAATCACCGCAAAGCGCGGCTATTTTATCTGGGGTAAATTCGATCAATTTGGGCGTAATATTCCCTACAGCGCGATCGCAGATGCCCTGCAAAAATTGGTACAACAATTGCTCAGTGAACCAGACGAGCAAGTGCAACAATGGCGATCGCGCTTGCTAACGGCTTTGGGAACCAACGGACAAATTATCATTGATATCATCCCGGAAGTTGAATTAATTATCGGCAAGCAGCCGCCTGTATCAGAAGTTGGAGCAACTGAAGCTCAAAATCGCTTCAATCTAATTTTTCAGAAGTTTGTGCGGGTGTTTTGTTCAGAGTCACACCCGCTTGTGATCTTTTTAGATGATTTGCAATGGATAGACTGTGCAACGCTGAAGTTAATCGAGCTGATGTTGCTTGATGAACAAACCCAATTCCTATTTTTAATTGGAGCCTATCGAGATAATGAGGTAAATCCAACTCATCCGTTGATGTTAACGCTCTTAAGACTGCGAAAACAAGGGGCAGTAATTCAGGAGATAATCCTGGCACCATTAACGCTGGGTTCGCTGAGTCAGTTGATTGCCGAGACGCTACATCAGAATGCAGACACCGTTTGTTCCTTAGCTGGGTTAGTACTGCGTAAAACCGAGGGCAATCCTTTCTTTGTCGGTGAATTTTTGAGAATGCTGCATAGCGAAAATCTGCTGACCTTTGATGCTGAACACTTATGCTGGCAATGGAACATTGCTAAGATTCAAGCCCAGGATATTACCGATAATGTGGTGGAGTTGCTACTGAGCCAGTTAAATAAATTACCAGAAAACACACAGCAAATTCTCCAGTTAGCAGCTTGTATCGGTGCTGAATTTAATTTAGATACGTTAGCGATCGTTTGCGAACAATCTCCTAAAGCAATTTCTCTAGATTTACTAGTAGCCATTCAAGCCGGATTAATTCAACCTATATCTGAATTAGACGAAAACCTATTAGTTCAAGAATATAAGTTTTTGCACGATCGCGTACAGCAAGCGGCATACGCCTTAATCGATGAGTCGCAAAAACTTGGAGTACATCTGCAAATCGGTCGCAATTTACTCGAAAAGACTTCACCAGAGCAGTTAGCAGAGCGGTTGTTTGAAATTGTTGATCAACTGAATTATGGAACCGAGTTAATCAGTGAGCAATCTGAACGGAATCAGATTGTCAAACTGAATTTGCAAGCAGGTCAAAAAGCGCTAGCAGCGACGGCTTATGAAGCCGCTTTCAAGTATTTCAATGCAGGGCTTAAACTTCTTGATGGGGAAAGTTGGCAGCGTGAGTATGGCTTAACTTTGGCGTTGCATTCGGAGGCAGCAGAGGCAGCATACCTCAGTGGTCACTTTGATGAAATGGAGCGGCTTGTAGAAGAAGTACTCAACCGTGCGAAGACAGTACTCGATAAAGTGAAAGCTTACGATAGCAGAATTCAAGCATGGCTGTCGCGGGGAGACCCCAAAGAAGCCCTAAAAACTGGCTTGGAAGTGCTGCAACTCTTGGGAATTAGTTTAGTAGAAGCTCCAAGTCAGTTAGACGTTCAAGCAGGATTAGAGGAAACGGCTTCACGATTGGTTGGGCGGGAAATCGAAGATTTGATCGATCTGCCAGAGATGATTGAACCTGTGCCACTGGCAGCAATCTACATTTTAGTCAGCACAGTGGGAGCGGCTTTTAATGTGTCACCCGCTTTGATGGTGCTGATTGTGTGCAAAATGGTGAATTTATCGATCGCCAATGGAAACGCCATCTGGTCGCTTCTCGGTTATGCTGCATACGGCATGATGCTATGTGGAGTTGTACAAGACCTTGAACTGGGTTATCGATTTGGCAAATTATCCTTAAACTTAGCGAAAAGATTAAATAACAAGAGAGTTAACTGCAAAACATTGCTGATGGTGAATTTCCATATAATTCACTGGAAAGACCACCTTAAAGAGACGTTCCCTGTTTTAGCTGAGGCTTATCAAAGCGGTATAGAAAGTGGAGAGTTTGAATTTGCGAGTTATTGTGCATTCAGCCTATGTTATTACCCCTTTTTTGCAGGACAAGAACTGACAGAACTGGAACAACAAACAGCGATTTATCGTAAAGCCACCCATCAAATTAGACGAGAGACTGCTTCCATTTGGCTGGCAATGTTGCAGCAAACGATCCTTAACCTGCGAGGTCAATCTGAAAATCCAAGTCGCTTAGTGGGTTGTATCTATGACGAAGAGCAAGCATTATCATGGGCGATCGCTGTCAAGGATGGAACTAGCCTTCACTACTTCTACTTAAATAAGCTGATTTTATGCTATCTGTTCGGGGAGCATGAGCAAGCTGCAAAAACGGCTACTTTGGCAGAACAGTATTTAGGCGCAGCCACAGCAATAATCTCTGTATCTATATTTCATTTCTATGACTCTCTAATATTTCTGAGCTTGTTGGCGGATGCTTCAAACTCAGAAAAAGAAGCTTGGTTGAATCGCGTTAACGCCAACCAGGAAAAAATGCAGAAATGGGCACACCATGCCCCCATGAATTTTTTGCATAAATTTCAGTTAGTTGAGGCAGAGAAAGCACGAGTTTTGGGTCAGTTTTTTGAGGCAGAGGAGTTTTATGAACAAGCAATTTTTGGTGCTAAAGACAACGAGTACCTTCAAGAAGAAGCTTTAGGCTATGAGTTAGCTGCAAAACATTACTTGGCTCGTGGTCGAGAAAGGTTTGCTCAACTTTATATGAAGGAAGCCCATTACTGCTATGAGCGGTGGGGAGCAACCGCAAAAGCCAAAGATTTAGAGACTCGCTATCCACAGTTTTTTCCTCAGTCGCTGAATGTGGCTCCCACACAAGTTCACACCACTGCTGGAACTACTTCTAACACCTCACATATTGCTTTCGATTTAGCGACAGTAATCAGAGCATCCCAAGCCATCTCTCGCGAAATTGAACTGGATCAGTTACTCAATTCTTTGATGCAGATATTAATTGAGAATGCTGGGGCACAAACTGGATGCTTGATTTTGGAAAACGCAGGAGAATGGGCAATCGAGGCTGCTTGTGAACTCAATGATGGGGCGAATTTTTGTACTACACAAGTACTGCAATCGATTTCAATGGTAAATCGCTTACCCGAATCCATCATTTATTATGTGATTCGGACTCATGAATCTGTCATTTTAAATGATGCAACTCGTGAAGGTAATTTTATCAATGAGCCATATATTCAGCAGAACCAAACGAAATCACTTCTTTGTTTGCCGTTGTTGAATCAAAGTAAACTTGTTGGCGTGTTGTACCTGGAAAATCAATTAGCAACTGGAGCATTCACAGCAGAGCGATCGCAACTTCTAAATCTACTATCTACTCAGGCAGCAATTGCGATCGAGAATGCCAAACTGTACTCAGAGCTACGCGCAAGCAAAAGTCAGTTGACGCAGTTCTTAGAAGCGATTCCATTAGGAGTTGCAGTTGTGGATGCGGCGGGTCGCCCTTACTACTTCAATCAACAAGCAACTCAGCTAACAGGCAAAGGGGTTGTTTCTTCCGTAACAATGGATCAACTTGCAGAGACGTATCAAGCCTATATAGCCGGAACGAATCAAAAATATCCTACTGAAAAACTGAATTTATACCGGGCGTTGAAAGGTGAACGCACGAGGACAGATGATTTAGAAATTCACCGAGGCGACAGCATTATTCCAGTTGAGATATGGGGAACGCCAGTATTTGATGAACAGGGTAAGGTGGCGTATGCGATCGCCACCTTTCAAGATATCACAGAGCGGAAACAAGCAGAACACTTCTTAGCCAATTACAACCGCACCTTAGAGCAACAGGTAGCTCAAAGGACGGCGGCTTTAGAGCAAAGCCAAGCAGAACTGCGCGAGCGAGAACAGGAATTACGAGTGATCACGGACGCTCTACCTGTTTGTATTACCTATGTAGATGCCGACCAGCGTTATCGGTTTGCCAACCGCACTTATGAGGAATGGTTTCAACGTAGTCGAGGTGAAATTTTGGGCAAGCATATTTGCGAAAACTTGGGTGAGGCATCTTATCAAGTTGTACAACCGTATATCAATCAAGCACTGGCAGGGCAAATCACAACCTATGAGGCAGAAATTCCCTGTGTGTTTGGCAAGAAATACATCAGTAATTCCCTCATCCCTGATGTCGATAACAATGGTCAAGTGAAAGGATACTATGGCCTGATTACAGATATCAGCGATCGCAAACGTGCCGAAGAAGCCTCAATTTTAGAGGAACGCAACCGCATGGCACGCGAAATTCATGACACTCTCGCGCAAGCCTTTACCGGGATTCTGGTTCACATGGGAACCGTTTCTCGATTAGTGACCAGCAACCCCCAAGCAATTCAAACACATATTAATATCGTGCGAGACCTGGCCCGCACCGGGCTGACAGAAGCTCGACGCTCCGTTGCAGCATTGCGTCCCCAATCCCTAGAAGATGGCGATCTGTGGACGGCACTGCAACGGTTTGTAGCTACCATGCAATCTTCAACCGAAACCAGCTTGATTTGTGATATTATTGGCACGCCCTATACGTTACCCCCGGAAACAGAGAATAATCTTCTAAGAATTGCACAGGAAGCATTTACCAATTCAATTAGGTATGCGAATGCAAAGGAAATTCGGATTGAATTAATTTATGAACCAACGCAATTCTTCTTACGAATTAAAGACAATGGACAAGGATTTGAAGCCAACCATACAATCCTAAATCGGGGGTTTGGCTTACTGGGGATTACCGAACGAGCGGAACGCATTAAGGCACAACTCTCGATTAAGAGCCGACTGGGGCAGGGAACAGAAACGATCGTATCCGTACATCGGGAGGCATCAGCGTGAGTCAGTCTACAGTAATCCGCGTTTTGATTGTTGACGATCACTCAATCGTCCGGCAAGGACTAGCCGCGATGATTGAGAATGAGCCAGATATGACGGTGGTGGGTCAAGCGGGCAATGGGCAGGAAGCGATCGCTCAATATCGGCAACTGCAACCTGATGTCACCTTAATCGACTTACGGATGCCGCAGATCGGCGGCGTTGATGCCATCGTCGCCATCTGTGCTGAATTCGCTCATGCCCGGATGATTGTACTGACCACTTATGACGGGGACGAAGATATTTATCGAGCATTACGCGCCGGAGCCAAGGGCTATCTGCTGAAGGACGCGGAACCGGAGGCACTCCTGAATGCGATTCATATTGTTCACAGTGGACAACAATATATCCCTTCCGAAGTCGCTGCCAAACTGGTGCAACGGATGAACATTCCAGAGTTGAGCGATCGAGAACAAGAGGTTGTTTGTCAGATGGCGCGTGGCTTGAGTAATCAAGATATTGCTGCGGCTTTGAATATTACTGAAAGTACTGTGAAATTTCACATCAACCGGATTTTGAGCAAATTAGGCGTGAGCGATCGCACTCAAGCGGTGATTACCGCACTGAAGCGGGGACTCGCCAAGTTGTGAAACAAGCAAAACTGAACTTAAGTTCGGTTGAGGGTTAGTTTTAGAGATAGTAAGCAACTGTTGTTTCATCGCTTCAATTACTCAACTTAGAGTTGGCGACAAAGCTGAATTAGTTTCATAAGCTAAAGACATAGAAAAAACGGAGTCGGGAGGAATCACAGATAGGAGTCATGCCAATCCCTTGATGCTGTGAGAAACCCTTTTTGATACAGTGTCCGATGAATCAAGATAGTAATTTTAATCAACTTTTTGTTCCACCTTCCGAACGCGATCGCTATCAAGGGATGCTCAATGCCCCGATCGTACTCGTGGAATATGGAAATTACCAATGTCTTCAGTCCAGGGAAATGCATCAGTTGATTCAGGCAATTGTGCAAGATTTCAATTCCCGGCTGACTGAGAAAAATTCGATTTGTGTAGTGTTTCGTTACTTTATCGAACATTCAATTTATCCTCAAGCACAAAAGGCAGCGGAAGCAGCGGAAGCAGCAGCAGCGCAAGGTCAGTTTTGGCAGATGCACGAGATGCTGCTCACCCATCAAGAGGCATTGGGAAACGGCTATCTCGTTGAGTATGCCAATAATCTAGGTCTCGACATCAGCCAATTTTTGCAGGATATCTTCAAACAAGTCCATGTTGACCGCATCAATCAAGATATCGCAAGTGGTCAGCAAAGTGGAGTAGTGACTGCACCAGCTTTGTTTATTAATGGAATTCGGTATCGCCATCGCTGGAATATGGAGCAGTTGATGGCAGCCATTAGCACTGCAACTAATGAAGTGCTTTGATCCTCAATCCCACCATTCACAGCAGAACAATTAAGTTGCGTTTTTGCTCAAAGAACTACCGAAAGAGCTAAAGCCAACAAACTAGACAACACCTAAAACGAGGATACAAAATGAAAACGCAGAAAGTATGGTTCATTACCGGAGCGTCCAGGGGCTTTGGGTTGGAAATTGCCAAAGCAGCTCTAGCAGCAGGCGACCAAGTAGTAGCGACAGTTCGCTCTCAGCCCACACAACTCGCCACTACCCTGCACAACCACCCGGATCTGTACGCTGTGCAGATGGATGTCACCCAGGAAGGCCAGGTACAAGAGGCTGTTAAGCAAGGCATTGCCCGTTTCGGCCGGGTTGATGTCTTGGTCAATAATGCCGGGTTTGGCATGGTTACTGCGATCGAAGAAGCCACGGATGCCGAAGTCCGCAAACAGTATGATACCAACATATTTGGGTTATTGAACGTGACTCGTGCGGTGTTGCCGTACCTGCGCCAGCAAAAATCCGGGCGGGTCATCAATATCACGTCGCTGTTCGGCTACGATGCAGTTCCGGGCTGGGGATTGTACGGGTCCACTAAATTTGCGATCGAAGGTCTCTCGAAAGGGTTAGCGGTAGAACTGGCACCGCTCGGCATCCAGGTTACAGCAGTAGCTCCCGGTCTTTTTAGTACCGACTTCCTGAGCGCTGAATCTTATGTTGCCGCTAAAACCATTATCGACGATTACCAGGAAACGGTAGGACCCATGCGTAGCGGAGCCAATGCGCTACACGGGCATCAACCTGGCGATCCGAAAAAGTTTGCTCAGGTGATTATTCAACTTGCCAATACAGAACGTCCGCCGCTGCATTTGCCCGTCGGGAAGGACACGATCGCCATGTACCAGAACAACGCCGCGAAAATGGCACAAGAAATCGAAGCATGGCTACCAGTCGCTACCAGCACTGACCATGACCACCGCATAGCGGCTTCGACCATAAACTGACCTGCAACCTTCACACATTATTTCCAAAAGAGATTCTTATGAAACTGGAAGGGCGAGATTGCCAAAGCAGTCCTCTTCCTTGCTTCAGATAATTCGTCCTTCGTTCCAAACAATCCCTCAAAAGCATAAAGGAATTTTACTATGGGCATCGAACAGAAAGTCGCCGTTATTACTGGCGCATCGCAGGGCATCGGCGCAGCCCTTGTCAAGGCGTACCGCGATCGCAACTATCGGGTGGTCGCTATCTCACGCTCAATTCAGCCATCGAATGATGATGCAATCCTCACAGTGTCAGGTGACATCGCTAATCGAAAAACCGCCGAACGTGCGATCATCGAAGGCGTGACCCGCTTCGGGCGCATCGACACGCTCATCAACAACGCTGGTATATTCATCGCCAAGCCATTTACCCAATACAGTGAGGCTGATTACGAGGTATATCTGGGCACTAACGTCACTGGCTTCTTTCACATGACGCAACTCGCGATCGCCGAGATGGAGAAGCAGGGTAGCGGTCATATCGTGCAGATATCGACGAGCTTGGTTGACAACCCGATCGCCGGCGTACCATCTGTGCTCGCGTCGCTGACGAAGGGCGGACTGAATGCCGCGACTAGATCGCTTGCGATCGAGTATGCCAAGCGTGGTATCCGGGTGAACGCCGTCGCGCTGGGTACGATCAAAACGCCAATGCATCCCGCAGAGACCCATGCACAGCTCGATGCCCTGCACCCGATCGGTCGTATGGGCGAAATCTCCGACATCGTTGATGCAATCCTCTACCTGGAATCAGCCAACTTTGTCACGGGCGAAATTCTTCACGTCGATGGTGGACAGAGTGCGGGTCACTAACACCGCCTTGCAAGCAGAAAAATGGCTTTGACGCTCCTAAACAAGATTGCTCGATCGCACACCCTTTTGACTAAGGAACACAGGCATGATTTACGAATTACGCATTTATCACGCCATGCCCGGACGACTACCCGCGCTGCTTTTGCGCTTCCAGAACCACACGTTACGGATTTGGGAAAAGCATGGCATCCGCCAAGCCGGATTCTGGACAACGTTAATCGGCGAGAGCAATCAGCAGCTTACTTATATGCTTACCTGGGACAGCATGGCTGAACGCCAGGAGCGCTGGAACGCATTCCTCGCCGACCCCGAATGGATCGCGATCAGCACCGAAACCGAGAAGGACGGTCAACTTGTGCAGAACATCAGTAACGAGTTGCTGGTACCGACCGCCTTTTCCTCAGTGAAGTGATCTGTGGGGCGAGTGACGGAACTCGAACCTATACCATCCGGCAATGCAGACTCGAATGGCACTAAGATAAGCCGAAAGGCTTGTGTCATCTCGTTCTCAGTCTTAAGACTGGGAATGTATTCTCTTAAGCTTTGCCTCTGGTCAAGAAGGAGGAAGCAGCAGCTCTCCCAGAATGGGTAGCTAGCCTACAAGCTAGGAACCAGTTAGAGCAAGGGCTGTATCTTAACTTAGTGCCATTCAATGCAGACTCCTTACCGTTACATTCGATTTTGAAAGCGAGGTAGGCGCGATGAAGACGAATTTTGAGAACAAGTCCTTTGAGAATGAACATGAGACTGATAGCCACGATATTTTCGCCGAACGTGTCCGCAGCAACCAGCGCCAGCTCACCTCCCAGCTAAGGCACCAGTACGATTTTATTGTTTGCGGATCTGGATCTTCTGGCTCGGTGGTTGCCCGCAGACTGGCTGAGAATCCAGATGTCAGCGTTCTGCTGCTGGAAGCGGGAGGCACCGATGATCTGCCAAGTGTTATAGAAGCGAATCAATGGCCGATGAACCTTGGAAGCGATCGCGACTGGAGCTTCCAGGGCCAGCCGAATCTACATGTGAACGGTCGTTCGATTCCGTTCTCTATGGGCAAGGTACTTGGCGGTGGATCGAGCATTAACGTCATGGTTTGGGCACGCGGACACAAGCATGATTGGGATTTCTTCGCATCCGTTGCCAACGATCCAGCCTGGAGTTATGAATCCGTCTTGAAGATTTATCACCGCCTGGAAGATTGGCATGGCGTGCCAGACCCAATGTATCGCGGAACGGGAGGGCCAGTATTTGTCCAGCCTGCGCCGGAGCCAAACCCGCTCGCACCCGCAACGATTGAAGGAGCGCGGGTGGTGGGTATTCCTACTTTTGAAAATCCGAACGGACGCATGATGGAAGCAGCGAAGGGCGCTTCTATCAGCGATGTGCGAGTCCGCAATGGCAAGCGCGAATCGATATTCCGCTCCTATGTCTTCCCTTATATGGATCGGCCAAACCTGACGGTTCTCAGCCATGCACTGGTCACACGGCTGACGTTCCAGGGCAAGCGGGTCACTGGCGTGGAGATATCTTATCGTGACACAATCTATCGCATTGGTGCGGCAGTCGAAGTCGTACTGTCGCTCGGTGCAATCCATACGCCGAAAGTGCTGATGCAATCCGGTATCGGCGATGAAGCCGAGTTGCAGCGATTTGGAATTCCTGTCGTGCAGCACCTTCCCGGTGTGGGGCAAAATTTTCAAGACCATGTTGCATTCGATTGTGTCTGGGAATATGAAAACGCTCTCGCACCCAGAAACAACTTGTCCGAGGCAATCTTTTTCACGGGCGACCAGCCCGGGCTTGACAGTCCAGACTTATTTGTTTGTCAAGCCGAGGTGCCAAAATCCACTGCCGAGAATGCCGTCCGGTTTGGGCTGCCTGATGCAGGCTGGACGTTATTTGGGGCGATCGCGCAGCCCAAAAGCCGAGGCCGTCTGCGCCTGACGGGAGCCAATCCATCCGACCCGATTCTGATTGACGGAAACACTCTGTCTGACCCGGATGATCTCAAAACCGCGATCGCCTGCGTAGAACTTTGCCGCGAAGTTGGTAACTCTGCTCCCCTTCGTCCGTTCGTCAAGCGCGAAGTGATGCCAGGTAATTTGAAAGGGGCTGAACTCGAACGCTTTATTCGGGATGCTGCGACGAGTTTCTGGCATGAAACCTGCACCGCAAAGATGGGTCGAGATTCTATGTCGGTGGTGGATAGCAACCTGAGAGTGTATGGAATTGACAATCTCCGGATTGCTGATGGATCGATTCTGCCGCGAGTAACGACCGGTAACACGATGGCTCCCTGCGTGATTATCGGGGAGCGGGCAGCGGAAATTCTACATCTCGAACACCAGCTGCAATCTACCGTAAAAACAGACTCAGGCGTGCAATAAAACCACCGCACTTTTCATTGGCGGACGCACATTTAAGCCGCGTGTTAACTCAAAGAACTTGAGTGGTCTAAATTGGGCGATGGTCGGATTGCGCTCGACTCACGAAGTGAGTCCCTCCAATCGAAGATTGGAGGCAGCCCAAACTTAGTTTGGGCTGGAGCGCCCGACCCGCCAAAGGCGATGGCGCAAAGCGCCCGCTGGAAGCGATCGCAGAAGAATGAAAAGTAACCAATCTGAACATTAAACTTACCAACCTAAAGGAGAACAAGATGAGTAGCAATAACGTAAACAGTCCAAACATGAAACTCGAAGTTGTGCTATTCGGCGCTTCCGACGTTGACCGCGCGAAGGCATTCTACGAGAATCTCGGCTGGCGGCTCGACATCGACATCGCGGAGGGCGACTTCCGCGGCGTGCAGATGACGCCCCCCAACTCGGAAGCCTCGATCATCTTCGGCAAGGGAGTCACTCCGGACAATTCTGGCTCGGCGCACAGCCTGGTTCTCGCCGTGGACGACCTCGACATCGCCCGCGAAGACTTAATCGCTCGCGGTGTCAATGTGAGCGAAGTCTTCCACTACGCCGGCGGCCCCTTCAATAACGCCGTGGAGAACCCGCGCGTTGGAGGACGCGACCCGCAAGGCCGTTCCTACTTATCGTTTGCCTCGTTTGAAGATCCGGACGGAAACGGCTGGCTGCTCCAGGAGATTAAGGAGCGACTTCCCGGCCGCGAGTGGAAATTGACGCAGGCACAAGACCTGGACGTTGCAACTATTGCAAACCTTCTCCGTGAGACAGCAGAACAGCACGATCGCTACGAGAAAACTCACGCCGAGCATCACTGGTGGAACTGGTACGCACCTTACCTGAGCGCACGTCAGAATGGCAGCAGTTCAGAAGAGGCTGCCGCCGCTGCTGATCGTTACATGGAAGAGGTTTTTCCTGTTCTTTCCAGATGATGCGGTCAGAGTTGCCACACCCGCCGAGTATGTCGGCCACTAGGTAGCGTTAGAGGTTTACGAAGCCAACGATTCTTGCCCAAAAACTCAGGGCGGCGTTTAGGTTTCTGTGCTGAGTCCGAGGACGCGGACGATTCTAGCTCTCGCCCCCCGTTCGCGGACTCACCTCGGAACCTGCGTAAATGTGTCAGCAGCGTTCCTTCGCTCCGTATCAGATTTGGAGATCGGCTGTTATCGGAGATCGTTTTATCACCTTGCGTGGACAGTAAGTTACAAAATTATGAAAAAGACTATCGTTAAAGCCGCCGCCGTGCAGATTAGTCCCGTGCTGTACCGACCGCGTGGCTAGATGCGGATCAGCAGTCTCAGATCATGAAGGACACGGGTTGCGCGATCGAGCCGATTTCTGGCGGCTGCTTCACTGCCATTGTGAGTCCGGACGGCCAAATCATCGGCGAGCCTCTCAAAGTGGGCGAAGGTGAAGTGATTGCCGATCTTGACTTTGCCCAGATTGACGCCCGCAAGCGGCTGATGGATGCGCGCGGTCATTACAGCCGCCCCGAACTACTCAGCTTGTTGATTGATCGCAGACTCGCGTCGCCCGTCCATGAGCGCACCGCACACCCCAATGGTAATGGCTCGCACGTGGTCGTTGATGAGGAGAGAACCGTCGAGGTTCTCTAATGCCACCGTACCTATCGGAACGCAACTATAGGAAGGTCAGCACATGTCCAAAAAAATCAATCATAATCGCCGCTACTTCCTAACAACCATGCTTAAAACTATTGCTGCCACCCAGCTTGGCATGATCGGCTGCACCACACAACACGCAACGTCAGCAACGGCTGAGTTACCGATTGAAGGTGAACTACCGTCTCTTGTCGGCGCGATCGCGTGGCTCAATTCGCAGCCATTAACAGTTGACGAACTGCGTGGAAAAGTCGTGCTGATCAACTTCTGGACTTATACCTGCATCAATTGGCTGCGCCAACTCCCTTACGTTCGCGCGTGGGCTGAAAAGTATAAGGATCGGGGACTAGTAGTAATTGGTATACATACACCGGAGTTTGAATTCGAGAAGAATATCGATAATGTCCGCCGAGCCTCAACAGAAATGAAAATTGACTATCCGATCGCCGTAGATAACGATTATGCGGTGTGGCGCGCTTTCGAGAACCATTATTGGCCAGCCCTTTATTTTATAGACACGCAAGGACGCATTCGTCATCACCAATTCGGCGAGGGCGAGTACGAGCAATCGGAAAGGGTCATTCAACAGCTACTGTCTGAGTCCGGAACTGGCCATGTCAGTCCGGAAATAGTTGAAGTCGACGCTCGCGGTTTTGAAGCCGCTGCCGATTGGGGCAGCCTGAAATCGCCTGAAAACTACCTCGGCTACGAAAGAACGGAAAATTTTGCGTCTCCCGGCGGCGCGGTGTTAAACAAGCGTCATTTATATACCGCCCCCGCGCAATTGAAACTTAATCAATGGGCGCTTTCGGGCGATTGGACAATCGGAAGACAAGCCATTGTACTGAACGAGTCCGGCGGGCGGATCGCGTACCGCTTCCATGCACGCGATCTTCATCTCGTCATGGGACCGAGCGAGCGAGGAGCGTCCGTGCGGTTTCGGGTGCTTGTAGACGGACAGCCGGCAGTCGCGGCTCGCGGACTTGACGTTGATGTGCGAGGCGAAGGCACGGTTACCGAACAGCGGTTGTACCAACTAGTCCGACAGCCGAAGCCCATCAGCGATCGACAGTTCGAGATCGAGTTTCTAGATTCTGGGGTGGAGGCTTTTGCGTTCACGTTCGGTTGATAACGCAAACAGATACGTTTTCGCAACGAGCGACAAGAAGGTAAATGATATGACGATGAAATCCACACATGACAGCCCAATCCTCGTAACCGGTGCGGCTGGCGATCTCGGTGCGATCGGCCGCAACCTCACCGCAATGCTGCTCGCCAAAGGGCATAAAGTGCGTGCCTTAGTTCGGCGGGAGGATGAACGCGCTGAGGGACTGCGCCAGCTTGGAGCCGAGGTTGTGCAAGGCGATCTAACTGATCTTGCCTCGATGCACCGCGCGATCGAAGGTTGCAGGCGCATCTATTTCGGAATGTCGGTCTCAGCAGCTTATCTCGAAGCCACGGTCAACACCGCCGCGGTAGCACGCCACCACGGCGTCGAGGCTTTCGTAAACATGTCGCAGATGACAGTGACGCAGATGAGTATCACCGAGACCACCCCAAGCCCACAGCACAAGCTGCACTGGCTTGCGGAACAGGCATTGGCGTGGTCGGGGCTGTCGGTCGTCACGGTGCGGCCCACGGTTTTCATCGAGGGCTTCTTTCTGCGTCTCGCCGCTGCTGGCGTCCGGGACAGCGACGAACTGGCCCTGCCCCTGGGTAACAGCAAGACCTCGCCGATCTCGGCTGTTGATGTGGCGCGTGCCGTTTCCACGATCCTCGACGACCCTACCCCGCACATTGGTCATGTTTACAATTTAACCGGATTTGAGTCGGCCGATCTGGACTACTACGCGCGCGTCTTTTCCGAGGCACTCGGCCGAACTATCCGCTATCATAATGTGCCGCTCTCTAGTTGGACTGATACGCTTCGTGAGTTTGGGGTGCCAACGCACCTCGTCAACCACCTTGCGGTGATGGCCGAACTTCACGCGCAGGGGCGGTATGACCGCATGACGGATGACCTGTTCAAGCTCACTGGCAAGATGTCGACGAGCATGTATGACTTCGTGAAATTGCACGCTGCTGAATTCACGCGAAGTGAACCCACGGCTTGAGGGGCAGTCCGCTTGTAGTTAAATAATCCAGTCAAGGCAGCCTATGCAGAATGTGGGTTTAAACGGTGGAGCGATTTTCCGTAGTGCATAAATCTTTTGACTTCAAGGGGCAAGCTACGGAACTCGAACCTGTAGCATCTGGACTGCAAACTCCTCCCCATTATTACAACTGAGTAATGCGGACAGACGATCGCTTAAAGACATATATCTTACTTCTATTAGCAAGCGTGGGAAATACTTATGTGGCCTAAAACAGAACTGATAGATTTGCTCAAAATCGCGCATCCAATAATTCAGGCTCCGATGGCTGGCGCTTCCACACCTGAGTTGGTTGCGGCTGTTTCTAATGCAGGAGGTCTTGGCTCCTATGGTGGTGCGGCCACCGCACCAGCCAAACTTCGCTCCATTATCAGGCAAATTCGAGAGCTGACAGACCAACCCTTTGGAGTTAATTTGTTTGCCCCAGCAGTTGAAGCGTATGAACTTGTGCCTGAGCAGCAAGCAGCAATGTCCGAGTTATTAACAATATGGCATAACGAACTTGATGCAGGGTCTGTTCCCGAACCAATATCAATACTAGGGCCATTCCAAGAGCAATTTACTGTCTTGCTGGAAGAGAAAATACCTGTTTTTAGTTTCCACTTTGGGCCGGCACCAATTGAGGCAATTCGTGAGATACACGCTATAGGCTCAATTGTATTAGCAACCGCGACGACCGTCCGTGAAGCAAAAGCTCTCGTTGAAGCAGGAGTCGATGTCATCATAGCCCAGGGCTTTGAAGCCGGAGGTCATCGCGGTACTTTTGCTGTGCCTTATGAACATGGATTGATTGGAACAGCAGCGTTAGTGCCGCAAATAGCTGATGCGGTATCGGTTCCAGTCGTTGCGGCGGGCGGAATTATGGATGCTCGTGGAATCGTTGCTGCGTTTGCACTTGGGGCAAGCGGGGTACAGATGGGAACTGCCTTTCTCGCCTGCCCTGAGAACAATATCCCAGAAGTCTATAGGCAGGCTGTACTCAATTGTAAGGACGAAGACACGGTTATTACTGAAGTATTTTCCGGCAAACCCGCCAGAGCAATCCGAAATCGATTTATACGTGAAATGGAAAATAACAAAGATAAAGTGCTGCCATTCCCGGCTCAGATGTCTATAGGGCGGGTTTTATATCAGGCTTCTGCTCAACAATCAAGTCCAGATTTTGTCAGTATGTGGGCAGGACAGGGAGCAGGATTAGCCGAAGCTCTCCCGGCAGGTGAGCTGATCGAAAAAATTATACAAGAATTTCTTGTCGTAACTGCTTCTTTACAACTCAAATAAACAGATAGTCGATTCAATTAAAGCAAGTTGAGTTAAATCCAATTGGAAAAAGATAAATGTCCGAGAAAATTAACTATCAACGCCGCCGCTTTTTGGGCACTGCGGCTATGACTATTGCTACTACACAGCTAGGCAGATTCGGTTCTGCGATCGCACAGTCGAGCAAAACACAACCAGCAGTTCTGTCCACAACTAAGCCGGGGAAAAACACGTCTTTCGTCTCACTAAAGCAGATCGATGCTGGTGTTCTAAATGTTGGATACGCTGAAGCGGGCCCTGCGAATGGCCATCCAGTAATCCTGCTGCATGGATGGCCCTACGACATTTATAGCTATGTTGATGTCGCTCCTTTGTTAGCATCGGCGGGGTACCGGGTGATCATCCCGTATCTGCGCGGCTATGGCACGACGCGCTTTCTTTCGAGCGAGACGTTCCGCAATGGGCAACAGTCGGCGATCGCTGTCGATATCATCGCTTTGATGGATGCGCTCAAGATCGAGAGGGCGATCCTCGCTGGTTATGATTGGGGAGCGCGAACAGCCAACATCATCGCGGCACTCTGGCCCGAACGCTGCAAGGCACTCGTCTCCGTAAGCGGTTATTTGATTGGCAACCCTGAAGCCAACAAGACACCTCTGCCGCCGCAGTCCGAACTCCAATGGTGGTATCAATTCTATTTTGCGGCGGAACGCGGCAAGCTGGGCTACGAAAAATATCGGCACGATTTCAACAAGCTCATCTGGAAGCTTGCTTCGCCGCAATGGCACTTCGATGACGCAACATTTGATCGCAGCGCGGCTGCCTTCAACAACCCAGATCACGTCGGTATCGTCATCCACAACTACCGTTGGCGGCTCGGTCTGGCTGAAGGCGAGTCGAAGTATGACGAGATTGAGAAGCGGCTTGCCGCAGCCCCCGCGATCGCCGTGCCCACCATCACTCTGGAAGGTGATGCCAACGGTGCGCCGCACCCAGATGCTAGTACCTACGCAAGGAAATTTTCGGGCAAATACGCACACCGGATCGTCAAGGGCGGTGTCGGTCACAACCTGCCTCAGGAAGCACCTCGGGAGTTCGCCAAGGCCGTCGTCGAAGTTGACGGTTACTGATTGGGTTTAGCCTGAGTCGTGAAACAGACAATTTGCAGCAAGGAGAAAACATCATGACAAAACTGAAAAAAGTACATTACAAAACCAAAGCCCGCACCGCAGGTACCTTCGTCTTCCTCTCGCTATTCCTTGTCGCGCTCTTTGTGGCAACGGTGTTTCTGGCACTACCCGCTCGCCTACTTGCACAGCAATCCGCCCAGACCGGCGCACAAACCCAGGTCGCAGCTAAGGCGATGTCTACGACGGGCTACGCCTACGCGACCAAAGACAACGCAATCCGCCCCTTCCGCGTCCACGTCCCGCAAGAGGCGATCGTCGATCTCCGCAAGCGCATTGCAGCAACCCGCTGGTCTGACAAGGAGACTGTCGCCGACCAGTCGCAGGGCGTGCAACTGGCAACAATGAAGGAACTCGTCCGTTACTGGGGAACGAAGTACGACTGGCGGAAAGCCGAGGCGAAGCTGAATGCCTTGCCGCAGTTTGTAACGAACATCGACGGACTGGACATTCACTTTATTCACGTTCGCTCCAAAAATCCTAACGCTTTGCCATTGCTCATCACGCACGGATGGCCTGGATCGGTACTTGAACAGCTAAAGGTCATCGGCCCGCTGACCAATCCAACAGCCTATAGGGGACGCCCGGAGGACGCATTCGATCTGGTCATCCCGTCAATTCCCGGCTTCGGCTTCTCTGGCAAGCCTATGGGTACAGGTTGGGACCCCGACCGCATCGCCCGTGCCTGGGCGGAGCTGATGAAGCGCCTCGGGTACACCCGCTATGTCGCCCAGGGCGGCGACTGGGGGTCCCCCATCTCCAGCGCAATGACGCGCCAAGCACCGGCAGGATTACTTGGTATTCACATCAACTTGCCGGCGACGATACCAGCCGACGTGGCTGCGGTGCTCGCCGACGGCGGGTCTGCGCCTGCGGGTCTCTCCGAGAAGGAACGCGCGGCGTTCGACTCACTCGACGCATTAAAGAACAAACGAGCCTACGCCGCGGTGATGGGTACGCGACCGCAGGTAGTCGGGTACGGTCTGACGGACTCGCCAATCGGACTCGCGGCATGGATGCTCGGGCATCCAGGCTTCGCGCAGTGGACGTACAGAGGTGGCAATTCCGAAAAGTCCCCGACGAAAGACGAGGTGCTGGACGACATTACGCTGTACTGGCTAACGAACAGTGCGGTCTCGTCAGCTCGGCTGTACTGGGAGAACAAGAACACCAGTCTCTTGAACGCGATCGCGCAGAAGACCGCCGATATCTCGCTCCCGGTGGCCATCACGGTATTTCCGGAGGAGTTATATCGCGCTCCAGAGACATGGGCCCGACGCGCCTATCGCAACCTGAGCTACTTCCATGAGGCTGATCAGGGCGGCCACTTCCCGGCATGGGAACAGCCGCAGCTTTTCTCTGAGGAGATCCGCGCGGCGTTCAGGTCACTGCGTTAGTTGTAAAGAAATCGTAGGTCTGGCTCAATAAAGTATTTTTAACTCAGCTATCAAAAGAGGTAACAATGGAAACAGCAGATGTAATTGTGATTGGAAGTGGTCAGGGCGGAGTTCCACTCGCGGCTGACTTTGCATCATCAGGTCGAAACGTCGTTCTATTTGAGCGCGATGCGTTGGGCGGCAGTTGCATAAACTATGGCTGTACTCCTTCTAAAGCCTTTCTAGCCGCTGCCCATGCCGCAGGTCGCGCAGGGCAAGCCGCAAAGCTAGGCATACACGCACAGGTTGAAGTAGATTTTCCTGCGGTGATGGAGCGTGTACGTAGTATTCGCAGCCAGTTTAACCAAGGTACTAAGCGACGATTAGAGAGTGCAGGGGTTAGAGTTGTCTGTGCTGAAGCCGCTTTCACCGGAGAACGAACGGTAAGCGGAGGAGGTGTGACTGTAAAGGCTCCGATCGTTGTTATCAACACAGGAACATCCTCTACTATTCCTGACTTTCCCGGTTTAGCTGGAACGCCTTATCTCACCAACCGAAATTTCTTTGATTTGCAGCAGATTCCACCCCATTTGCTCGTAGTCGGCGGGGGCTATATTGCCCTGGAGTTAGGGCAGGGAATGGCGCGTTTAGGGAGCCAAACCAAATTGATTGTGCGGGGCGATCGCTTGCTGGCTCAAGAAGAATCTGATGTCAGTGCTGTGCTTGCTGATGCCTTTGAGCAAGACGGAATTGGATTGCATTTCAATGTGACTGTTCAGCAGGTTGCTTATACCAACGGTGTATTTACCCTTACGCTGAACAATGGTGAAGTGCTGGATGGAGAAGCATTGCTCATTGCGATCGGGCGCAAACCGAATACTCAGGCATTAAATTCTGCTGTGACAGGCGTTGAATTAGATGCACAGGGTTTTATTAAAATCGACGATCGCTTTCAGACTACTTGTGCTGGAATTTATGCGATCGGGGACGCTGCCAAGCAGCCTGCTTTTACCCATGTTTCTTGGGAAGACTATCGTCGCTTGAAAGCCATTCTGTGTGGCGAACACCGGACACGCAACGATCGGGTGTTAGGCTATGCCGTCTACACCGAGCCACAAGTGGGCCGGGTAGGGATGACGCTAGAGCAAGCTCAGAAACAGGGCATTGCTGCCCGCGAAGTCACCCTGCCGATGGCTCATATCGCTCGCAGCATTGAGTGGGGGCACGATCTAGGCTTCTACCGCATGGTCATCGACACCCAAACGAATTCGATTTTAGGAGCAACGCTAGTTGGATACGAAGCGGCTGAACTCGTGCATGTCTTTTTGTCACTTATGGAAGCTAAAGCAACGTGGCAGGTTCTCGAACAATCGGTTCACATTCACCCAACTTACGGTGAGGCGTTGCCCAGTCTCGCAAGGCTACTCGTTGGAGATGATATGCCAACCTGTCCCAATATGTAAAATGAAGCTAAGGCACTTACCAGTAATAAAATGTCCAGACGGATCAAGGATATTGTTGCTACACAACTATATTTTTGGCACTTTCGCCCCCTGTTTGGTAAGCGACGGCTCATAGCATTTTATTATCTGGATCTCGCTAATAGTTGGTAATCAAGAAAAAAAACATCAAAAATGCTTGAGGAAGAGCTTAATTTGAAAGATAGTTTTCAGGAGAAAATGCCTGCGGGTGGTAGTGAGGCAAATAGTTTTGATTGCAAAGAGGCATGGTATCCGGTCCATTACCTTGAGGATTTAGACAAATCAAAACCAACCGCTTTTACAGTGTTAGAAAAAGATATTGTAATCTGGTGGGACAGACTTGCCCAATGTTGGAGAAGCTTTGAAGACCAGTGTCCTCATCGTTTAGCACCGTTGTCTGAAGGCAGGATTAGTGATGATGGGCTGTTAGAGTGTCCTTATCACGGTTGGGCTTTTTCTGGAGATGGAAATTGTCAAAGGATTCCTCAACAAGTCAAAGGTGGAACAGCAGAGATATCAAAACGAGCTTGCGTGGCATCATTACCAATTATTGAAAAGCAAGGACTACTATTTGTATACGTTGGTGAATATGAAAATGCTGCCAAAACCGAAGTCCCAATAATTGAACCATTAGAAGAATCTCCCGAAGGATGGGTTCTAATTAATACATTCAGGGATGTGCCTTATGATGCGTTAACACTTTTAGAAAATATACTTGACCCTAGCCACATATCTTTTACACATCACAAAACGGTAGGGAATAGGGCAAATGCAGGGCCTTTAGAACTTGAAGTCATTGAATCTGGGAAACATGGATTCAAAGGGATTTGGAAACAAGGTTTGCAAGCAAGGCAATCAGGAGAGTTATCTACAACCTTCGTTGCTCCTTGTTTAATGTGGCATGACATCAACTCGCCGCGCGGCAGAATTCTAACCGTTGTTTATGCTACGCCCATACGAAAAGGGGAATGTCGTGTATTTGCACGTTTTCCTTTCAAATTTCCGAACAAACTTCCAGGTTTGTTTATTAAGCTCAGACCACGTTGGTATTACCACATTGGACAAAATGGTGTTTTAGAAGACGATCAAATTTTCCTCCACTATCAGGAAAGGTATCTTGAAGCCAAAGGAGGTAGCCCTAACTTTACGAAAGCGTTTTACCTTGCAACCAAAGCAGATAGTTTTGTGTTTGAGTTCCGTCAGTGGGTAAAGCAATATAACGCCGAACCGTTTGGCAACGCCACTTTTTCTCCCCCATTGGCAAAGTCGGTACTGCTAGAGAGATACCATTCCCATACACAAAAGTGTGCCAGTTGTAGCTCGGCGCTTGCGATTATTGAGCAGATGAAATTCTGGAGTGGAGTTGCAACAGTAGTGACAATGGCTTGCGCTCCAATGCTAATATTATTTTTCAACAGAACATCAGTTTTAGCAGAAGTCATTGAAACTATAGCTCCCTTAATTTTTGGAGTCGCATGGATAGGACTGAGCAAGCTCCAAAGGCAGTTTTATGATGGACGAACTGTACCTCCACGAAACCGACCTGAGAAAAACTAACTAGTAGTCGCCAAGGAAACAATGCAAAGGTGGTTAGCAGAGGGGCAGAGGGAAAAAAACTTGATATTTGCCTCTCCTCTGCTCCCCTGCTCCCCTTCTCCTCTGCCGACCTCCACCCAGCAATTTTGGGGAAAGCGAACTAATAGGGCGGCTCGGCTATAATCCACTGCTTAACGGGACTTAGCATACCGAGAAACGCGATATTAAATACGGGTTTTGGTTAACATAGAAATTCCCCTGACATTGCAAATCAACTATGCCCAAGACTTGGAACATCAAGATAGACAACTATTTTCAAGCCAACCCCAATTGCATCATCGCCACCGCCCATGTAGACTCATTCCCGATAGACCTACCACTAGAACCGAACATCCGCGAACCGAACCGCAAAAGCGCGACCTACAGACAAATGTTCGATTCACTGACCACCGAACCCGAAAAATTCTTCTCTCGTCATAGCGGAATCGTTCTGTCAGCCAATAAAGTTAAGCCTATCAAGAACAAAACTGAACTAGAGCTAGAAGTCTTAGAAGCGAACGAGGGAGGTAGTGATGGCATTATTAACGGGGGGCATACAGTTTTAGCTTTTGAGCAAGCGAAAAATTACAAATATGACCTAACCGAAGCCAGGGTAAAAGTTACGATCCACATCGGACTGACTGAAGAATCAGCCAAAGATATAGCCCTGGCCTCCAACACCACAACGCCAGTAGATTCTCGTTCCAAAGTCAACGCTAGGGGTGATTACAAATTCATCAAGCAGTACTTAGCTCAGTTAGAACAGAAAGAAGATAGGAAATTCCGCATCGCCTATTACCAGAATCAAAGCGGCGCTCCCAGAAATGCCCAGTGTAATGTCACCCATTTGCTCAAGCTCATTTACTGCCTTGATAGAAATAAATACAATCCCGACGGAAATAAACGAACCAAGCACCCAGCAGGGATGAGCCTTCCCTCTAACATCACAGATGCAGAAAGAGAAAGATTAACCGCTTTACTGCCTCTCTTGACTCATGCTCTGTGGATAGAGCAAAGACTGTACGAAATAATCCAAGAACATATCAGCAACCCCAGAAGAAAGGGTGCCAACGATTTAGCATCAATTGATATACGTAAAACGACGTTATTGCCTGATAGCAAGTACTCTTTTGGGTTTGGTGCGCCAACTGACCTGGCACTACCGATAATTGCATCCTATCGGGTATTTTTGGATAAAGACTATAAATGGATTCTGCCGTTTAACGAATTTGCTGAAGATTTTCTCCAACACTTGTGGAATAACTATTTCCGTAAATATTTGGTGTCGGAGAAAACAGCAGGGAATACAGTCGGCACAAAAATCAGCCGCAATCAAGAGATTTGGGAAAGTTTGTACATTTCGGCGCAGAGTTATCTAAATCAGCACTTGGTTAAAATGGTCAACTCCAGTAAGTCAGAAGAACCGAAGGTGACACAAGGTACAAAAAGGCGTGTGCAAGCAGATAAGAAATGATGAAACCCTTAATAGGCAATAGTTAAAGCTAAAATTTCTTTAAATCTTTCACTGTCGGACCGTGTAAAACTTCCCCTTTGCAACTGAAACGTGAACCATGACAAGGACAGTCCCAACTTTTCTCGGCACTGTTCCAAGCAACAACACAACCCAAGTGAGAACATACCGCAGAAACAGCGTGTATTTCTCCTGTTTGATCTCGGTAAGCGGCAACTTTATCCCCATCGACAGTGACTAGTTTTCCTTCACCGATAGCCACATCTTGCAGAGATTTATTCAATCCCTTGAGGCGATCGCCTACCCAATGAGCGCCAACTTCCAAGTTTTGCTTTATACCTTGTGGAGTGAGAAAAGGAGTGGCGCGGGTTGAATCGTACAAATCAGCCGCAGGATTTTCAATGCCTAAAATCTGGTCTGAAAGTATCATTCCAGACAAGGTTCCTTGAGTCATGCCCCACAGACTAAACCCAGTTGCCACAAAGGTATGCTTGCTTAGAGGAGTTAATTTTCCTACATAAGGTATCTTGTCAAAAGATACAAAATCCTGAGTAGACCAACGATAGTCAATGGAATCGATATCAAAGCGAGAACGGGCATAATTTTCTAAATCTAGATATTTTTCTTCAGTATTCTCCACTGTTCCTACTTGATGACCGCCGCCACCAACAAGTAGCAATAAGCCATTCTTGTCAGGAGTAGTGCGAATAGAGTAGTATTTTTCTCCTGAACCGATGTACATTCCCACAGGTGCTTTCTGCTCTGCAATCCGCGCACCAATGATGTAAGAACGTTTGGGGTAAGTTTTAGCAAAGAATAATCCTTCATCGGTAATGGGAATATTGGTTGAAACTATGACATTTTGTGCCTGAATAATTCCCTTGTCAGTAGTAACTTGACAAAGATTATCTTCATCGACCTTGAGTACTCTTGTATTTTCAAATACGTAACTTCCATTACCAGGAATCTGCTTGATCAGGTGTAAGAGGTATTTGCGAGAATGAAATTGTGCTTGGTTGTCAAACTTAACAGCACCAACAATAGGAAAGGGCAAGGAAGTTTCACGAACAAATGTGGCGGGTAGTCCGATTTTTAGTGCTGCTTCTACCTCTTTTTCAATGTCCTTGAGATGATCTTCAGTTTCTGCGAAAGTATAGGCACTTTGGCGACTAAAATCACAGTCGATTTGTTGTTCGGTAACTGTTTTAGCAATGAATTCTAGTGCTGCTTGGTTTGACTGTGCATATATCTGTGCCTTTTTTTCACCATGATTTTTAATCAAATCGGCATAAATCAATTGGTGAAGTGAGGTAACTTTGGCTGTAGTATGACCGCTAACACCAGTAGATATTTGTTGCGATTCAATTACGGCAACGGTTTTACCTGCGCGTTTAAGTAATGTTGCAGCAGTGATTCCTGCAATACCTGCACCGACAATTGCAACATCCACAGATAGATTATTGATAAGTGGTGGAAAATTAGCTGTGGGTGTTGAGTCAATCCAGTAAGAAATGTGCTTTCCTGATATATTAGGCATATTTTTTGAGATAGTGTTCGATAAATCCAATTCTTTGATCACAGAGTTAGCTTTCAAAATAAAGGTCAGACTGAAATAGTTAGTTTTGCTTCAACAAGGGATAATGTGCCACTTCATTTTTCAATTCTGATTTATACGAATACTTTTCAAACTTATCTTTAAAGTAGACGTTTTTGCATATAAAATAAAACTATCTTATGGATAAGCTTGCTTGAGAAATTAGAAGAGATATATCAGCCATCAGACAGATAATAATATAAAAAATAGAGATAACCCACCTACAATGTAGCGATTGCAACACTATTAAAGATTTTAAAAATAGATGGTTGTATAGTTACAATGAGTATCAATACAACTGAGAATAATGCAATTTTGAACTCAGAATTTGGTTTTGGACAAAGGTTGCTGAGGCTAGTTTAAAGGTTTTTTGTTTGCCTTTTCCTCTTGCCTTTTCCCAAAAATCCGACAAGTATTTCAATGAGTATTTATTTTTCTTGATGATGATCGTTGGTATTTTTACTTATTTCAGTAGGCTTGCGACAAGGTACGCCAGAACCCTGATTATTTCGTTGAGATTTTTCAATTAGTCTGCGAACCGACACGTTTAAAGTGCTATCGTCTGCACTTCTAGCTATAATTAGCCATACTAGAAACAGAAATCTCATCTATATAACTGTAATGACGATCAAAGAATTGCTATTACAAGAAATTGACAACACTCCAAACGAACTACTAGAGGATCTACTTGGGTTTTTGAAATCACTCAAAACATCTCCAAAACATCCACTAGCCACATATAGAGAACTCTTAGAACGCATTGATTATCTAGAAGCAATAGTAGGTATTCGTAAAGGACTAGATGAGTTTGAGCAGGGTGAAGGAATTCTGTCCGACCAAGCCTTGGCAGCCCTAGAACAAAAACTAGGCATTCCGCCTCGCCCATGAGTTACCAGGTTCTCATTCAACCCACTGCCTTTCAAGAAATCGAAACATCCTATCGTTGGATGTGCGACAATCTGAGTGCTGAAGTAGCCAATAGCTGGTATTATGAGCTTCTTGACGCTATCGCTTCACTGAAAGAATTTCCTAATCGGTGTAGCATAGCACCAGAAGCACCAGTGATTGGTCGTGAAATTCGGCAACTTTGGGTTGGAAAACGAAGAAAATATCGAGTTTTATTTTTCGTGTCAGAAAATACTGTAGCAATTCTTCATGTTCGCAACAGTCGCCAATCTGATCTAGGTGAAGAATCCGAGTGAACTACTCAGACTTGCCTCCGGCTGAAGTCTGAGCTTCTGTAATCAGGGGGGAGTGCCTTGAAGATCAGGACTTGCACGACATGGTAGACATGTTAAGAACCAAACACCCAGCAGGGATGAGTCTTCCAAGTAACATCACAGACGCAGAAAGGGAAAGATTAACTACTTTACTGCCTTTGCTCTGATGTGGCCGCCCTGTAATAATTGGAAACCATATCTCTTCAACATTTATATAATTTAAAGATAAAAATCGTTGAATTTCCTTTCTTCTACTTTCAAAAATATTGGTATATGTAAACCAGTAGCCAACGCTTCAAGGCTAACAGTTTTAATAGACTATAGTAAATTAATCAGAATTTTTATGAATAAATATTCGGCACGTCCTAGTTTCCGCTTCAGGTGTATTTCGTAGAATTCCGGTAATATTGTCATTAATTAGAACTTATTGCAAATAAAGGCTCTTTTTGTTTTACCATAATTTGCCACATTCTTTAGCCTGTAAATATTCCGGGGTCTTGTGTCTCCCCTCAAGGTGATTTGTATCTACCGAAAAGTATAGATCCGTTGGTAATGTTATCAAACTGTTGGAATACTGTAATAATAGAAGCTGGGGTTAAGTTAAATAAGTGATTTAAGTCCGTCCTATAACCGTCTTGCTTCCTGTGCTATGTCCTGATTGTCGCTCATCAGATATTATTAAACACGGTAAATCTTCCAGAGGGTAAGCAACGTTACCTGTGCCAGAATCGGGAGTGCCTGCGCCGGATATTTTTTATCAATACAAGACAGCCTAGACGGACTAGACAAGTTAAGCATCAAATTATAGAGATGAAACTCAATGGCAATGGAGTTCGCGATATTGCGCGAGTGTTGCATATTAGCCCGGCAATAGTAATCAGAGAATTAAAAAAAATTTCCCAAATTGGATCGGTGAATCAAAAATTGTTGCCAACTATTCAATCCGAATAAGTGGAGGTAGAAATCAAGCTGGTGGAAGTGGAAGAAGAAGCCTTGGAAGGGATTGAAGAGTCTGAACTAGATGAAATGTGGAGTTACGTAGGTGCTATCGAGCGTCTGACAGTAAAAGTTTTAGCTTACGCATTTGGACAGCGCGCAAGACTAAGTATTTCTGAAGCTAAAAAATTTATTAGAGCCATTTGGTGTTAGGAAATACTGTACAGATGGTTGGGGAGTTGATAAATGGCATTTACCTCCAGAAAAACATGAGATTTGCAAGAGAAAGACTCAAATAATTGAACATAAACATCTAAATTTAAGAACTCGGCTTAAGCGACTGGCTAGAAAGACAATTTACTTTTCTAAGACTGAGGAAATGCATGACTTGGTTATTGGGCTCTTTATCAATCGCTACGAGTTTGGCTTAAACGTCTAACAACAGTTTAATAACACCACCTAAGAAAGGAAGATTGATATGCATAACGATTGGACGAAACCCGCCGCCATGGCGATCCCGAAGGAGGGAGTCTTCAAACAGGAGCAGGGAAGATACGGCCCGATTTTTCCCAAAACTCCCGCGTGCTACGGCTTCACGATTATCGCGAAAATCAAACCTGGTACGGAGGAGACCATCCGCGAATATGGGAAGACGCTCGAGAAGACCATCGCCGATTTGCCGGACGGTCTGGCTGTGCTCAAGCTGCATTACTTGCGCTGGGTGCTGTTTGACATCGCCGAGGACACATACTTCATGTACCAGGGCATTTTTGACACAGACTTCGACAAATACACTGAGGATGCCGTTGCGCTCTTTTCACAGTACGGTATCAATACTGTTTTCGAGAATCTTGAGGGATTTCCCCAGGACTGGAAGACGAACACATCGGCGTTCATCCAATTCGTCCGCGAGCACCAGTGTCCAAGCTTCCTCGAATACGGAGAGTATCCCTACGTAAGTTCCGACGAAATCAAGAAAGCCCTCAAACTCAAGGCGGCGTTCTCCGACATGCTTGACCAGATGCAGTAATCTATCAGGAGGACTTGATATGCTTGAGTTCGATGACATTCAGCACATTCTGTTGACTCGTGTGCCTGCGCTCACCGGACGGTATGAATTTCTATCGTTCCGGAACCCTGTTGGTGGACGAGCATGGCTAGCTGCCATTCTTGAAAAAGTACAGTCGTCTGCGGAGGTTCGTGCTTCGGTCGAACAGGACAACCGATGGGTGAGCGTGGCCTTCACCTGGAACGGCCTGCGGGCGCTGGGTATGGATGAGGCATCACTGGCCACGTTTCCTGAGGAGTTTAAGCAGGGCATGGTGGCCCGCGCGGAGATCCTCGGCGACACCGGCACGAATCATCCTGACAATTGGGTGGGAGGTGTGGCTAGTCCGGATCTCCATGCAATTGTGATTCTCTTTGCCCGCGATAACGCAGAGCGCGATCGGTGCAAGGCGGAGCACCAGCGACTTGTCGAGCAGTGCGAGGGTGTGGAAGTGCTCTCGGCATTGGATCTGGAGGCAACGCCGCCTTTCAACTACGCACACGATCACTTCGGCTACCGCGATCGGCTCTCGCAGCCAGTCATCGAAGGATCGGGCGAAGAGCCGACGCCCGGTTCCGGTGCGCCGCTGAAGGCGGGCGAGTTCATCCTGGGCTACCCAGACGAATACGGTTCCCCAGCCAATCTGCCACAACCTGAGATCCTCTCTCGGAACGGTAGCTACATGGCCTATCGACGCCTACAGGAGCATATCATCGAGTTTCGTGACTTCTTGCGCCAGCACGGTCAGACGCCGGAAGAGCAGGAACTTGTGGCAGCAAAGTTGATGGGCCGCTGGCGCAGCGGCGCACCGCTGGTGCTGTCCCCAGACAAGGACGATCCAGCACTTGCCGTGGATATGCAGCGCAACAACGACTTCAACTATGCGACTATGGACCCGCATGGCTATGCCGTACCCCTCGGCTCCCATATCCGTCGCCTGAATCCTCGTGATACAGGGGCGAACATGAACCGGCGACGGATGATCCGTCGTGGGGCGACCTACGGGCCACCACTCCCGGAAGATGCGCCGGAAGATAGGATAGAGCGTGGCATTGCTGCCTTCGTGATCTGCGCGAGCCTGATTCGTCAGTTCGAGTTCGCGCAGAACGTGTGGGTGAATGACAAGAACTTCCACGAACTCGGCAACGAGCGCGATCCGATTATCGGCACGCAGGACGGCACCCTTGACTTCAAGATCCCGAAGCGGCCAATCCGGAAAACCATCAAGGGCATTCCGGCATTCACCACGGTTCGGGGTGGGGCTTACTTCTTTCTGCCTGGACTGAAGGCGCTTGGGTACCTGGCGTCACTGAGCAGTGGCAGGTAACTTTAGAATCCGATCAAATAAAAGGAATGGTGGTGAAAATGAGCAAGCTCAATCGAGTTGGGCGAACGTACAACCAGAACCATGTGCCGCGACCGTACACGCCGAACAAACGTCGGTTCAGCATTTACTGGACGTGGAGTTATCCTTGGGAAGCCAACCGAGATCTGACCGAATTGGATAATCGGTTTTCGACGATGACCGAAGTCCGTCGGGTCGGCTGGCCGAACTTTGAGGGATCTGAGTGGGATAAGATGAATTTCTTGCAGGGCATCGCTGGTACTCTGGAGCTATTCCACCGATCAACCATCGATTTTCAGCAAATCGTGGGCGAGATTACTGGGCAGCCGGTCGCCGTTTACCAACGCATTGACCAGGCAGGTTACAAACTCCTGATTGATGAAAGAATTCTGGCAGACACGGATACATTGATGGTGTTCGGTCTGGATCACCTCGTATCCGAGCAAGAGGCCGAGAAGGGAGAAATCGACGCGATCCGGGAGTGGCTTAACCGGGAAGGCACGTGCCTGCTCCTTGCGCCGCACCATGACGTGGGCTTCACGAGTGACATGCAGCAGCGCCAGATGGAGTATAAGCATCACGGCGACGAACTCGTGCCGCGCCAGCAGCGCTTCGGTCAGTACACGCGATCGCTGATGAAAGAACTCGAAGTGCCCGTACTTAATCAGTTTGGACTCCGGCCTGCCGTCGTACAAGGAAGCAACCAGATCGCACCCCTGACCGTCCACAAGGATCTCGACAAACTGGGTTTGCTGAATGGAGTGACCACGTTCAACTTCCATCTGCATCTGCCCCACTATGCGCTGACGACAGAGGACACGAAGTCCATTCATGTTCTGGCGACGCAGCCGATCGATCTTTCCCGACCGCATCCGTTCACGGCGGAGGGAAATCGGGAATTCAATACGTGCATCTGGGCACCGCCGAACGGTAACCGTGGCGGCGATATTTTGCTCGCCGACTCGACCATTTTCACCACACTATTCGGCGGCACGGAGAGTCTAGGACACTTTTGGCGGAATATGGCGAAACTGCGAGTCGATGTCTAGATGTTCTACCCGATGTTCCGCTTTTATGCCCTCAAGGAGTCGTTGTTTGACGGGGCATGAAACGATGCGAGAAGTTGAATTTCACGCAGATCAGCAGCTAGCTGCTAATTGCCGATGAGTTAGTCGAAAATTATGTAATCCACAAGATGTGTCTACCAAACGCTTGTTCAAACTTTCAAATGTTTTTCAGCTAATGTTTTGTTGGCAATCGTTTCTAAATTCAATTTTCTATATCAGATTTGGTTCCTCAAAATTAGCACAGCGAGGATTTGGTGTACTAACCTTTTTCCTGCTAACGCTCTCCCTGCAACTGGCGCTTCCATCTCTAGCCACTACTCAATTTGATTCTGTTGATTGTCCGGCTGGTGCTAACGTTCAACAATGCCAATCTTCAGAGGTTTTGGTTAGCTCACTCATCGCGCAATCTCCTGACGCAACTGTCCCACCCAATACCCCAGATGTCTCTGACACCATTGTTTTGCCCAAACAACGCCTTGCCGATCGCATTGCCCGCACATCGATCGAGTCCCCATTTGGAGTATTCAATCTATTCATCATTTTCTTTGTGACGCTAGGACCAATCAAAGTTATCCCGCCGTTTGTACAGCTTACTCAGAATGCCGATCGATCGCTGCGGCAACAGCTAGCGTTTCGCAGTGCTGCCCTAGCAACGATCGTGATTTTACTGGTGGCGATTATTGGGCAAAACATAGTGCGTGTTTGGCAAATTCGATTGCCTTCGTTGCTGATTGCTGGGGGAATTCTCCTATTTTTGGTAGCGCTTAACATGGTAATCACTCAGTATCAACCACTCCCGCTTCCAGAAGACTCTTCTCTGCCTTCCCTAAAACTAGTGGTGTCTCCCCTCACCTTTCCCGTCATTTTGCCGCCCTTTGGCATTGCGATCGCCCTGGTGTTGATGTTAGTATTCCAGGAAATTGGCTTTAACCCGCTAGCGGTTTTGGGCACATTGGTGCTGGTCATGCTACTGAATTTTATAGGTATGTTGGCAGCTCGACCGATTCTGGCATTCCTCAAACCTATCACCCTGCGAATATTTGGTTTTGTGTTGGGGGTGTTGCAGTTGGCATTAGGGATTGAATGGATCATCACTGGATTAGAGATTGAAGCACTGGTATTTCGTCGTTTGTTTGGCTTCTGATGCATTGTGGAGGAGAAGTAGCACTGGGAGTTTACAACCTACATCAACACGGCTTTGTTGCAAGCCTAAAGTGGGTAAGGCTGAACTCGATGACACGGATTTGTCTCAACGTAATTTAATTAGTCACTATACAATAGTTAACGCACTGAAGTACTGTTGAGCATTGAGATAAATGAATTCGCAAAATGAACTCCTAAAACAGCAGTTGATAGAAGCGATTTCTTGTCAAAATCTGCAAGAAATTCAAAAAATATTAACCTTAGCACAATTAGAGGATGAGACAATAATCCTCAAAGAAGCCCTTGTGCAAGTAGAGTATGCAAATTTTGTTTGGTTCTTGCAAGAATACGTAGGTAAGGAAAGTTATCAACAAGCCGTAAAAGATGTATCGACAAGCATGACTCAAAAACTATTTTCTTGGAGGTTTCAAGCCAGGGGTTGATTTCAACTTACACCCAGATGGGAGGATGTTGGCATCAAAAGAAGCAAATGAATATTTAGAAAAATATCATTCTAAACAACTAGAAAATAGCCAAATTTCTGTTGTAGCTCATGCACTACCAGAGTCAATGCAGATGTTAGAAAAAGCTTTAGGTGTGCCATTTTTTGAGAATCTTGGGAAGGTGGCAGCTAAACGTTTAGCCACAATGGATGATCCGACAGCCAGTATCTATGGTCTATGGCTGATGCAAGGGATCGGTGGTCGTCATCCATTGCTGGAAAAAGATTTTTGTGAGTGGTTCATGATTGAGATTTGTGGTGAGCGATTGTCAGCCTTAGCATCAGCCGAGATTCAAGGCTTGGAGTTTAATGGCTTAGTGGTATTTGAAGATTTGTTAATGGCACTGGGTAAAACAAATGTATCGATAATGAAAGAGAGCGACCTAACTCTTGAAGATTTGCGGTTGCTAGATAAAGTTTGGACGGGAGAAAATATGCGAGTGTTTGAATTAATTTCCATCTTGGAAAAAGATGGCGAACGAGATTTTTAATCAAGACGCGTTCGTTACGGCAATTGTGCGGATTTATAAAGTTAGCTGATTAATAAGTACCGCATAAACACGGATTCATTCCTGCTGCCTTTCAGTAAAACTGCATTATACAAGTTTTGAAGGTAGATTTATGGCTGATACTACAATGTTAGATAACCGTATAAATAAGCAAATAAATTTTGAACCATTAGAAGCGACAGTAGCAGCAACAGAAGAAGAATCAATAATATTAGCCGAAAAGCTCACACAGGTGGCAATTCCTTTATCCGTATTGTTACAAGCACTAAATATAGCAAAACACGATAAGGCGGCAGCTTTCCGCTATGCTGACAAATACCTAAAGAATATTAAAAAGTCGAAATGGTTTATTATTAAAACGGCTTGAAATTTTCCCATGAAACGCTCGGTTGAATATTTTTCTCCTGATGTAAATTCTCAGTTTTGATTATCCCAAGCATCATTTTTCCCCATCATGGTTAACAACTTTACAAGCCTTACCTCTGTATCCTGCGTCCTTGACAATATGATTCAGCTTTAAGGCAGATTCTAACGCTTCAGTTCTATCAGGCAAATTGGTTAACACATCCGCTTTTGTGCCAGAGTTAGATTCTATATAAACGGAGTAAGTCACTTTAATTCCCATTTATTTTTATCTCCTATTGCTCTACAGTCAAATTCCATATTTTGCTCAAAAGCTATAGTTAATCTTCAATCAAATGATTTTCTATAGTGAATCTTGCAAAATTTAATGCTTTTTCTAGTGACTCTTCCCCGTATGATCGGTCTTTATAGCTATCGACTACTAACTCCAAACTAGAATTTCTAATGTAGTAGATATAAGAACCTACATCGTAGGGATCTGGTTGGTAATAGGTAACGATTATCAAAACAGAATTCAGGAGTCAGGAGCCAGAATTCAGAATTGAATTCTGTGTGACTGGCGGATGAATAAAAGGGTTTAATACCCCCACTAAATTGAAAATTTAGTGGTCTTCAATCAGTCGCTGGTCTGAATCCCCGACTGATTGATTCTGACTCCTGAATTCTGACTTCTGAATTCTTCTTCAATTCAAACCCTTTATGCTTCTCGTGTGCCTCAATCGTGTTACCTTTAAATTCAAGTTGATTAGGAATTTTCACAAGTAATCATTTTTGGTTTTTGATAAGTACGGCGCTCTAGCTTGTTATTAAAAGTAAAAGAAGCTGAGATTAATCTCAAACTAATAAAATACTTAAGGTCATCAGTGCCAGATTTGGAAATGAAATTACCCTGCAAAGTGATTTTAGTTTCAGATTCTTGAATTATTTCAATGTTGGGTTGAATTTTGTTTATTAATTCTTGCAAGTTATCCATAGTTAATCTGGAATTTCATCGAATTTATAAGACTGAAAACTAGTATCAATCAGACCAGACTAAAGGAATTTGGATTTATCTGAGCCAGTTGTAGCATAAATTTATTCCTCCTTTATTGTTACCCAGTCAGTTAAAACAGCCATACAGCAAGCGGTTAACGTTGGCCTTCTCAATATCTTATTTTCATATTTGGCGACATAACCACCCTCTAAGTCATTCTGCTCAAAATAAACCCCAATTACGTTAAAAAGCTTATTAGCAACGTCTAAGGAAATTGATTTCGACCAAGACATATTTATCTCCCACACAATCCCGGAAAAAACTTACTCCAAACACTTTGTTCTTTTGAAGGTGATTCTTCTGAACCTAAAACATTCTGTAACCCTTGCTGATTAATCTGAATCTCCTGCATATTGAAAGCGTAAATAGTTTGGGCGAACTCTGGATTGTCTTCTAACAATTCAGCCTCAAAGCTTAACTCTTGCTGCAACAATTGAGCATTTCGGCGCAAGAAAATCTGCTGATTATGTCGCCGTCTGATAAGGGATTCAGTCAGATGTAATTGCTCTTCAAAACTTAAATCATCGTATTCGCTGTTATACATGAGAATTCTTCTCCGATTAGCTTAAAACTTAATTTTTAGGAAAATTAACGACACTGTTCAACTAATTAAAAATGTTTGATTCCTCCATAAAGTAGCTGATATCCCAGCCTCAATCTCGTAATAAATTCGTCAGTATTGCGATTCCCCCAAACAGGATTATTAGGATTCTTAATCCAGTTGATTGGACTATGACAAATCTCATGATGACAACGGTAGCATGTAGAAAATGTCGATACCCCAATAACGTCATTTCCATAGTAAGCGTGATGGATCTCTTCACTTTTGTTAGTCAAGCAGACTACACAATAATTGTGAGTTTTTCGGTGAGCGATCGCTACTTGTTTTCTGTACTCTTTGGGATTACCATATCGAGCATTCCAGTTTAATCGTCTGTGTAGCCGAGATTTTCTAATAGTAATGTCACCCCCTTTTCGTTTAACTCTTGCCCCGTTAATTCTTGCCACTTCTGTTTGATTTCCTGAAAATGCGGTCTTCTCCCTAATTCTTTTGCCCATTCTCGAATTTCTTCATACCAGTCAACCTGCTGCTGTGAGGATTGCTGATTATTTTTAGAACTATTAACAGTGTCAGCATTCGGTTTGGAATCCTGTTTTTGTTCCAGACCTTTGATATCAAATTCCGGGATTAGGGCAACGAAGGGATTAGACCGAGTGGGAATTACTAAGGCATAACGTACACCAGCTTTATCTAGTAGTTCGCAAGCTTGGCGTAACATCTCCAAAATCTCTTTTTTGACATTTACAAAGTCTTGGGGATGGTCAAGAATATAAGAGGATGTTTGCCCTGTGGCAATAAAACAGACATTCTTTAAGGACGGGCGGCTAAATCCGGTTTCTCCAGAGAGTGGGGACTGGCCCATAAATAAACCATGACCCTTTAACCCAGCAGTGAATTTGATGACATAGTTCCAAAAACCCTGTAAGTCTTTGGCGGTATCAGCATCAACCATTCCTGGAAGTCCCTTGCCACCACCAAATACAGAGTCCACCTCATCTTGAGCAAGAAATAATTCGGGAACACCCTGACATTCACCACCAACTTTTGCAACCCTAGCTTTTTGTTGGTCAATCATGTTAGTGGCGAAAGTAATCCAATCTCTTAAGGCTTTCATGCCGTCAAACTTACGGCTGAACTTGCACAGCCATCTGGTAACTTCATCTTTTGGATCACTACCAATGACAATTGCCGGACTTTGAGATTTTGCAGCAATTTTATTAATAATCACTCCAGCCAGAGTTGACTTGCCGGATTGTGTGCCACCAGAAATGTAGAAATGGTGATTACTGCGAAGGGTCATATTTTGATTAGATGCAGCATCACACAGTTCATCAATCCAAGCACCATCAATTCTGATGTACTCAGGATAATTAGCTGCGATCGCTTGGAGAACTTTCATCGCACCCGGATTAATCACGGACTGCACCGATTCTTCATCAATGTCAGCAATATCGGGATTGGGAATACCAGTCGGTGAAGGTGATTGTTGTGCTGGTGGTTCTGGGAGTGTAACCAACCCTTGCAACTGATATTCAGCTATCCACCGGGGGCGCTCTTGCACTGGTAGCCGATTCACATAATCAGCAACTCGGCGTTTAGCTGCGATCGCAGTCGTAACATAATCATAAACAGCCTCACCTTGTAAATGCTGCTTAAGTGATTTCAGGTCAGCTTCTTCTAAAGAGCGGTATACTTTCTGTTTGCCTTCGCTGATTTGGGCAGATACCCCAAATAAGCCAGCACTTAGCGTTCCAGCACCAAGCAGCATCCCGGTTGTGATTCGGTCAGTGTTTAAGAAAAAAGGAGCAGACAGGCATAATACTGCACTCGCTCCTAAAGAACATAAAATAGTTCGCTCTGCATGAATCACCCCACTGGCAGTTAGTCGTTGTAATTCAAATGGCATAACTTATCTCACCCCCAATGCAACACCGGCTGCAACTAAGGTCAAAAAGACAAACAGGAATATCACTCCAGGCATCAAGCCGATGGTAAAAGTTTTGCGGTTAAATCCAAAACCTTTAACGACTAAACCGCCAAAGTTGAATAACCCCAGAAATATGCAGCAGATAGAGATTATGCCGATAAACCAAAGAATGTACTTACTAACGGGGCTGGCAACCGATAAATAACCCATAAACATAGAAAAGCCAACCCCACACACTGCATATCCTATATGAAAGAGCTTGATTTGCATAACTAGAATCCAGAAGTCAGGAGTCAGAAGTCAGAATGGAATTAACATAACTTGTTAGTAATTTGCTAACTTCTTCAAGTTGGTTAATTGCGTTTGCCATATCACCGTAATTTAAATCCCTAGCTAGGATTAAATAATATCTACATTCTTCTAAAGAACCCTGTGCCGTGTTCATAAATCTTGCTTTATCTGCTCTCCCTTTTTTCTTAAATCCCTCAGCAATATTAGCGGCGATAGAAACAGATGCACGTCTAAATTGTGAGGATAACCCAAATATTTCTGACTTAGGAAATTGACCAGTCAGTTTATATACGTTCAAAACAAATTGATGTGCTTTCTGCCAAACTATTAAATCTTGAAATGTTTTTGCTGCTTGTCTCATTTATTCTGACTCCTGACTTCTGACTTCTGACTCCTGATTTAGAACCTAAAGCTATCACCCACTTCATCAAATGCTTTCTCGTATCCCCCCAACTGACGTTGTTGTTCCTGTGAGCCGAAGGCATGACGAATTACCGCCTCCCCATGTAATCCCCTGGTTCGCTGCAAATCCTCCTCAACCTTCATGGCTTCTTGAGAATATGCCAACTGGTTTTTATACATCTCTGCCAAAGATTGCAACTGTTTGAGCTTGTGGCGGGAGAACTTTGTATGTAGCCACTTCTGTGCTTTTAGAGTGCCAGCCACTTCTGCTTCATCAAGAACCTGCTTTGCTGTAGTGTAAGCTGGCAATGTGTAGCGATCGCGGATTGATGAAGGTAAATTACCCTCAATTTGGGTAGCATCCCCAACCCTTAAATCCGTTGATACTACTCCATCACCTTTACCGCCAAACAAACCAGGAAGCCATTTTCCTAACATTGCTTTCTCCTCTCTAACTACTAATTAAAGAATTCAGAAGCCAGAAGTCAGGAGCCAGAATAAAGAATTGTAGTACTGAATCAATAGGCTATAAAACATTAAATGTCAGAATTCAGGAGCCAGAAGCCAGAAGCCAGAATATATAAGAAGTTTATTAAAACTAGGATATTTATCAAGTCTTTATTTGATTCTTTAATTATTCTGACTTCTGACTCCTGACTCCTGAATTCTGTTCGTTAAATTCTACCTATTCAGTTCTCCTGAATTCTGACTCCTGACTCCTGACTCCTGCGTATAAGTCTGCTGAACTTGTTGAACTTGTGAGCCGATATATCGGGTTATGCCATATATGCCCATGAACGAAAACATCAATACTGTTATTGCTGCGATCGCAGTTTGAGCCATCATTCCCCGTTGCATCAATTCCTCAATCTGTCTATTGGACTGCGATCGCGTTCTCGACTCATCAATAATTTGCTGGACTACCAGGAATTCTTCTGTTGTCAGATTTTCTAGTGTCAGCCCTGACAGATTCAATTCCCCGTCCTTCTTCAGGTGAATATTTAATGCTTTGCGATGGGTTTGGTCTTGTTGCTCCATATATTGCCACGCCCAAAACGAGGGTCAATAGCAGCAGATTTAGTACTGCTGCTAATCCAATGAATTTATTCGGCTGCATTTGTTGGGCTAATACCGAAAATACCCGCAACGAGTTCGTCACCGATTGCACGAAAGGAATCTACGTCAGCTTCCTCCTCCATCGCTTTAGAGACAAACTTACTCACCACGTCTTTGGGAGCATTGCGAATCGTTGATAACAACTGGTCAGCTTTATCAGTTGTATAAGCGTCAATCCCGACGTTGAGGACATCTTCTAAGGATTGAATTTCTTGATTTGAAACCTGGGATGCATGAGCGATCGCTCCTTGCAATGGAGGAGTGGATTTACGGCGGGGTGAGTTTTTACCGAGTTTGCCATTGCCATTTTTGGACTTGCCATTAGCAGTGGTCAGAGCAGTTGATTTCTTGGCTTGTGCAACTTGAATTGCCACTTCTTGGGCTTCGGCATCATTCAAATTATCAACATCCATGCCAATAGCTGATGCGGCGGACAAAATATCGCCCTCATCGAACTCAATCCCTTGCAAAGTAAGTATTTGTTTGATTTTTTCCATATTATTATGTTTCTTATATGGTACTACACCACTAATATAGTCTATATTGGCTACATATCACATAAGAACCTAAAGATATTTATTTGTAGGGTTCTTGTCCCATAACCAATCTCATTCGATAATCTGGGTGATTAAATATGGATGCAACAATGCCTAGAACAAAAGCACAGGGAATGACCAGGATTGAACTTTACGTGCCAACAGCACTCTTTGAAGAAGCAGAAGAACTGGCTGAGTTTGAGGGGTGGAAATTATCAGAACTGCACCGTGTATTCTGGGAAAACGGTTTTGGCATTTATGTCGAGCGCAGTAACAAGAGAATGATTAACAAACGTCTTCGTTCTAAGGCGGTGAATGACTCTGAGGCTGTAGAAGACTAACAAAGACGGGGAGCGCCCAGGGAAACCTGGGCATTAGAATATCAAAATAGAATTCAGGAGTCAGAAGTCAGGAGCCAGAATTCAGTACGGTATTTTGTGCGACACAACGAATAGCAGTAGTTGAATCTCGACTTCGCTCGATTACCACGTAACCGAAACTCAAGTGCATCGCTGGCGGATAGCGTAGTGTAAAGCCTGCGGCATAGCTTGTCTGCGACACGCTGCGCGTAGTTCGCTTCTCCGTAGGAGTACGCTTAGAGCGAGTCATCAAACGTCTTGATTGCTGACTCCTGAATTCTGACTTCTGAATTCTTCTTCATGGAGGCAATATGTATCAAGATATGTATAATCTTGCTTGGGTAAAAACAGCTTGTGAACACGTCTTAGGTAAAAGCATTAGTATTAGAGCTTGGCGAAAATGGTTAAGGATATGTGGTGTACAGCAGTACGCCCGACAGGTGAGATTGAAAGAATGCTGCTATTTGTTAGGGCTTGCATATCTCAAAAGTCAAAATCTCTTCAAAAGGTATTCTTTGTCAGACGTTTCATTGCTACTCAAAAAGGATCAAGAGCGTTTTGCTCAATTTGGTATCGACTTAGAAGAACCAGATTTTCCGTTATCTGGGCGAGAACTTCCGAATTTTATCTACGACAGAACAAAGCGTAAAATCAGCTTGCGAACTGTGTATCGTTGGGCTGAAAAACACAGTATTCCCTTCTCTGTATCGAGAATTATTCCCCCACAAGAACTAATTAGATGGCTGGAATTAGGAAATGCCGCTTCTTAAAGATGAATTCAGAACCAAGAATTAGGACGCTCTCTACTAAACTCTAGAAAGCACGACTTTTTTGGACAGAATACCGATTCTTGTTTCCTGATTTCTGACTCCTGACTCCTGAATTCTAATCTCTAGCCGCTCTTTTTTTTTGCACTGCTCTGTCGCAAAGCGGTACAGAATTCCGGCAGGTGTGCCGTGACATCCAAAACCCCTGCTGTGTATAGATGTCACAAAAAGCGGCATGATGTCAACAACGCCCAGAACCCTTGTGTTTCCGTTAATGTCACAAAAAGCGGCACAGTTGAACTGTGACATAAGCGTGCAGGGACAGTACTCAAAGCCATACAGAATGGGTGTCACGCGAAAAGCGGCCCACTTGACGAAAAAAAAACAGGAAGAAAAAAAGCCCCGTTTTTGGGGCTTTTTTATAAAGTGCGATCGACAGCCTCTGATGCTCACAGAACGCCTGCTTTTAAGTGTGGGATTTTCTACACCCTATCCCCTACAAGCTTTTCATGACTGATGCTGAATTTTATTTCCTAAGCTTTCTATTTTTTATTTTGCAAGTTTTTCTTCTTCTTTTGTTTAGGGCACTGGATATCGACCATCAACCCATGCTCAAATACGATAGTGTGTTCTGGAGTTGCTCCATCAGTAAGGAGAGTTTTTTTCTGTTTACTCATCAACTTCATTTCCTTAATTGTGTTCTCGAAAAAATGAAGTTCATAGCCACAATCACACTCAAATGATGAAGGGAATATTTCTTTGGACATAAACTAATCGAAAAAATTATATTTCCTTGGCATTTTTTTCATAATCCCATAGATTGGGAAACCATTGCAGCAGATTCGTTAAAGAAAGAAATTATACATCAAGCGGCTAGTGAAAAAAATTTCCGCATAGTCAAGCTCATTGCAATAATCCTATTTGAATTATTTTTTTTTGCCAACAAGTGTGTGCTGTTTAACCTAGCCTTTCTTCTAGGTTCTCAACGTTTAAACTTTATGAGAGGATTAACCCAGTATTTAAACTCAGCTTAAACATCTTGTTCTGAAATGTGATCTAAATTCATCACCATACAGGAGTGCTTAATCATGGCGCAGGACGAACTAAAGAACAAAGTAGCTTTGATTACTGGTGCAAATAAAGGTCTGGGGCTGGAAATGAGTCGTCAACTTGGACAACATGGATTGACAATTCTGATAGCGGCCCGAAACTTAGATGCAGCTAAAACAGCAGCAAGTAACTTAGAGAATGAAGGAGTTATAGCTCACCCAATTGCCCTGGATGTCACTGATAGCAATCAAATTGAATCTGCCGTTCAACAAATTAGTGACTCTTTTGGTAGGCTTGATGTCTTGATCAATAACGCGGGTGTGTTTTTAGATGGTGACTGGTTAACCAGTAATGCTAGTTCTATTTCTGTAGACACTATTCGACAGACATTTAACACAAACTTTTTTGGCTTAGTGGAATTAACTCAACGAGCATTGCCGTTAATATTGAATAGTCCTAGTGGTCGAATTGTAAATATGTCGAGTATTGAAGCCTCGTTAACACTTCATGCTGACCCCAATTCATTCATCTATGATTCCAAACCATTTGCTTACAATGCTTCTAAGGCAGCAGTGAACTCATTTACAATTCATTTAGCTCATGAGTTACGCAATACTCCGGTGAAGATTAATAGCGCTCATCCGGGTTGGGTAAAAACGGAATTAGGTGGTGAAGGTGCGATGATGGACATCGTATCAGGTGCGAAAACTGGTGTTGAATTAGCGATATTGCCAAATGATGGCCCCAGTGGTGGTTTTTTCCATCTTGGCGAACCAGTAGCTTGGTAAATTATGCCAACACTTGAAGTCGTAGCATAAGTTATTAGTAATCATACGAATCTCTCACGATTTTCGTACACTCGATACTATTGACTATTGGTCAAAACGGCGAACGGCGATTCATCCCATTCATTCAAGATGAGATCAATCGCCGTTTTTTGTGAAAAATCGGCTCTAATTCTGGTCAAGCTATCTATTATTAGAGGTAATTCTTAGTACGTGAATACTGATTTAAGGATTGGATATTGCCCCTAACTGCTGCTTGAGAATTAGTATTTTACATTGATACGCTTCAATCTCAGCTTGAAGTTCAGCACGTAATTCACTTGGTGTAAGCAGATGAATTTTCTCCTCTTCAAGATGTGACACTTCGGAAAAATCGTTTTTATCTAGGACAGCATAACGCCAAGATTCGTTACATAATCCAGTCAGTAGATTGTTGGGTGGATAATACTGAATTCCAACAATAACTCCCTGCTTGGTTCTCTGCCCTAACGAATATTTTGGTGATGTCCAATGATTCGGGATAGCAATGATTTTTGAAGTTTCCATACGATTTCAATTATTGTTGTTTTAACTGTGTTTGTACTACTTGCTGCTGCCTTTTCTCTACCAGAACCTCACCAATAGCTCCCCCAGTACCCAGCCCTAACATTCCTGTCGCAATCATGTACATTGCATTCTTGCCAAAAAATTGCACTCCTAAATATCCGATAGATATGGCCGCTAATGTGCTGGTCAGACTTACAACAATTACTTGTACTTGATTTCGTTTCATAATTTAAATTCCTTTCTTTGATAGAGATTATGAATTCTTCTTTTGTTTGACTAGCACCGAACGCAAATACTGCCGACAAGCTGCTTCTCCCCGATACATCAGAATATGAAGTGCCTCAACTTCCTGTATCGGAGAAACACAAATCTCAGCAATGGCTGGAATCAAATTCTGTTGTGAACGCACATAGTCTTGATGGTGCTGCTCTAATTCCTGAATCTTAGAATTCAACTGCTGTATTTGCCGTAATGCTTGAGTTAAGGAAGATTCTTTATTTTGAGAGCAATTATCCAAAGTGAATGTCATATTATTGCTCCTATGTACAACATTAGATTGAAGGGCTGACCAATCAGGACATTTTTCATCAAGTAACCGTGGGGATGAACAGTATTCAGTACTGCCCGTTGAGAAGGAACACTCATCTTTTATTGTTGGTTTTTTCGGCGGTTCGTATTTGGATAACAAAGCACTGAAGTCATAAATCGTTACTGTTGATTTGAGTTCTGGCTCAGGTTTTGGTTTCGACTCTATGGCAAGTTCAGGAATGCCTAAACCAACTGCATCTTTAATTTCTTGCTCCATGATCTGATTCTCCTTGTTGGCTAAATTGCTTCACCTACTCGATTGCGTTGACTAGCTGATATAAAACGTAAAAAGCATCATTTAGTGTCACATCATTTCAGGTAAAAAATGCTCTGACGATTGAATTTTATGATAATTTAGACTACTCCCCACAAGCTGCAATGTATATTGACAACCCTGCAATATAGTCCAAATCTGTGATGTGGTTAACTTGAAATACAATCACTGTTTCTCGTTCTAAGACTTGTCTTGACGAATACTAAGACTTGTCCGGTTGTCTGAAACTTTTCCAATCAGGGCAAGTTTTCTCTTCTACCCCACTAGGATGTATTGCACAAACCAGCGTTACTCCTTCGTATTTAACACCGTGAAAATTCCGACATCCTCTACAATTCGTGGGTATTGCCTTGCGTCTTTCAATTAATATTTTGTCAATCTCTAACTCGACTTGAATTTCATGCAGGCTCTTGACAGCAAAACAAGAACCACCTAATAACAAACACGTTCCTGCAATTATACTTCTTGCACTTGCCCCGTTAGTTAGCCCTTTGAACACAATTGTGCTTCCCAACAGTACTGCTGTTATTCCCATTGCTCCAGCACAAATATTTAAGTACTTTAGTTTTGACATCGGCTTATAATCATAGATAACTGTTATTAGCAAAGCGTTCTGCTAAGGGTAGTACCATTACTAGCGGATTGCTTAATCCACTAAACACATAAACATTGTCTAATCCTGGAACAGCACCAATTATAGGAAATTGATTCCCACTAAATGCCACCAAGCAATGATGCCAAATTCCTGGTAAATTCTTCAAAGTTGGTAACACTTCCCCGACACTTTCTCGCAACCATTTTTCACTTGCTTGTGAATTTACCTTGGCATGAGGATCTGTGAGAATGCGACTAATTTGACCCAAGCGTAAAGTGCCATCTTGAAATTGAATTGCGCCAGCATCTAAAATCGCTGTTACTGGTTCATTACCTGGATGATCCCAAACTTCATCGACTTGAGCAGATTGGGCTTCTAATTGAAATCGTTGCACATTTGCTGGCATAACTAAGGTGCTTAACTTGACATCAACTGGTGCAGTTTCAATTATTTCTGCGTGGGTAAAATATATTTTAGTGGAAATACCAGATGCCTTTAATAGTTGGCGGCTAAGTCCACCTGCACAAATGACAACATTTGCACTGTGGTAAGTTGCAGTAGTGGTTTTTACACCACTTTCTAATATTTGCAATACTTGGGTAATTTGCACTTCACCCCCACCACGCAAAAAAGCTTGAATGTAAGCTTGTGCTGTTTTTTGTGGATGAATATGACCGTGCTTAACAGTTAAAGCACCAGATATCGCCTGTTGATTTAGGAGTGGTTCCAGTTCAATCGCGGCTTCTGGGCTAAATAAATGTGGTACATCGGCACAATTGTTATAGGATGCAGCGATCGCTTCTGGGTCACTAGAAACTGGAATAGTCAGTAATAAATCTAATTCCCGAAACTCGATATCAGCGTCTAACTCAAGAGATAAGATACGATAGCGAGCGCTTGCTTCTTTGCATAATTGGCGAGTAAATGCTGTAGTACCCGACCAATATGCAAGCCCACCATAACTATAACGAGTTGCATTCTGTGGTATTTCATATTCTTCCACCAGAAGTACGCCAAAGCCTGCTTTTCCTAATTCATAAGCAAGTGCAGCACCTGTAATCCCACCACCAACTACAATCCAGTCGTAAGTTTTCATCTGAAATTTCCACTCAGCAACAACCATCTAATATGTTGCTTGTAACCGTTGTAAAAGATATTCTCTTGCTAAAATAGGCGGATAAATAGGGGATTTTCCTTTTTGGCAACTTTGTAAACAAGCAATCTCTACATCATCATTAGGATGACAGAAAAAAGCAATAGAATACCGAGACTGGTTTACCCTGTCGTCATTAGGAATCATCACCCGATGGTGAGTTGAACAAAAAACATGATTTGTCCACCTCTGCATTAAATCACCAGTATTAACTATAACAGTATCAGGAATTGCAGCCGCCTCAATCCATTCTCCATCTGTTGTTCTTACTTCCAGCCCACTAACTTCATCTTGGAAAAGTAAAGTAATGCTGCCATAATCAGAGTGTTCCCCAGCACGGACTTGTCCGGGTTTGGGTGATGTTTGCAATGGGGGATAGTGGAGCAAGCGCAAAGTATGATTGTATTGATTGTGCTTTGTCGTCAAAAAATCTTCAGGCAATTCCAATGCCAAAGCAAAGATTTGCAATATTGTGTTAGCTAGTTTTGTGCAACTTTCATAGAAACCAACAATAGAAGCATCCATCCTAACAGTACCCTCCTTGTTGACATTAAACGCCTCTTTTAAGTCACCTGGTTTATTAGGGTCAAGACGTTCTCTTTCAAGAGCAACATATCCTGTATTACAAAATTCATCACTCCAAGCAAGCTTTTGCTTAACTTCTAAAGGTTGTTTAAAAAAAGATTGATTGTAGCTGAACACTTGCTCTATTAAGTCTTTTGAGATTCCCGAATTTTGCAAGTAGATGAAACCGATTTCATGGCAAGCTTGATAAATTTGTTTCACGACAGCTTGCCGATTTGTTGCGTTGCTACGAGTGAAAGCACTTAAATCAATTATTGGAATTGTGACCATTGATTATTCAAGATATTCTATTAATAGTTAACAAGTTGTAAGAACTCAGGTTGATACTCCTGTAAAGATGTTGCACTTGTCAATACCCTCAGACCTGAATTATTACTTAATTTCTTGCTCCTTGACCTGATTCTTTTTGTTGAGAAAATTGCTCTACCTGCTCGATTGCTTCAACTAACTCAAACAAAATATTGACAGCATCGTTTAGCACCACATCATTTGATGTAGAAAAGTACTCGGATGATTGAAGCCTGCGATAATCCTTACTGCTCCCAACCAGCTGCAATGTATATTGACAGCCTTGCAAGATAGCCCGAATCTCTGGTGTAGTTAATTTGATTTCCATCGTTGTTTCTTCCCCTAAAATTTATCCCGGTGAATACTGAAACTAGCTCCGACCAAAGAACTCCCTAAGAAAGCGGAAAAACTGACCAACATTGCACCCATGCAGATATTTTTTTGTTGCTCCCAACCAGAGATGATTATGTTGGGATTAGCATTGGACTCAATAATCTCCAGCCCCCAGCACCCCATTGCCCCTACTCCTGAAAACCCAGTCAAGAGCAGAGAGATAATTGCAGTTGTTTCTATGGTGCGATCAATGAATACTTTGGAGTTGAATCGTCTTCTTGGACGATGACTTTTAACTAATCGGACTTTTGGCTCTTGCATACTTGAACGAGCAATTTGTTTGTGATTAGCCATTGGTTTCACTTATTCTCATGAATTACTAGGAAAAATATGATCCTCTACAGCCAACTTGAACTGTTTTATCCCTCCGCTATAGTGGATTTTGATGCCTGAAATTATTTCTTGTTCTGTGAGTTCTTCAACTTCTTCGGGACAGGATAAATCGCGCCAAGGCAAACACTCTTTTATCCAATCTTTCGCCCGCAAAAATTCGTTAGCAGTTAACTGTGCGACTTGTATTTTCATTTCGCTTCATCCAACTCCACAAAAAATCCTGCACCAGTATTTGTCACTTTCACCAGCTTTCGATTTACTAGTGTTTGTATGACACTAAGACTAAAACTGATGGTACATAATCGTGCGCTACCCCCACAACGACGAAGATACTGTAGGCATAGTGAGGAATTGTCAGTAGAGGTAGGGGGAATAGATTTTCTTGGCATAATGTTGACTATGACTCTATGATTTGTAGATGATGTAAATTGAAAAAAAATTCTTGAACTGGCGGCATATCTGGAAAATGAACTTTCCTTATACTGAACCCACAGACTTGAATTAATGGAACTAGCTGATAATCTGATAAAATTCGTTCATGTTTGATAACACCTGCAAATTTATCGCTGAGATGTATTCTCCTGATTTTGCTACTTGGCTATTAGGAGAACCTATTACTTTAACCAAATTAAGTCCTACAGAATTGTCTTTAGAACCTATTCGTGCTGATGCCTTAATATTGCTGCAATCGGATGAAGTTGTTCTCCACATTGAATTTCAGACCAAACCTGATGACGATATGCCGTTTAGGATGGCTGATTATCGTTTAAGGGTGTATCGCCGTTTTCCCAATAAGCGAATGCATCAAGTGGTAATTTACTTAGCCAAAACTGAATCAGAGAAGGTGTATCAAACAACTTTTACCACTGAAAGTTTACGACATGAATTTACGGTAATTCGTTTGTGGGAGCAACCCCCAGAGGTATTTTTGGCAGCACCAGGATTACTCCCCTTTGCAGTTTTGAGTGCCACTGAGAACAAGGTTGGTACACTACAACTTGCATCTGAAAGTATTGATAAAATTGCTGATCGTCGGACACAAAGTAATATTGCTGCTGCCTCAGCAATCCTGGCTGGGTTAGTATTAGAACAAGAAGTGATTGGCCGTTTATTCAGGAAGGACATTATGCGCGAATCAGTGGTTTATCAATCAATAAAGACCGAAGGTAGCGATGAAAAAGCCCGTCAAATTGCTGTTAATCTCTTAAAAGAGGGCATGGCTGTTGATGCGATCGCTCGGCTGACTGACTTATCAGTAGAAGTAGTGCAACAACTACAACAGGGAGAATCTGAGAACCAAGGGTGATTTTGATCCGATTTCTGTACCAGATCGGGTCAACTAGGGCTGCTTTTCAAGTCCCCATATTCTCCGGCACTCAATGACGGTGGTTGCTTTGTGACCTTTTATAACCATCCCAATTTCTAGGATTATGATGTGATGAGATTGATTCTTCAAAGTCCCAGTTCTGAGAATTAGTATCGAAAAACTCAATGGCTGCATCAAAACCACACTGCAAAAATCTAGTGTATGATTCTTCCGAGCAAAGAATTGATTCGACAATTGCAGTTAGGAGTTTAAGGTTAGTTTCAGTAGCAGCACCTTCTTTGTAAAGCCATTCAATGGTTTCTATTAGCTGTTGTTTAGCAGAAGCCGCAGTAGATTCAGGTAATGCTGCAACGGGAATAAAACCTGTTAGTTGTTTCATGTTTGATTGGCTCAAAAATTATCTATTTCTACAACACCTTCATCAGTTGCAACTTTCCGTTGAGATTTGGCTTTACTAATTTGGAATTCGTTCGCTTTAATCACAGGCATTGCAGCCTCTTTCACTGCTGCTTTTGCCTGATGATAAAGGAATTGAACTACACCATCGGCATCTTCTTCATCTTCCACTTGTGCCCAAAGTGAGCAGCCCAATTCGATTGATTCATAGTGCCCCAAGTTGAACTTTCTCGAATAATTAATTGAGACAGTACCGATTTTCATTGACTTGTTTTTGCTACTAATTTTTGTAGTGGCGATTCACCTTTGAATCGCCTTTTTCGTGTTTAATTACCGCTTGTTACCTTGCGACATTGCTGTCTGATTCTGTCCTTGTAGAGATAGCCGTGCCTCAGTCTCCGAAACCGGGGGTAATGCTGGTGCAGTGACAGCATTACTAGCCCATCGCTCGTAAGTTTCGTTTGTAACCCAGTGAAGTGTTGCCCCAGATTCCGCGCCAGAGCGAATCATCTCGGCGGCTTCGAGTGCATCATGCTCAAAGTCAGATTGAGGATTGCGATAGCTCCACTGAATAAACCAGTACGTTCCCAGCGTTCCTTCCACTTTCTGAAACTCCGCGCAGAAAATGTAGTTTTTCAGTACCGAAGCGATCGCACCGAAGCAGAATTCTTTGGGATCTCCCGGCATCCCTTCCTCGCACCACTGCTGGAAAGCGCGATGAGCGAAGTGGTTGTACAGTCCAGCAAAATTGTCTTTACTGCGGCGGTGGATCAGAAAACTAAGCAACATCGAAGCTGGCCCCTTAAACTGGTCTTTGAGTCCCCCAGCAACAGGAATAACCCACAGTTCGGTAAATGGCTCGTTGGTGAAGTTTTCGTTGATGGTCAATGCACGGTCAGGGCGAGAGATTGCAATTGCAAAGTCAGCCTTGTTACCTTTAAGATATCCGCCTGCTTGTGCTTCTAGAATCGTCAGTTTTGGAGGACAATCGAGTAAGAATTGACCATATTCCTTAGCGCAATTCGCTTGTAGTTTAGGTTGGCTGGGTGGAATGAGAAAGACGCTGTTGTTGATTTTGATGGTTTCCATAATTGCGTTGTTGTTGTTGAAAATTGCGTTGATACTGGATAGTGTTCGACTTAGCTATTTATCAACAGAATTCAGGAGTCAGGAGTCAGTATTCAGAATATAGGAAAGGTATTGTGACCGAAAAAGCTGATGAATAATCGGCGTTTTGCACCCCCACCAAATCGAAATTTTAGTGGTCAACAAGAAAGTTGCAGGTCTGAATCCCCAACTGATAGCGAGTCTACGAGTATCTTGATTCTGACTCCTGACTTCTGACTTCTTAATTCTTCTTCAAGACAATTCCAGGAATTGTTTTTAACTCGTATTTCAGCACCTCGATTTGATATAGTCGTTTTTTAATCTCTGCTTCTAGAAGTGTTTTCAATTCCTGCGGTTTGAGCAATTTAATCTCGTTCTCTAAGTGATTTTCCTCTTCAATGGAATTCATGTCAGGCATGACTAAATAACGCCAGCTTTCATCGTATTCATAAGCTAAAAGACTATCGATTGGGTAATACTTGATGCCGATGATAATTCCCTGTTCTGTACGTTGTCCTAAAGTGAATCGGGGGTATTTCCAACCGTGTGGAATGGTGATTGTTGGTTGCATTATTTTGCCTCCTGATTGAACTTGACCTCGACGATTTCTTCCACACAACCCATTACCTCGCCCAAGTAATGCAATGTATCGCCCACGTGAGTTGCGGCTTCTGGGTCAATCTTTTTATCAGCAATCAACAAAAGCCAGTTTTCATCTTGGGCGATCGCCTGAATCTTTGCGTAGCACGAGTTGAATTCTTCTAGGATTTCTATCGGTTCCATTGGTTTATTCAATGAATTGTGGTGTTCCTATTTGGATAAAATTTAAGTTTGCTCCTTGCCACACAGGTGGGTTTGCCCTACCCACCCGTTTCCTTACGCTGCAACCAAATCTTTAGTTTTTGGAACGTACCTCTTTAGTCGCTCCCACTCGTCATTCGTTAGCGAATCGAATTCCTTATCCAATAATTCTTCTTCTGTGAATGGTTCTTCTGTAGTCGCTGTAAAGTAGCCTGTCATCGTCATAAATTCATCCAGCCCGACTGCTGCATCAACCGGCTCGGCGTATCGAATCTTATCTACCGCATTTGACCAGTAGGTGATGTGCTGAAATATCACCCCAATCATGGAATCATCTGTGTAGACTCGATAAGTTTTGGGGCAAGCTCCATTGACGTAAACGAGTATGTAACCAGGGATTTCGATAATCTCTGCATTCGGGTCTGTTGGCGGTAGAAAAATTTTCTCTGGTGAATCATCCCAATCGGCTTGTTGAAGAGAAAATGGGCTAATCATATTTGATGTGGCATGATGATTTGGATTGTTTAAATTTCGTTGTAGAGGCGATTGCATAACTCTAGGGGGAGCAATCGCTTTTTCTCACTTCCAGTACAAGGGATTTCCATGACCTCTGCATTCGCATCTGTCGGAGGTAGGAGAATTTTCTCTTGATAGTCACCTACTTGAAGCAAGAGGTTACTTGCTGCACTTTATGTCATGATTGGTATTTCTAAAGCAGCGATTGAGCTTTGGAGGCGATTGCATTTGTCTTGGGAAGCAATCGCCTTTTCTACCTTCAGCAACTTACGCCGCTACTACCGCTCTAACTCCCAGCAGCCCAATCACATCTTTTGCACTGCCAGCAACCCGATTCACTCCGTACTGTCTTGGTCTTGCGTACCAGGTTTGTTGATTGCACCCGACGAAGCCAACAAAATGCCCGTCTTGGTAGAGTTTGGTGCTAAATGATAACCAGTTAATCTCACCGTGGTACAAACCAAAAACAGTGCAAGCTGTTTCCAATTCATTGCTCAGGCGCTCGTTCCGTTCTAGTGGTGTTTCTGGCAGAGTCGCTTTTACCTCTGCAACTCTTGTAGCGAACCAGTCCCGGTCAAATGGGAGTCGTCCGCCTTTCACGAACTGCACCCATACTGTAATTCCGCCTTCAATCCAGATCGTGCGAACTGATTCGGGTTCGACCTCGATAATCTCACCAATAATGCGGCGATCTCTGCTGGTGAGAGGATCTTGGGTTGGGGCTACAGCTTCGGCTTGGGTTTCGAGGTGGTGGTTTAGTTCTGCTTGGGCGAGGGCTTGCTCATCAACAGAAAAACTAGGAATTGCTTGCTGTGTATGTGTTGTATAAGGCATAATAGAATTCCTTGATAAAAGGGTAAAAAGCGATCGCAGAAGTTGTCCAGACAGTAGCGGTCGCTTTTGTTATGTGTGCAAAGAACGTTGTGGTTTGGCACAACGCTCTCAAAAAGATTTGGCGTAGCCATCAAAGCTAGTTGCTAAGAGCATTCTCAAGACAGCAGCATCAGGGGATGTGTAAGGAAGTGCTGTGTTAGGAACAAGGCACTCTAATGAATTCAGCTTTGCTGCAAATAAGATTTCTAGACAGGATGATTAGCAAATAACCAGTTTTTTTAGACTTGATAGGTCATCGAGATCATCTTCGTTGGCTTGAGCATTACAAGTTTGGCTTCCGGCTGCTATTCTCGGTGGCACTTGGTTTTGTGATTGATTGAATGAGTTTAAATCTGGGAGTAAGCACTTCTTTGTTTACTAGGAGGCTAGCGCTTGTTTCCTCCTTTATATTTAAAATACTACGCGAGACGTAGGAAAAAGTCAAGCGCTTAAAATAGTTTTTTCTACATTTAGCGTAGTATTTTTATTTTCAAGCGTAGTTTTATTGATTTGTGACCATGTATAATAATGAGTATTCCAAGAGTCGATTTATCAAAGCAAGACGGGGATTAAACTAATGGAGGTGTCACATGGACAAGCGAATGATTGCTTGGAGGTTAAATGAAATAATGGCAAAAAAGCGTATTAGGAATAAAGACCTAGCAGCAGCTTTAGGGATTGACGAAAACTCTGTTCATCGATTGAGAAGAACAGATGAAATGCCTCGATTAACTGGGGAAAGACTTAATGGACTCTGTATTGCCCTTGAATGCCAACCTGGAGATTTAATTGTTTTTATCCCAGATGACGACACAGATACCACAGGAGAAGAAGAACAAAAGGTTAAGCCAATCCCTGTAAGGGAATATCTAAAATCTAAAGCTGATAATTCCCAACCACAGGATATAGCAGCATAAAGCGATCGCTGCCGGTCAAAGCTATGCGATCGCCTGCTCAATCCGTTGATCACAAAGTGAGCTAATTATAATGCTGACACATTTTGGGAAAAATCCTCCAAATCAGCTGCTCTTGTTCACTTTGGTTAAACTGCAACACCCCAACTTTCAAGCATTTACCATACATAGTGGGCAAGAGATATGCTGACACTAGACAGAGAACAAACAACAGCACTCGATTACAGTGTTGTCAACAGCAGCATTCAGGAAACCTTCACCGCCATTGATAGGTTCGAGTGGCAAACAATAGATGAACTACGTCTTATGCAAGACAACCACTATTACGAAGATGGTGGACACGTCAGTTTTAAAGACTATTGTGAGAAGGAGTTGACCAAACACGGTGGATATCGCCGAGTCAAGGATCTATTTGCGGCCAAGCAAGTAGTTGATACCTTACCAGAAGAACTGAGGCCGCATATTACCAAACCCTCTCAAACTCGCTCCTTACTCCGGTTGGTCAAAACTCCTGACAAGTTACAAGAAGCTGTTGCGATCGCAGCCAAAGAAAAACCCTTCCCCACCGCCGCAGACTTCGCTAGAGCAGTACAGAAGGTCGTTCCAAACAATACGTCACCCACTAGAACCAATAGCACAAAACAAGAAAAAGTCAAAACGCAATTGTGTCATTCTGTCACTGTTTCTTCCCTTTTACACCCTCGTTATGGGGAGTCAGGAGCGATTGAAGCAGACGCACCCAATAACTATCAGCAGATTGTCACCTTTGCTGATGGCGAAAGGTTGTTGATCAACAATGCTGATTTGACTGGTTTAAATGACGCAATTGTGTCATTTTCAGCAGAGCGCACATACCCAAAAGAATACGCCGAAGCGATCGCCCAAATCAAAGAGCAACACAAGTTTGAGTTAGAGCGTTTACAGCAGGAATTGAGGATTGGGCTACAAGCAGAAGCAGGGGCTAAAGCTGAGGCCCACGTACAAGAACAAATCCAATCTCTGCAAAACTTGTACAAGCAGCAGAAAGAGCAGAATATTCAGTTGCAGGAACGGCTGGATGAGATGGAGGGATTGAAAAAGCTGGAAATTGAAAACCAACAACTCCAGCAACGCATTCAGGATTTGGAAAACGGTGTAGAGCAACGTCCCTCGCAACAGTGGGGGAATACGATGACCCAGCAAGCGACCAAAGTTTTGAACAAGCAAGTCAAGCTTGCCTTGGAGAAAACTATTGATTTGCGATCGCTAGCCCAAGAACCACCCAAGGAGAACGCCCAAGAATGTCTGCGCTTGATGGGTATGGCATTGAAAAACCTTGCCAGTGCTATGAACAATACCCAGGCATTGGAGGCAGCAGCGCTAATTTTAGGTAGTGAACCTACACCACAGGCGATCGCATATCGAGCCGAACAATTGGAAATGTTGCCCCAGGCGGTTAGTGACATTCGACGGGTGCTTGCACAACCGGGATGTACTTGGCAGGAGTTTTGGAATGTTGCCCAAGAATACGAAGTGATTAAACAGGACTACTGGGCAGAATTGACTACCCAGGAAACAGAGTTAATTATCGCACTGGAAACGGCATCTACTGAACCGGACACTATTGGCGTTGGTTCTATCGTTGCCCACGCCGATCCTTACCGCACTTTGTATGTGGAAAGGGGTGAAGTTGTAGAGGATTTAGGCGAGGAAGTGGTGGTTGCCTGGGATTGCTGGCGAAACCAGTCCAAGAAAACTGATAGGTATTTTCGAGACGAGTTGCGCTTTTGGCAACCTCAATAGGCTTTCAGTGAATCGGTGACTTTTTAGACAACTCAATACAAGTACCAAGCCCTGCATCACAGTGGGGGAAATTTCCGTGCGTCAACATAACAGGAGATTGTACAATGACCGCAACTATCACAAGACCCAAGCCCAAAAAGTCTGCTGCTAAACCACAATCACCATATAAGCGGCTTCATGTGATTATCCCGATTGAGGATATGTTATGGACATCGCAGCAAAAGCCTTCAGTCAATCAGCTATGGCAAGAATGCTGGACGGCTGATCCTTATGGTTCTCGGTGGATGCCTTTGACCTCTGCTTTGGGATATAGTACTTTTATCTGTGCGAAGAAAATTCTCTCCGACAGTGGACTATTCATTTTCAAGCCGGACAAGTCAATTCAGGATAGCCGAGAAACCGTTACCTGGATGGTAAAGAATTTGCATGGCAGTCGGATGAAGGAATTTTGGGAGAAAGCCAATTCTGAAAATCAGCAACCAGATTCTCAAAAACGAGAACCAAATACTGAAAAACGAGAATCAAATGCTGGGGATTCAGAGATAGATGCTGGCTCCGAAGAAATGGGTGCTTTGTATGAAGCATCTATTTTGGGTCAAAGTCAGCCAGAGCAAAGATTACAGGAAACCTCACGAACTGTTCAGGAACACCTAACGAACTCTTCAAAAGAGTTCGTTAGGTGTGTCTCTGACACGCTTACAGGAAATTCGCGTGACGAGGAGACGGCTCATGCGCCCTTGGGGGGCGCTTCGCCTCAGACTGTTGAAAGCGTGTCAGAGTTGGAGGAAGACTTGCCTGTGGCAATGGACTGCACGACGCTAGCGCTTGTGGATAATGCACAGGGTGAATCTGCTTTGTTGTTGGCTGAAAACCAGGATTGTGGCGTTGAGCCGAGAGACTGTTATGAAGGTACTTGTTCCGCAGCATCCGTCGCCCACAGGACTTACGCAACTGTCACAAGCAATGGCGCGGTGTAGCCGCGCCGTGCGCCAAACAACTAGGCAATAAACATGGGAACATTCGGACGTTTTAGTTGCTGAACTAAATAATTTGATAACAATCCATGCTTAATTTGATAGATTGTTTGACCAGTTTTATAAGCTAAATTTTTGAGCCTAAGCCAAACTAAAATAGCGCAGGCAATATGATTTCTTTGAATACGACCCTTACGACATTGGCATGATTCAATACCAGTCAATTGTTTTAATTCTCTATGAAACTCCTCAACCTTCCATCGTACCTTACACACTTTTTGTACAACGTCCGTAGAATCTTGAGATAAATCGTTTGTAGCGATAAAATCCGTTTTGTCGGTGGAGACAATTACCCGGAACAGTTTCACTTTTTTCGCTTGAGGAAACTTTTTTATTTTAACTATTTTACCTGATTTCAACTCCTCTTCATTCCAAGATAACAATTCAACTTTTTGATAATCTTCTTCACCTGCTGTATCATCAACAAGTCGATTACGTTTTAGAGGACAATAATAATATTTTCCTAATCCATCAATATATAACATCAATTTATTTGTCGCATACCAAGTGTCCATCAAGACAGCTTGAAATGGTAAAACCTTATTATACACAAGGTTTTGCAGCATCTCCATCACATGGTCTATCTTTGTTTTTCTTTTCTCGTTCTGGGTCATAAATGCGATAGTCAACTACCCAAAACTTTCCGAGTTCATGATTTACATATACACAATTTACTAGCCCAATCCCTTGAATTACACCATGCTCATTGCCACTATATTGGCGTTTACTTGGCTCTATTTCAATAGCATATCGTTTATCAATTACTGTGTCATCAAAAACCAAGTAGGCGTTATCATTTATTTCTATTAAATCTTTCACGTTATCCCAAAGAATCCGAGGTGTTAATTTTTCGTTCTTTAAATAACGGTTGATTTTATCATGACTGATCTGCTCTAAATGCTCTGCCAAATTTGTCAGCGTATAATTAATCTGACTACTTAACAAGTATTGGCAATAGTTAAGTTTAGTAAATCTCATAAAGCTACAGGATTTATTTTATGCCTCCTCAGCTAATCTTCTCATGATTTGATGAATACTTAATACAGCCGATTACTGTTACTAATTTCAGCAATGTTCTCTGAGTACACCACCACCTTCTAGTACATAACTACTATAAAAATGCGATCGCACTGTGCCAGTTGCGTAAGTCCTGGCCCAAAACGAAAAATCTTTAAATTCTGCGATCGCTAATCAAAATCAGGGGCAGGTAGAACACGGTTATTCAGCTACGTTGTTGGTTGAAAATTCAGTTTCGGGTGTAGAAGTCAAAGCAGTTCATGAAGGTACTTGTTCCGCCGTATCTGTGCCAAATTCTGAAAAATGGTCGCATGAGGCGATAGTTGCAAGGGCAAATGCGCGACCTCAACGTATGCAAAAACTCAAACAGGCGGCGAATTCGGGGGAGAATCCGGGGTTTGACTTTTTGCTGGAGTGTTGGGATGATGATCCTGCTTTGCAAATTGTGATCAAGAAATTGCTGGCGAAGTTTCCGCAGTGGGGGTTGGTTGCGGTGGAAAGGGTGCTTGTGAAGTGGCAAGAGTAGCAAAGATTCTGTACCGAATGGCACTAAGATAAGCGCAAACCCATGATTTAACTGGCTTTTGAGTGTGGGAAGTGTGGGGAGAGGGGGAAGGGTGGGAAGTGTGGGGAGGGTGGGGAGAAAGAGGAGAAATTGAATAACTGCACATCAATGAACCCTGCATTGCCTCCCACACCCCCCACACCCTGCCCTGACGAAGTTTCAGCTTTTCTTAGTGCCATTCGATTCTGTACCCATCCACAACTTGAAAATGGTCGAGTCGTGCGATCACACAATGGTGCCATGTCATTTCATTCTTCTCTAAATCTCAACATTGACCAAAAGTCCGTCACTTTTAAGTAGCTGATCGCTCAGGATAATCAAACCTTGAGTTTTTAAATAGTGAAGCACTTGGTTAGGGGCTTGCAAGAAAATAAAATACCAGTCATTCGATTGAAGTTGCCATCAAGTGGGCTTCCAATATGACTTGGAAAGGGATTGCACCCATTGTTCACCGTGTTGAAGCAACCTATGAAAAAGGAATCAAGGTTCTCTCACAAGAGTTAGAACACTACCAAACCTTCTGGCAACCTTCCGAAACTCTACCTAAATGGGATATCACAATTTTCCCCGTTTAATTGGTATCTTATTTTCTTGCAAATCCCTTAACACATTGTTCAACAGTAAATCGATCGGTTTGACAGATAATCTCTGGATTTATTGGTTCTTCGTAGGGGTCGGAGATCCCAGTAAAATGTTGAATTTGTCCGGCTCTAGCTAATGCGTAAAGTCCTTTAACATCACGGGATTCACAAACGGCTATAGGAGCATAAACGTAAATTTCGATAAATTTGGTAGAAGTCTTTTTGAGTTCCTCTCGAACTTGACGATAGGGACTGATGGCGGCAATGATCGCAATTATGCCATTACGACTAAGTAAGTTAGCCACAAAGCCAATCCGACGCACATTTATATCTCGGTCTTGTTTGCTGAAGCCTAGACCTTGTGAAAGATAGATGCGAACTATATCACCATCTAGAATTTCTGTTGGGTAACTTCGCGTTTGCAGTTTTTGGTCTAGATTGTGAGCAATCGTTGTTTTGCCAGCACCACTTAACCCAGTTAGCCAGAGAATTGCACCAAGGTGTTTCATGTTTAATTTAATACATAATCATTATATAGCGGTTTGCCGACGAGTGAGCTAGGTGGGGGCGGGTATCAGCACCAGCACCGCCGATTAACAAAGGAGTCTGTACCCCCCCCAAAGAAAAAGTTCTTTTTGCCCTCTGCCCTTTGCCTCCTAACTTCTTCAACAATTATCTCAAAACTAATGGGATAGACCATTAGTAGGGGCAATTCATGAATTGCTTCTATATTTCATAGCTTGATGCATAAGTCCTAAATTTATTTCTTGTAAATCCCTTATATAAAGCTTGCATGAACTTGATTTTTGCTTACGCGAGCGTGTAATGAGCTTCTATTGATAAAATTTACTTATGTAATTTTGGCAAAAGTCGTTACCACAGAATGATTTATAAAACAACAAGAAAATGCGTATTCATCAATTTTAATCAGCAAACAAAATATATTCAGACAAAGAATAAAGTTAATGTGATGTTTATGTGATCATGTATAAGCTTTGACAAAAAGTTATATCTTCAAGATTTTGTGAAGCAGTTTATGTGATTCTACTTAAGAGATAATTGAAAAGGCAAAAAACCTACATCGGGATAGGATAATTTTTTATTCTCCTCCCTGGTAGAAAAAATGAATCAAAATCCTGTAACTGTAACTAATAGCTTAGAAATAAATGCCTCACGGCAGTTCACCCCTTGGTTGTTAGAACAGAATCTCAGTCTAGCTTTCACTACATATCAAGCAGGTAAATTATTTTTCATCGGCTTGCAACAAGGCGGCAAACTATCAGTATTCGAGCGCACCTTTGAACGCTGCATGGGTTTGTATGCTTATGGCAGCAGTTTGTATATGAGTTCGCTTTATCAATTATGGCGCTTTGAAAACATCCTACAACCGGGACAAGTTCACGACAACTACGATGCTGTTTATTTGCCCCAGATAAGTTATGTGACGGGAGACTTAGACATTCATGATATCGCCCTGAGTAATTCCCCATTCCCAAACGGCAAAATTCCCAGTGGTGGCTTAAATAATTCAGAGAATTTGATATTTGTCAATACCCTATTTAGCTGTTTAGCCAAAGTTAGTTCCACCCATAGCTTCATTCCCCTGTGGCAACCGCCGTTTATTAGTAAATTGGCAGCAGAAGACAGGTGTCATTTCAACGGGTTAGCAATGCGAGATGGTCAACCCAGATATGTCACTGTTGTTAGTCAGTCAGATGCAGCAGAAGGATGGCGGGACAAACGGGCTGATGGTGGTTGCGTCATTGATGTGGAGAGTAACGAGATAGTAATTAAGGGGCTTTCTATGCCCCATTCTCCTCGCTGGTATCAAGACAAATTGTGGTTACTCAACTCTGGGACAGGAGATTTTGGCTACGTAGACTTAGGACGAGGTAGCTTTGAACCCGTGGCTTTTTGTCCGGGATATATGCGTGGTTGTGCATTTCATGGCAACTTTGCGATCGTGGGGATTTCTCAGCCCAGGCACAACAAGACTTTTAGTGGTTTGCCCCTAGATGAAAAACTGCAACAAAAAAACGTCGAACCTCGATGTGGGTTGCTGGTGATTGACTTGCGGACTGGAGATATTGTGCATTCCCTGCGAATAGAGGGAGCCGTACTGGAATTATACGACGTGGTGGCACTACCAGGGGTGCGTCGTCCAATGGCGATCGGCTTTAAGAGTGATGAAATTCGGCGGATGGTGACGATGGGATGAGTCTAGTAGTTCGCCAACCCAAAATTGTTGGGTGGAAGTCGGCAGAGGAGCAGGGGAGCAGGGGAGCAGAGGAGAGGCTTATACAAGTTCTTTCCCCTCTGCCCCTCTGCTAACCACCATGCAAAGTTTCCTTGGCAGACTACTAGGGGTGAAATTTCACGTTTCTAGACTCGGTAAACCAACACAAGGAGAATCAACAATAATGGCGAATGCAGTTTTAAATTTATCTGATCTTAATGGCAGCAATGGCTTTGTGATTAACGGCATTGCCATTGATAGATATGACCGCTCAAACATTTCCGTCAGCAGTGCGGGGGATATCAACGGTGACGGCTTGGACGACCTGATTATCGGGGCATCAAGTACCTCCCCCAACGATCAGCTTTATGCCGGGTCAAGCTACGTGGTCTTTGGCAGCAGCAGTGACTTTGATGCCAGTCTTAACCTTTCGTCCCTGAATGGCAGCAATGGCTTTGTGATTAACGGCATTGATCCAGATGACCGCTCAGGTGATTCTGTCAGCAGTGCGGGAGACATCAACGGCGACGGCTTTGACGACCTGATTATCGGGGCATATCGTGCCGACCCCAACGGTCAAGACAGAGCTGGGGAGAGCTACGTGGTCTTTGGCAGCAGTAGTGGCTTTGATGCCAGTCTTAACCTCTCGTCCCTAGATGGCAGCAACGGCTTTGTGATTAATGGCATCGATTTTTATGACTTCTCAGGCTATTCCGTCAGCAGTGCGGGGGACATCAACGGCGACGGCTTCGATGACCTAATTATCGGGGCATATCGTGTATACTCCAACGGTCAGCCTTTTGCCGGGTCAAGCTACGTGGTGTTTGGAAGCAGCAGTGGCTTTGATGCCAGTCTCAACCTCTCGTCCCTCAATGGCAGCAATGGCTTTGTGATTAACGGCATTGATCCAGATGACCGCTCAGGCTATTCCGTCAGCAGTGCGGGGGACATTAACGGTGACGGTATAGATGACCTGATTATCGGCGCAATTGATGCCTTCGGTCAGGAGTTTGCTGGTGAAAGCTACGTGGTCTTTGGCAGCAATAGTGGCTTCGATGCCAGTTTTAACCTCTCATCCCTGAATGGCAGCAACGGCTTTGTGATTAATGGCATTGATGCGTATGACTTCTCAGGTAATCCTGTTAGAAGTGCGGGGGACATCAACGGCGACGGCTTCGACGACCTGATTATCGGGGCACGAGGTGCCGACCCCAACGGTCAGGAGTTTGCTGGGGAGAGCTACGTGATCTTTGGCAGCAGTAATGGCTTTGATGCCCAACTTAAGCTCTCATCCCTTAATGGCAGCAACGGCTTTGTGATTAATGGCATTGATGCGTATGACGGCTCAGGCAGTTCTGTCAGAGGTGCAGGGGACATCAACGGCGACGGCTTCGACGACCTGATTATCGGGGCACGAGGTGCCGACCCCAACGGTCAACGTGGTGCCGGTGAGAGCTACGTGGTCTTTGGCAGCAATAGTGGCTTTGATGCTCAACTCAACCTCTCATCCCTTAATGGCAGCAACGGCTTTGTGATTAATGGCATTGATAGCTTTGACTTGTCAGGCAGTTCTGTCAGCAGTGCGGGGGATATCAACGGCGACGGCTTCGACGACCTGATTATCGGGGCAGATCGTGCTGGGGAGGGCTACGTGGTCTTTGGCTTTGGCACGGTGGCTACCACCAATGAAGATACAGCCGTAACTATCCTTACTAGAGATATTCTGCGTATATTTACATATTTAGATAATGATACTTTAAGCATTAGCAACTTCACTAACCCCACTAACGGCACACTAGCACTCAACGACAACAACACTCCAGACAACCCCAGTGACGACTTCTTTATCTACACCCCCAATGCCAATTTCAACGGCACTGACAGCTTCACTTTCACTGTCGCTGATGGCAATGGCGGCAACATTACAGGTGCTTTTAACCTCAATGTCAAACCAGTCAACGATGCACCCATTGCCGTCAATGATACTTTGACTACTGGTTTTAATACTGCTACTACCATCCTTGCTAGTACCCTGTTGGCTAATGATACCGACATCGATAACAGTAATCTCCGTATTACTAGCGTTAGTAATGTAACTAATGGTACTGCTGTGCTAAATGATAATGGCACACCGGGCAACTCGGCGGATGATTTTACTGTCTTTACCCCATTTAATGGGTTGAGTGGCAATGCCAACTTCAATTACACCATTAGCGATGGTAGTCTGACTAGTACTGCTACGGTTACGATCGCAGTTGGCACTAAGATTACTGGCACTAACCAAAACGATACCATTTCTGGAACACCAGGGAATGATGCAATCGCTGGTGGCAAGGGCAATGATATTCTCACAGGCGTTGCGGGGAATGATACTTTTGTCTTCCGCCTTGGTGATGGAAACGACACGATCACTGATTTTGCTGGAATAGGTATTGGCTCAAATCCATCAGCAACGGTGATTACCCAACTGGATACATTGCAATTTATCGGTAGTGGTTTAACTGCCCGAAATCTGCAACTTACGCAAAATGGTAATAACTTAGAACTCACCTTTTCAGATGCAGCTTCTACCAAAGTTACTCTGCAAAACTTTCAATTAGAAAATCTGGATAATTTGCCAGCAACTTCTTCACGATCGGCTATTGGTAATATCCTGTTTGATGGACAAACCAGTATAACTGACAGTTTTGATGTCTTCAATGCCAACTCCACTCAAACTAATCTCTTTAACAAGAACACCATCACTTTTTTGAATGACCTTAACAATAACGTCGCGGGTTTTGACAACTCCAATGATGTGATTAATGGTCAAGGAGGTAACGACATCATCAATGGTAATAGTGGAAATGACCTACTGCGGGGCGATGAAGGCGACGATATTCTCATTGGTGGAGAAGGCAATGATACTGTTGTGGGTGGCAAAGGCAATGATGTTCTTATCGGTGGTGTCGGTGCTGACCTTTTCCTTTACAACAGCAATGCTGACTTTGTTGGTGTTGATGCGATCGCTGACTTCCAAAGCAGCAAAGGTGACAAAATTGTACTGGATAAGACTACCTTTAGTACAATTACTTCTGCTGCCGGAACTGGTTTTAGTAACATCACTGATTTTCAAATTACGAGTTCAGCAGCGACTAGCACGGCAAAAATTGTCTACGATCGTCTAAATGGTGAGTTGTTCTACAACCAAAATGGCAACGCGGCTGGTTTTGGCAGTGGTGGGCTATTTGCAACTCTAACTGGTGCGCCAACTCTCACCGCATCTGATTTTGTGCTGCAAGCATAGTTTGCTCAAAACACAGAATGTCAAGTAGACATGTCCGAAAAAGAATTGTTTTGATGCAGCAGTGCTACGTCTCTACAAGGGTTATGGGTAACGCATATCTTTTTTTTAAAGGGGGATCTTAAAATCCGCGTGTTGAAGAAACGGCTCACGCACCCTTGAGGGGCGCGTCGCCTCAACGTATCGAAAGCGCGTCAGAACTTGAAGACTCGCCTACGGCGAATGACTGTACATCGCTAGCACTTGTGGATGCAGCACCGAGTCAACCTGCTCCGTTGTTGACTGAAAAGCAGGACTGTGGCGTTGAGGGGATATTCCCTCATGAAGGTATTTGTTCCGCCGCGCCCGTTGCCCAAAATGAAGAATATTTAAGTTCAACGATCGCTAATCAAGCACAAGAGCAGGTAGAACAGGGTAATCCCACTTCGTTGTTAGTTGAAAATTCAGTTTCAGGTGGAGAAGTCAAAGCAGTTCATGAAGGTACTTGTTCCGCCGCACCCGTGCCAAATTCTGAAAAGTGGTCGCACGAAGCGATTGTTGCAAGGGCAAATATGCGGCCGGAGCTGTGATTTGAACGATAATTTAGCCAAACGGTCACGAAATACTTCAGAAGCACTTAGGACAAGATATACTTCATACTTGAGACATGAGTTGTAAGAATGATAATCGTATAGTTAGGGGGAGACAAGGGTGAGCAAGGCTCACCCTTGTCTCATTAATAAAGAGAATGGGAAGAAGCTGCCGACGGCAGCTTCTTCCCCCACCCAATGATTATCATTCTTATGTCGTTGACTGCGATTCATGCCCAACAGTGTCTCGCTTGGGTTTGCGTTGCCCAACCCGTGTGCCTGACTTTTTCTCGCGGCTCTTATCTGTTTGCTGTTGCGTCTCCTGGGTTATCATCTGAAGGTCAGCACTGGAATTACTAAGTGGTGTATCAGTAATTTCAAGTGTTTGAGTAGATGTAGTTTTTTTGCGAGTCTGCTTCTTTTTTGGGGCTGGCTCTACAGGGATCTCGTTTGCTGTTGTGGTCGTGAATTCTTGTGGTGCAGGTACGTTTGGCTTTTTCCGAGTCCGCTTTGTTTTAGGTGGTGACTCTGTTTGCGATGAAGTGATTTCACTACCGACCAACGGAGTTTCAGGAGGGACTGCATTAGTCGGTACATCCGTTGAACCCATTCCTATTTGTAGCAAATGCCATAAGTGTTCGCGACGGCTCTCCATATAGCTAAGTTTTTCTTCGCCCTCAGTTGCTTCTATTGCCATACGTTCGCACTGCGCTAGCGTTAGGGTATGTTCGTGTAATTGTTTTAAAGTTAAAGCTTGATTTCCATCATCTAATGCCGCCGCCACAGTTCGGATGAGCCAGTCTTTTAGTACTCCAAGACAGCCAATAGAATGTTCATAGAAGTAAAGCCAATGCTGCATTAATTCGGGAATATTAATATCAAGAGGTACTTGCTTCAAAAGAGCCAATAAAGCGGCTTGAAAATCCAAACGGTCTTGTTCATTTTGGTACAAATAGCGCGGAAAGTGGATATCTAGACCGCGCCGAGATGCTTGACCACTTAAATTGCGGAAATTTAACAGTTCGTAAGTACCAATCAGGATGTGTAAAACACCCGTAACATTCGTCATGGATTTAATCCAATCCAACTGGTCTAAAAGCTTGCCAGCATTACTTCCAGTCCCAATCTTCATTAAATGTTGCGCTTCATCAAGGATAACCGCACGTACACCACGTTTGGTCATCGCTTCTTCTAATGCGTGGCGCAGTTCTGGAGAATCATTAAACTGGGAAGCTTTGCTACTACGTCCACGCCCTTTTTTCTCCCATGCCTCCGATGTATCAATGTCTACAATGCTACGACGCTCGTAGAATGGCTCATTCAAAAGCTTCAGCGCAGTCCGGTAATAGTCAGTTCGATTAAACACCCCACTGTCAGGTGGACGTGTCTCTATCAGTAAAAGAGGTAATTGAGGTACATAACCGTTGCGGTAGCTTGAGGAATTCTTTGCTAAATCCTCACTGTGAGGAGCATTTAAACGTCGGGCAATTTGCCGTATCATCGTCGTCTTGCCCACACCACTTGGCCCATACACCAACACATGAGCAAATCCAGCAGGTTCTCGAATCGCACGCATGAGCAGCATATCTACCCGTGCTAACTGTGGATGTAAAACTGCATACTCCTTAAATTGAGTAAGTAAGTTGATGTCATCGCTCCTGTTCCTGTTTAAATCCATCTATTTGTATTCCGCTAATATTGGCAGTGAACTTAGATCCAACGGTTCAACGTTTCGAGATGATACGTGCTGCGATGCAACATCTTCACTCTGTTGTGCCAATACAGCCAACCTTTCCTTTACTTGGTTTACTGATGAGTCTGAAGAATTACTAGACGTTAAATTCTCTAGTAAGCGTTTACTTTCCAAATCACGCAATCTTTGCAGCAACAAGGCTTCATGTTCTTGGACATTGGCAATGAAGTCAGCTAAATGTTTAGCGTTCAAATTTGTCGCCGTGGCGCTACGTTTGTTCAATTGCCTAATTTCTTGTGCCGCTAACAACACTTCTTTTTCAGTGCGTCCAACGAAAGTACTGTAATACTGAGAGATACATCTCACCCAACGCCCATCAACATAGGCGTAAGCAACTCCCATATCAAAAGGGTCGTAGCGTACTGGTACTAATGTTTTTTCTACATTTGGATTGCGGAAAGCATCACTCCAATAGTAGAGATAATTGACTTTAATCCCATATCCCGGCTGAACTTTCGCTTGACCTTTAGGGGTGGAAGGACGTGTTGCCATGAAGAACTCTTCGTTATAAGCAATACTTCGGTGCAACCGTTCTCCTGCAATTGACAACCCTTCGTTATAAACAACGCCTGGAGAGGCACCTAATGAGTCGTGATGATTTGAGTCGTAAATGGAGTAAGCCCACTGGGTCAGGTAAGTATATAAATCTCCCAAATTCCAAACAGCTAACTGTTTTGGGTCAACAGTTTTGGTGAGTTGGCGGGGCTGTTTACTTGCTTGGGTATTACCTAGTAGGTTATAGATAAATTCAGTATTTGTCGTCCCAAATAATCGTTCAATTACTGACCCAAAGCGGGGTTTGCCACCAGGTCTTGTTTTCTTGGTGCAGTGGTAACGTGCCAGCAAGGTGTCAAAGTATATACTGTGGAATTCTTTGCCACCATCTACAACCAATGTTGAGGGAAAACGACCTTGGCGCTGGACTAAAATACGTAGCCCCATCATGCAAGACCTGTAAGAAGGTGCATCAAAAGTCAGATAAACTGCCAAGATTCGCCGGGAATAGGCATCGGTCAGTAATGTTAGCCAAGGTCGCCCAAGTAGCCGACCTGTAGCAAGTGAGCGTAATTCAATATCGAGTTCGGTATGGTCAATATGGACTATCTCCAGAGGCCGGTTTCCGTGAGGACGTGTATTTAAAGCTAGTTCCCATACAAAAGGCTCTGTTGCGTATGCGGCTTTTGCTCCCTGACGCTTTAATGTCTGCTCATGAGTTGGGCGCTTTTTTAAACGCTGGTAGAAAGTGCGGTTACTAAGGGGTTGTATATTTAATGCTGTACAGGTTCTGACATACGCCCGATATACTGAAGCGCCTGTCGCTTGTCTTGGTGTTTCAAAATGCTCTTTAATAAATTTATCTAATAATTCACTTGAATCTGTGGGCGATTTTGGTTGACGATTCCCTTGCTGATGTGTCCGTGGTAGTAACCCAACATAACCGCAACCTAAACTTGCTTCTGCTTCACGGAACTGTTGTACCCATCTACGCAAGGTACGCTCTTTGATGTCTTGATAGATATCTGTATGGCGCTGAAAATATGCCTGTACTATATTAAATTTTCGGTTCGCTTCTTTTAAGTGAACAGGAGAAGCGGCCTCCATTAAAGTACGTACTGTTTCATTTATAGTTGCATCTGTAACTCCGTTATGGATTTTAATGGTGCCACTGTCGAATAACTGGAGAAAAAATGCTGTGGGTAACTGTATTGGGAAGCCTGACTCTGGTAATAGCGTGGTTGTGGTCTCGCCATAGTTTACTAAAGTCCATAGCGCCGAATCCCACTCAAGGGCTGTGTTAGGTAGCAGTGTTGTGAGACTATTGGGAGCGTTCTTTGTAGTCACTCCTACAACAGATACGTGTGTATAAGCGTCATGAGTTTGTTGACTTACCCATAATCGTGTCCGCCAATGTTCAACTAAGGGGACAGCAAACAAATCCACGTACAGAAGCTCAGTTGCAATCATGATGTATATGTCATTGGCACATACATCATTTAATTCTTGTAGCAATGCCGCAATCGTTATTCCTGGATTTGCTTCCAGGTAAGCCAGAACTATCGAGTGTACATTTGTTGTCAAATTTGATTTAAATCCTAGGTAATCCGACAAAAACATTAAGTTCTGGGTAAAAACGGGATTCAATTCGGCATCAGTACGAACGCAGTATTTTAGACCAAATTGTGATGCGTGGGCTTCTCCTGGTGGGCAACGCCAATGACCGGATGCTGTTTTTTGATAACGCCCAGGATATTTTTGTGCTAATTTCTCTACTTCCTTAACTGTTTTCCACTCCTCCCAGCACGCACCATCATGACGTAATACAAAAAAGTCAGGGGTATGATAGTGACCGATATTACGCCCTGCTTGATTTTTGTACTGGATTTTGAATGGTGGTGGCTGGTCGTAGAACTCTAAAACTTTGGGGTCGTGTTCCATCAGGTAAATCGCCCATAATTCCACTGTATGGCTCTCGAATTGAATTGTGACCCCCATTTTAGAACTAGGATACACGCCACAAACGTTCTTGGTTCGTCCTTGTACCCGACGTGAGGGTGGGGATTTCCTGAGGAGTGCAATCAAATCAATGGTGTGGGTTGCTAGTTGCTGTTGCCTACACCAATCTTCAAACTCGAATTCGTTCATTTGAGCCTCACCTCCTTGGCGTGACCTATGTGATACAGGGAATTCACAAACTTCATAACAGTCTTCTCAAAACACCAAGAAGACGCGAATTGAATCATATCTTAGTCACTTTGAACCATATTTTGTCATCTAAGTTGTACCTATTAGTCATTTTTAGAGAATTATTCGGGAGAAGTTTTCGGTTTTTAGTTGTGACAACTCTAGGCTTTATTATGATTCACAATCAGGACACGCGGACACAATCTTATGCAAAGTTTTATGTTCTGTTTAGGCTATAACCCTTGAAATGTCGTTAATTTTTGGTCAGGGTATGATTCACAATTTGGTCATCCAAGGGGTAAAAGCACAGGAGCGGATGCAGAAACTAAAAGTAGCAGGAAATTCGGGGCAGAATCCGGGGTTTGAGTTATTGCAGGAGTGCTGGAATGACGATCCGGCTTTGCAGATTGTGATCAAGAAATTGTTGGCGAAGTTTCCGCAGTGGGGGGTTGCTTGTGTGGATGGGGTGCTGGTTAACCGGAAACTCAATTAATCAGTAGTCAAGGCAACAGAGGATTGCAATGTTGGGGGAATATGTGTATACGCGCCTTGGGTAAGGCGGTGGCGTTGCAGAAGATGATGCGGCGGTTTCCAGTGCAGAAGTGACACTACAAGGAAACTGGCGATCACCTATGGTGGGCGTTCCGCCATCGCTCTAGAAATGATGATTTTATTACATCAGGTTTTCTGTAAAATAATATACTGCTAATTTAGGTTTACTAAGAAATAAAAGTCCTAAAAGTAGGAAAAGTAGGAAAAGTAGGAACAGGAAAAAAAGTATAATTTATTTTCAAAAATAAGTAATTTAACTTAATAGATATAGATATTGCCTAATCAAGCTAGAAAGGATATATTTTTTGTGTGCGTGATTGCAAGCAAATAAACATCATTTAGAAGTATAGGTGATAGTTTCTGTGCAATCGCCCTTAATTAACAAGCCAAAGATCACAAGGGGCCTTCTAGTAGGGGTAAAGAGGGTTTTCCAGTTTCTGCATAGATTACGGAAATTATAAACCACGTCTATTTTGAAACCTGGAGTTTTTAAGGAGAGTGTATTATTCGGTTGTGGCTTGAGTTGTAAGCTTTAACCTAATTCCAAAAAACTACGGTTTTCAAGGGAGATGCGGTTTAACTAATTAAGCGGACGTGATATGAGCTAGGAAAAAATTACAAGAGCAAAACATCTCACCATCAGCAACGAATGGCACGCTTGTTAAGCGCAAACCCATGATTTAACTGGCTTTTGAGTGTGGGGAGTGTGGGGAGTGTGGGGGGTAAGACTTCTTCCCCATCCTCCCACACCTCCCACACCTCCCACACCCTGCCCTGACGAAGTTTCAGCTTTTCTTAGTGCCATTCCCATCAGCAACTAAACATGGACGGAAATTTATATGGCTCATATTCCTGATCGCAGCAAGCTCAATCAGGCTGTCCAACTTGCCCAGTCAGGTTGACTGAAGCATCTTCCCGATGTCAGCAAGTATTACAACAATGTCCAGACAATGCCCGTGCATGGCACTTACTTGATTTAACTGCTATGCAGCTTGGATAACAAACAGCAGGCATTGACATCTGTGTCAAAAGCGCTCACTCTCGATTCTGACAAAACATAATTTCACAACCATGCTGGAGTGGTGCATTTTGGACTGGGAACTCCGGTTCCTCCAATCTCTCGCTGCTTTTGGGTAATGGGGATGGCAGTTTTAGTGCAAGTCTTTATGGAGTAGAGACGTTGGCGTAGCCCACCCTTAACCTCAATGCTAATTCTTTATCAAATAAAGTCGCATAATGTCGCGCCTGTGGGAGCATTCAACGTTTCAGGATAACAAATCAAAACTAATTAGTCTCCTTTAACCCAATAACCAATGCAAACCCCTGTTTCTGCCCCTAGTGGACTAGAAATCAACGCTTCTGAGCAATTCGGCTCTTGGCTATGCCAGCAAAATCTCAGCTTGGCATTCACAACCTATCAAACCAACCGCCTTTTTTTCGTTAGTAGCCAAGCGAACGGACAGCTCAAGCTCAACGAAAGACTATTCGACAAACCAATGGGGCTATATCTAGCAGGCAAAAGCCTCTACATGACTACCCGCTACCAACTCTGGCATTTTGATAACTTCTTGGGGAATGGCGAAAAGTACAAGGAAGCAGATCACCTCTATGTCCCCCGCACCGCTTACACCACAGGCGATGTCAACGCCCATGAAGTAGTCTTAGACGATGCTGGAAAAGTGATTTTTGTCAATACCGACTTTAGTTGTTTAGCCACCCTCAGCCCAGACTACAACTTTGTCCCCTTATGGCAACCGCCCTTCATCTCCAAACTCGTCGCCGAAGATCGTTGTCATCTCAATGGGTTAGCAATGGTAGAGGGCAAACCCGCTTATGTCACTGCCTGTAGTACCACAGATACAGCTGCCGGGTGGCGTAATCATCGCCATGATGGGGGAGTCGTCATCGACGTTGCCCAAAATGAAATCATCGCCACAGGCTTATCCATGCCCCATTCTCCCCGTTGGTATCAGGGGAAATTATGGTTACTTAATTCTGGAACCGGGGAATTAGGCTACATCGAAAAGCGTCAATTCCATCCCATCACCTTCTGCCCTGGATTTGTGCGTGGATTAGCCTTTTGGCAAAACTTCGCCTTTGTGGGACTATCTCAACTACGTTCCCAGACTTTTACCGGATTAACCCTAGAAAACCGCTTAAGTTCCCAAGGAAATCGCCCCCAGTGTGGCTTAATGGTAATTGACTTGCAGACAGGCACAGCCCTGCACTGGCTATATTTTCAGGGAGTAATTGAAGAACTATTTGATGTTGTAGTTCTGCCTGGGGTGCTACAACCCCAAGCAATTGGTTTACAGTCAGACGAAATTCAGCGCCTAGTCAGATTTCCCAACAGTGGCGGCATTGTCACCACCAAACCCACCGCCAAACGTCCCAGTTTAGGTGCAACCCCCCCCGTCGCTGGTTTACCCACACAACAAATTACCCCCCTTAATCCCCCCGAAGATTGGGGGGAAACCAGACAATCTAGTTCCCTCCCCTTTACAAGGGGAGGGTTAGGGTGGGGTAATCCGAAGACTAATAGTGAGGCAGCCTTTTCAAGCGGGAATCAAATCCGTTACCAACGGGTGTATCACCTCAACAGCAGCAACGCCCTCGAATACAATCACCTCACCTATCCGAGCCTGCAAAAACGCTGGCAAACTCAACCGCCCCAAGGCGAATTAACTGGGCTTTCTGCTTCGGTAGACGGTGCAATAGTTGGCTTTGCCATCAGCGAACGTTTAAACCCCCAACAAGCCGAAATCATCTCCTTATTTGTCTTACCCGAATACCGTAGTCAAGGAATTGGCACAAAGTTAGTCGCCTATTTAGAACAAGAATTAGCCCAACAGGGATGTATTGAAATCACCCTCAGCTATTCAACCAGTACACTTACCAATGTCGCTTTAGAACCGCTACTGCAAAAGCTACATTGGCAACCACCCCAAATTAACTTGGTGCTTGGCAAAACCGCTACAGAAAAAATTGCCCAAGCCCCTTGGTTAAACAAGTATCCCCTACCTCCAGCCTTTGAGGTGTTTCCTTGGTTAGATGCCGGTTTATCCCTGCCACCTAATGTCGAGGCACACCGCTTAGAACCCCTAAATAGCTTGGGATTGCGCTATCGGGGGGAGGTAATTGGTTGGGTATTAACCCATCGGGTGGCACCTGACACAATTCGCTACACCACTTTTTCAATTGCACAAGCATTTGAGAAGCGGGGGCGAGGGGTTTGGCTGTTAGCAGAAGCGATTCGTCGTCAAGTTGACAGTGGTGTTCCCTACCTCACGGGTTCGGTTTCTCACCGTTATCCGCGTTTGTTGAAGTTTGTCGAACGACACCTGACTCCCTATTTAACTGGGGTAGGGGAAGTGCGGCAAACGAGTAAGTTGATTAACCCTACATTTGAATCAAGAGAAAACTAACATGGCTGACCCTAATTTTAAGGACCCAATTACCAACCCCTTCGGACTGACGGGTGTAACACTTTCTTCTAAACCCACCTTAGCCGATATCGATGGCGATGGAGACTTGGATGCTTTTGTGGGGAATTTTTACGGCAATACCGCGTTCTACCGCAACACTGGAACTACTGCTGCTCCCAGCTTCACCTTTGAAGCCAACAATCCCTTCGGACTGACGAATGTAGGGAACGTTGCTGACCCCACCTTTGCCGATATCGATAGCGATGGGGACTTGGATGCTTTTGTGGGTAGTGGTGATGGCAATACCCGGTTCTACCGCAACACTGGAACTTCGGCTGCTCCCAGCTTCACCTTTGAAGCCACCAATCCCTTCGGACTGACGAATGTGGGACTTTCTGCTAAACCCACCTTTGCCGATATCGATAACGATGGAGACTTGGATGTTTTTGTGGGTAGTCAGAACAACGGTATCAGCTTCTACCGCAACACTGGAACTACTGCTGCTCCCAATTTCACCCTTGAAGGCACTAACCCCTTCGGACTGGCGAATGAGTTTGTAGCTTCACCCGCCTTTGCCGATATCGATAACGATGGGGACTTGGATGCTTTTGTGGGTACTTTCACGACCACTGCCAAGTTCTACCGCAACACTGGAAATGCCGGGACTCCCATCTTCACCTTTGAAGCCACCAACCCCTTCGGACTGACGAGTGTGGGTAATATTTCTTCACCCACCTTTGCCGATATCGATGGTGATGGGGACGTGGATGCTTTTGTGGGTAATGTTAGCGGCAATACCGTGTTCTTCGAGAATAACAATGCGCCCACTGGTTCACCCACAGCCACGTTAAGCAACACCGCCGAAGATACAGCCATTAATATTACTGCGGCTGACTTGTTAGCAGGATTCAGCGATCTGGATGGTGATACCCTCTCCGTTATTAACTTAACTGCGACTAACGGTGCATTGGTGGACAACTTGAATGGGACTTATACCTTCACTCCAAATGCTAACTTTAACGGCGCAGTTAATCTGACCTACGATGTCACTGATGGCACAGCAACCTTAAATGGACAAACTCAGACTTTCTCTGTAACCCCAGTTAACGATGCGCCAACAGGTTCACCCACTGCGACGTTAAGCAATACACCAGAAGATACAGCCATTAATATTACTGCGGCTGACTTGTTAGCAGGATTCAGCGATCTGGATGGTGATACCCTCTCTGTTGCCAACTTAACTGCGACTAACGGTGCATTGGTAAATAACAATAATGGGACTTATACCTTCACCCCAACTGCCAACTTTAATGGTGCAGTTAATCTCACCTACAATGTCACTGATGGCACAGCAACCTTAACTGGACAAACCCGCAGTTTCTCTGTCACCCCCGTTAATGATGCCCCTGTTGCTGTTGATGACAGTGTTTCCACATTCTTTGGTACTACTGTCAACATCGCAGTTAGTAGCCTACTGGCAAATGATAGCGATGTTGATAGCACCGGACTCAGCATCACTGGTGTCAGCGATGCTACCAACGGTACTGCTGTCCTGAACAATAACGGCACAGCCAGCAACACCGCAGATGATTTCGTTTCCTTTACACCAAATCTTCTGTTCTTTGGCAATGCCAGCTTTAACTACACCCTCAGCGATGGTAGCCTGAATGATACTGCTACGGTGACTGTGGCTGTCGGTCTGAACCTGTTTGGCACTAATTTTGCTGATAACCTGATTGGCACCATCGGTAACGACATCATCAACGGCGGCAATGGCAACGATACCATCTACGGCGGCGCAGGTGATGATAGCCTCTTTGGCGAGAATGGTAACGACATCTTGTATGGCGATGGCCTGATGGATGGCGGCGCGGGTAATGATACCCTCAACGGTGGTAATGGCGATGATACCCTCTACGGGGGTGGCGGTAGCGATCGCCTTTACGGCGGCAATGGCAACGATCTCCTCTATGGTGGTCTTAGCAGCGATACCCTCACTGGTAACAATGGTAATGATACATTTGCCTTTGCGGCTGGGGAAGGTACTGATACCATTACTGATTTCACTAAGGGCAATGATTTAATCGGACTTTACAATGGTTTGAGCTTTGGGCAACTGAGTTTCTCAGCTAGCAATATCAAAGTGACTTCCACGAATGAAATTTTGGCGACGCTGACAGGTATTAATACTACGACGCTGACTGCTGCTGATTTCGTAACCCTTTAATCATCTCGGTTCATGCAACGCTCACTTTAGTTGCATGAATCTGCAAGGTTGATGCATCAAAGAGCGATTTTAATGCATCGACTTGCACCTTTAATGCATCGAAAAGTGCCTTTGTTGCATCGACTTGCGCTTTTATTGCATTAAAGTTGCAAAAATTAGCCATGCACAGAGTAATCCCACTTCGTTGCCGGCTGAAAAACAAGATTGTGAAGTTGAGCGGAAAGACTGTCATGAAGGCACTTATTCCGCCGCACCCGTCACCCAAAATGAAAAATCTTTAAATTCTGCGATGCCTGCGGCGGGCGTAGCCATCGCAAATCAAACTCAGGGGCAAGCAGAACAAAGTAATTCCGCTTCGTTGTTAATTGAAAATTCGGTTTCGGGTGTAGAAATCAAAACAGTTGATGAGGGTGAAAGCTCCGCCGCGTCTGTCACCAACGCCGAAAAATGGTCGCATGAGGCGATTGTTGCAAGGTCAAATATGTGACTTGTAAGAAGGGAAAAACTAAATCGAGCGGCGAATTCGGGCGACAATCCGGGTTTTGACTTCTTGCAAGACTGCTGGAATGATGACCCTGCTTTGCAAATTGTGATCAAAAAAATATTGGTGAAGTTTCCGCAGTGGGGGATTGTGTGTCTGGATAGGGAGATAGTTGAGTCTTAAGGAGGTAGTGATTGTAATCAAAAACAGCCTATAAATCATTAAAGATTTACTAGATAAGGGTTTGGTGGTTTGATTGGGAAAATTAGAAACACTCTTTTTTGTATACTCAATACCGCTTAGAGCTTAACCGAACTGTATTGGGAGTGTAGAGCAATACTACTATTTAAGTAAGGATATTTAACGTAAGAAAGATTTATACAACCAGCAATAGTTATAAAATCAGTCTATCAAACCAATACCTTCGCCAATTTACGAGGGTCAAGAAGAAGTATGTAGGGGGTAGGGGCTATTTCTTCCTGACAGGTGTAGTTTTTTATTTGTGCATGAGTGGGCACTCTCAAACAGAGTTCTAAACGTGGTTCAAATAACGAAATTTCGTTCTTGGGTGGGAAATCAGAAATTAACATTTGAGTTCTCAACCAACGGAAAAACCCTATTTCAGTCACATTTGTTAAATACCTACACCTGTGAGAGCTTCAGCCTATAGAATTCCGAGTCTATTCACTGTGGGCAGATAGGGAGTCACTTGTCTCTTCAAGGGTAGGGTTTGCTTTTGTAGCATACTTAGCTCACCTACATCGATAGAACAGTTATACATTTTGAAAGTGGCTTTCAAAATATACCTTGCTCATACCCCTCTAGAGACTAGAAGGGTATGAGCAAGAACGAATCGCACCACCCGCCAATCATCCTGCATTTATGCAACGCCGGAATTTTTATCAAAGTGAAGCAATGGCTATAATGTGTCCAGCAATTCTTCGTCGCATCGTGCAGTCTATTGCCACAGGTAACTCCTCCTCCTCCTTTTCTTCCACACCATCGATAGTCTGAAGCAACGCGCCTCTAAAGAGGCATCAGCTGTCTCATCACTATGCAAAGTTTGTATGGAACACAATTAGTTTTAAAAGCTGCCCAACTAATTCAGCCCAAAAGATAACTAACTGGTATTATTTGGATTAGGTTAAATTGCTCAAAAACAATTTTTGCGAGCAGCACTTTTGGGAAGACTTATGGAAAGCGAAGAAAACTCTATTTCTTCAGAACAGATAGAACTAATAAATAAAGTTTTGGCAGCTTCCACAGATCATATATATATTAGTGATCGCCAGCAACGCTATCTTTATGCCAGTCCAGCAGCACTAGCAGCTTTAGGATTACAACAAGATCAATTGCTAGGTAAAACTTGGCAAGAGTTAGGATTTCCGGTTGACATCATGGAAGTATATGATGCTCAACGCAAATGGGTATTTCAGATGGGAAAATCTCTTAGAAGTGAAATGAGTTTCCCAACAGTGAATGGTATCAGGTACTACGAATACGTAGTTGCCCCTATCTGGGGAAATGATGGAGAAATTGGGGCAGTCATCAATACTGGTAGAGACACTACTGAACGCAAGCAGGCTCAAGAGGCATTGCGTTTGCTAACGGAGGAACTGGAAGCTAGAGTGGCGGCAAGAACTCAGGAGTTAACTGATCTTAACCAATCTCTGCGTCTAGAAATTGCACAACGCCAACAAGCACAACAGGCATTAGAAGAAAGCGAAATGCGATTTCAGACTTTGGTGGATGCCATGTTTGAAGGCATTGTTATTCAGGAACAGGAGAAAATTATTGATGCCAATCCTGGATTTGCTAGAATGCTTGGTTATACTTTAGAGGAAGTGATTGGCAAATCAGCAGTCGATTTTCTTACGCCCGAATCGCTAGCAATTTTTGTGCATCATATTGAGAATGAATATGAATTGCCTTATGAAATAACTGGCATAAAAAAAGATGGCTCGTTGATTTCATTAGAGGTGGTGGGTAAGCAAAGCATTTATCAAGGACGAAGTGTACGAGTCTCGGCAGCAAGAGATATTACAGAACGCAAACAAGCACAAGAAAAGATTTACGAACAGGCTGCCTTAATTGATGTTTCTACCGATGCCATTTTTGTCTGTGATTTGAAAAAGCATATTCTTTTTTGGAATCAAGGGGCTGAGAATTTGTATGGTTGGACAGCAGATGAAAATTTTGGGAAAAAAGCCGATAAAATATTTTATAGAGAAAGGTTATCCCAACTCGATCTAGGTCTTGCCGCTACTATCGAACATGGTTTTTGGCAAGGTGAGTTAGAGCAAATTACCAAAACGGGCAAAGAAATTATTGTTGCTAGTCGCTGGACACTGGTACAAAATCAATTTGGACAAACCCAATCTATCCTCATAGTTAACACTGATATTACGGAGAAAAAACTGCTAGAGCAACAATTTCTCCGCGCTCAACGATTGGAAAGTATTGGAACATTAGCTAGTGGAATCGCTCATGACCTAAACAATCTTCTCTCACCCATATTAATGTCCTTAGAATTGTTAGAGAAGAAATTTTCTGATCCGCAAACTCAGCCATTGCTCAAGATGTTATATACTAATGTTCAGCGTGGGGCTGATTTAATTAAACAAGTATTATCTTTTGCTAAAGGTGTATCGAGCAAGCGCATCATTTTCCAGCTCAAGCACATAGTCGCTGAAATTCAGTACATTATCCAACAGACATTTCCCAAGTCAATTGAATTTACTACTGAATTCCCTCTAGATTTATGGTCTGTCTATGCAGACCCCACCCAATTACAACAAGTACTGATGAATTTGTGCATTAACGCTCGTGATGCTATGCCTTATGGCGGTTCTTTGAAAATTTCTGCTGCCAATCAGTTTATTGACGAATTCTCTGCTCAAAAGTATTTTGAGGCAAAAGTTGGTTATTATGTTACGGTTTCCGTTATCGATACTGGTATTGGAATTGCCCCCGAAGTATTAGAACGAATTTTTGAGCCATTTTTTACAACTAAAGAAATTGGTAAAGGAACAGGTTTAGGGCTGTCAACAGTTATGGGAATTGTCAAAACTTATGGCGGATTCATAAATGTTGAAAGCTCAGTGGGTCAAGGTAGCAGATTTGAAATATATTTTCCAGCATTCACAGATACACAACAGCAACAACCATTAACAGAGGATTATGAACTACTTAAGGGTAATGGAGAGGTTGTTTTAGTTGTAGATGATGAACTCTCGCTTCAACAAATTATTCAAACATCGCTTTTAAATTATAACTATCAAATGTTAAGTGCTAATAATGGTGTTGAGGCAATCTCAGTATATGTTGAACATAAAAATAAAATTAGTGCAGCGTTAATAGATTTAATGATGCCTGATATGGATGGCATCATAACTATTTGCACTTTACAAAAAATTAATCCACATCTCAAAATTATTGCTATGAGTGGCCTAGCTACCAATGAAAAAATAGCTGAGGCTACTAGCGCTGGTATCAAAGCGTTTTTACCGAAACCCTTTACATTATCAGAGTTGTTAACAACTTTATCTTTGCTATTAAATCAAGATTGAATTAGACTTGTCCAAAAACTCCAAAGCCAGAGTATTCAAAGCTTTGAGACAAAACTTTGATATTTTTGCAAAAACGTAGTTATAAGGGTTTGAGATAGTTAGTGATAGTTTAGAAACATAAAAATAAACTCCTTGTTTTTTAAAGCTAGGATTATTGCTAGCATCTAATTTCTGGACTTTAGACTAAGAAGCACAAAATGACTCAGGGAAGCTGAGTTGAGAAGAAGCAAAGTAAAAAAGTAGAAAAATTACAAATCAAGCAGATTTTGGCTTGGCTTGAGGTGAAGATGAAGTACGTTTTTTAACAATTGGATAGCTAGTTCTACGTTGGCGAGACAGTCCGGTCTTCCAGCCTGGAGATTTACCTCGTGGTTTGGGCGGAATGGATGGAGTAGAAACTCTGACCAAAATCCCTGGCATCGCTTGTGCAACCCGTCCAGGCGTAAATTGAGTCATCTGTTTCTGCCAAGGAAGCGGGTTGTCATTGACAATATCACGAGCCAGCCATAATTCCCAAGTCATGAGTAGCATGAGGTCGCTCCATCGGTCGCATTGTTGGGGAGTAGAGAGCTTTGGTAGCGTCCAATGCAAGCGTTGTTTAATCAACCGATACCAGTGGTCAACCGCAAGGCGTCGTAAATAGAGTTTCCAAAGTTCAGATAAAGGTGGCATTTGTTCACCCACAAAAGCCAACCACATCGGTTTATTCACTCGTGGAGAGTCATCTTCAAATAGCCTTTCAACCAGTATGATTAACATTGTATGGTCAGGGGAAAGACGAAAATGCTTTCTTGTCCACAGGCGAATCCTGACTCTACCCAGTTTGGCATCTCCTTGTTTAATTGTTTGTTCTGGGTTAGACCAGGTAGTAGTATCGTTAAGTTTAAACTTATCTCCGTGTACTCGTGGCTTTCCCCTGCCCAACTATTGTGGTGGCTCTCCCCATAAACACAAGTTGGAACGTAAGCGCATCAGTTTATCTGCTTTAATGTCGGCAGTTTTGATCACAAATGGCGCACATCCATATTCGATATCCCATAATGTGATTGGTCGAGATGGTAAATATTGACACACTTTTTTTAGCTGCCATACAGCCTTATCTATGGGATTTTCCTAACTCGTAATTCGTTCATGTCTGAGTGGTAATGCCCAACTGCCTTCAGTTTAAAGAATTGATGCTGTTAAGCAACAGATACTACCTTTACGTAACACTTCTTATCTCTAATTCAAAATATAAATGTTTACTTTACACCTTTTTTGGGAAACCTTTGTTTAGTAGGGAATTAAGTTAAAACTAGCTTTTTCAGTAAAAACTAGTAGACAGTTATTGCCTTTACTATTAAGTTGATTACGTATTTACTCGTAAATTAAACAGGCTTTTTAGGAGCTGAATATTAAACAGTTTTTAGCTCGATAATATCCTATTAAGACAGTTATTAAATTTGTGAAAAATACATTAACTTATTTTACCTTTAACAAAAAAGATTTATACCAAAATATCTGATGAAATTAGTAGAATCTGGGTACAACCAATCTGAAGAAAAATACTCTCGATTTTTCTCACTTTCTATAGATTTATTGTGTATTGCTAACTTTGACGGTTATTTTAAGTATTTAAACCCAAAATGGACACAAACATTAGGTTGGTCAGATGAAGAACTTATTAGCAAACCCTTTATCGAATTTGTTCACTGTGAAGACCGTGAATCCACTATAATTGCAGCCCAAAAAATTACACAATCTGTAGATGCAATCAGCTTTGAAAATCGGTATCTTTGTCGGGATGGTTCTTACAAATGGCTATCGTGGAATGCAACTGGCTTCAGTGAAGAAAACTTGATTTATGCAGTAGCTCGTGACATTACTCTTAATAAACAGAATGAGATAGAGTTACAAAAGTCTATCCAAGAGCTAGAAGCTTTTAAATTTGCCTTAAATGCCCATTCACTGGTAGCTATAACTGATAGTAGTGGAAGAATAACTTATGTTAATAACCAATTTTGTGAAATTTCTAAATATTCTAGAGAAGAACTTTTAGGGCAAGATCATCGTATTATCAATTCTGGACATCATACAAAAGAATTTTTTGCAATTTTATGGAAAACTATTGTTCAAGGAAAAATATGGAAAGGAGAAATTAAAAATAAAGCCAAGGATGGCAGTTTTTATTGGGTAGATACTTTGATTGCGCCAATGTTGATCCCAAATGGAAAATCCTATCAATATGTGTCTATTCGTACAGATATTACACAGCGCAAGCTTTCAGAGTTAGCTTTATTGGAGCGATCACGCTTGTCAGTTTTGAGTGCAGAAGTCAGTTTAGCTTTATCTCAAAGTGGCACACTTCCAGAAATTCTGCAAAACTGTACAAATGCTATTTGCCAACATCTTGATATAGCCTTTGTTTGTATCTGGACATCTGAAAGACAGACAAACCAGCTACAATTGCAGGCTGGTGTTCATTGTACAAATGCCGCTTGTAGTGCTTTGAGCGATACCCAAGATTTTCCAAATCACATGGTTTTAGCTAATAATATCATTGGCTTAATGAATCAGAACCATCAAGCTATCTTTAATGAAGAACTATCAATTAATAACTCAGAAAACCTTCTTGATTCTACATTTTCAATTGTTCGATTTTCTGCTTATCCATTGATAGTAGAGCAGCAATTAATCGGTATAATAGCTTTATTTAGCAAGCAGTTATTTACCGAGGCAACTCATAATTTATTAAATTGGATCGCCAACAATATTGCTGTGGCTATTGACCGCATCTTGGCACGAGAAGAACTCCTCAGTCGTCGGGAAGCCTTATTACTGCGTCTAGCTAGTCAAATCCGCAGTTCTCTTAACCTAGATATGATCCTAGAAACTGCTGTTAATGAAATTCGCAGCTTATTACAAATTGATCGTTGCTACTTTCTTTGTTACTTACCGCACCCATCTCAACCAAGCTTGACTATTACCTATGAAGCACGAAATCTTAACTTACCAACGATGTTAGGCAGCCTTTCACTGCAAAAAAATACTTTTTTAACAAAAATACTTCTTTCTCAAGAGCTAATTTGTATCGACAATGTTAATAGCAATTCATATCTTAATTATGATATCCAAGAATTTTTAATTGAGTTTGGCATTACATCTCAATTACTGCTACCAGTTAAAAGTAATTCCGGAGAGATTGGGGCAATTGTGTGTAGTCATTGCAGTGGCGATCGCATTTGGACTAACAGTGAAATTAGCCTGCTACAAGCTGTTTGCGATCAACTAGCGATCGCCATCGATCATGCACAGCTTTATACCCAAAGTCGCTCTGCTACCTTAGCTGCTCAAACTCAAGCCACAAAACTCACTGAAACCTTGCATAAATTGCAGCAAACTCAATCTCAACTGATCCAGAATGAAAAAATGTCCAGTTTAGGACAATTAGTAGCTGGAGTTGCCCATGAAATTAACAATCCAGTTAACTTTATTCACGGCAACTTAACTTATGCTAACGAATACTTTCAAGAGATGTTAACCCTATTGCACCTTTATCAGCAACACTATCCTAACCCCCAGGCAGAAATTCACGATTTTGCTGAAAAAATTGATCTAGGATTTATTACTGATGACCTTTCTAAACTTCTGTATTCAATGAATATGGGTACTAATCGTATCCGTGAAATTGTTCTAGGATTGCGGAACTTTTCCCGTCACGATGAAGCAGAAAAAAAAACTAGTTGACATTCATGAAGGAATCGAAAATACACTATTGATTTTGCATCATCGCTGGAAAAACAATAGTATTGGATTGGATATATCTATTGTTAAAGAGTATGGAGATTTACCCTTACTTGATTGTTATCCTGGGCAGCTTAATCAAGTATTTATGAATGTTTTGACTAATGCAATCGATGCTTTAGAAGAATCAATGAGCAATTTAAAAACAACTGATAAACAACCACAAATTATAATTCGCACTGAAATTTTAGATAAAAAACTTGTTGTAATCCGAATTGCTGATAACGGATTAGGGATGGAGGAAGACGTTAGAAAACGGTTATTTGATCCCTTTTTCACAACAAAACAGGTGGGTAAGGGAACAGGGCTAGGACTGTCAATTAGCTACCAAATTGTAGTAGAAAAACATGGTGGAATTTTGAATTGCTTATCAGAACCAGGGAAAGGCACAGAGTTTTGGATTGAAATTCCAATTTAAACAGGATTGAATAAGCCAATCAGAAAAATTCTGGCAACTTTACTTTCATTGTTTTAGACTTTGAATCTCTAAAAATGCGATAGCGATGCCATGAGAATCAAGATTATGCAAGGTGCAGCTTGGGGTCGCCTCTGGCGGTTTCTACAACGCTCTGGGCATGATGGTGCTGTAGAAATTAGTCAAGCTTCCAAAGATATTTTACATCTTAGTAATTGCATTACAAACCATGATTCTATTGCCTCATTGCAAGGGTTAATTGGGCAGGCAATGCTGATATTTTATCGTATGCTTCCCCAGTGCATAAACCCGAATTGAAGATTTACTTCGCGGCATGATAATTCCCCTGTTTGCCGGATGCTTGACTTTAGCGAGAAGCTTTTGGAAGAATCAATCAAAAATGCTATTTTCTCAGTAGGGCTAAACCCGAATGGCACTAAGTTAATCGCAAAGCCCTGATATAACTTGCTTTTTGAGTGTGGGGAGTGGGGGAAGTGTGGGGAGTGTGGGGGGTAAGACTTCTTCCCCATCCTCCCACGCCTCCCACACCTCCCACACCTCCCACACCATGCCCTGACGAGGTTTCAGCTTTTCTTAGTGCCATTCGGCTAAACCCTAATCTTGGTTACTGGCATCAAACCCATCACCAAACCAAGGGACTAATGACCGATCTAACTACAAAATTCCAAATCTTAGCGATCGCCTGCGTGAAGACTGTTTTGAATCGTGGCTATGTCACACCGAAGGATTTTAGTAAATGCTGGGATGAAAACACACTGCCGCTCGTTGCAGCCCAAGCAATTACCCGTGCTTACCAAGTCAAGATGGCTACGGAAATTAGCTACCCCCAGATCAAAATCAAATGTACTTATGAAGACCTGTTTTACATCCAAGGAAAACAATTAATCTTGTATTTACAAGGACAGATTCAAGCATATTACTCTCCTGACTTAAAATAATTAAGGATTATTTAGATCAGACGATAGCTCTAACTCTCACAAACTCTAAACGTCAAGCAGTCTCTACCAACATTAAAAATCACACTGTCTCAGAATAGCGTGCAGCTAAAGCGATTGCTGCTTGACGGTGCTTATCTACTAATGCAGTAGATCAAGATTCCCTTGCATTGATACTGCCAAGCGACGAATTACTTTCTGAAAATGGGGACGCATAATCTGCGACTCGCTCCCATCCCCACTTATAAGCAGTGTCAACTAGAATTTCTTTCCCATTTCGGAACTTAATAAATTCTTGCCCGTTGTCATAAAATATGTCTGCAACCAGTTGATTACGCTCGTCGTAACCCCACTTATCCACTGCTGCCCTCCACCAGCGCTTTCCGGGTGAGAGCAACTGTTCAAGTTCCAAATACTCCGGTTTCCAGTACTTGGTGCGCCATTGATTTGCCAGTGCCTCGATTAATATCGCAGTCGGGTAGATCGGCTTCAGATTTTCTTCGAGCCAAAGCATATAAACAATCGCGCTCCTGAAAGCATCTTCTAAACCATAGCTTGCTGCTTCTAGAGTGTCTTGGAGTTGCTCGTCATTAAAATTTACGCCGAGCGATCGCAGGGCTGGAGCGTACAAATCAAATAATTCTTGTTCTACTGAATCGGCAGACCAGAACCACATAAGAAAAAGAAAACTCCTGCTGGATGGCTAAATAAAATTTAGCATTTAGCGTGGGAAGTATTGATGTGGGGACAAGTAGCGATGTCTACAACGGGCTATTCGGCATCGCAGAAATTTGGCTACCTGAACTTGAATAACTCAATTGCCATAAAATTACATTGATAATCGCCGATTTCCATACCATTGACTCAAATCATCCTCAATCGCCTCAAGAATCGCAATCGCCTCAGCTATCGATTTTGAAGAAGCAGCTAAAAGTGCGATCGCTTGCTCAACCCGTTGTTGATAGTCAGTAGGGCAAATAGCAAATGTACTTGCGATTGCCACCGCTCCCTTTTCATTCAACAGGTAATCTTCATTGAGGGCGAATAAAACCTGATTCATACACGCCACACTGCGGAAACAACAACCTGCTGCGTAAACAACATCATCGCGTGCAATCGCTTTTTTTGCAACCACCAACGAGAAACTGATTTCCCAGGCGAAAGTGTCAATAGTTGCGTGTTTGAGCCTAACTGGATAAGGCTTTGTTTTGAGCTTCAAAGCTTCTAAAACACCATCTGGGTCGTAAAGTACCTGACAAATAGCAATTTCGCCCATATAAATCGAGGATACAAAACCATGAGGATGTCCTGGTTGATAATCAATAGTAATTTGTCCAGCATGGCAATCATCAATCACACGATTGACCTTCGCCAAATCACGATAGAGAAAATCTACACCTATACCTTGAACTTGTAGCCAACCGCCGCCATTAATCCACTTTCCCCATCCACCAATCACAGTAATCAAATTTACCCGATGGTTATCATCAAGCTCAGAGGCAAGGCGATTTAGAGCAATTAAATCGGGCGGGTTTTCTGAATTATAATAAATTCCCAAATCTACATCTGACTTATTGGTGTGGTTGCCCCGTGCCCGTGAACCGCCCAATGAGATAGCTGTAATTCCCTCAATTGACCGCAAACTTGAAACAATATGGTTGATGAATTGAGGCGATTCCTGATTCATAGAGCGATTGTTACATTACTATCGCTGTCATTTTATATTTTAAAGGCATCGCTACTTAAATTTATAATGCGATTGATTCGTTTGGACTCACTGCCATTATAAAAGTATAATTTCTGAGCCGCGCCTGTTACCAGTCCTGAGAAATGGTCACATGAGGCGATTGTAGCGAGGTCAAATATGCGACCTTTAAGAAGGGAAAAACTAAATCGAGCGGCGAATTCTGGCGACAATCCGGGGTTTGATTTTTTGCGAGAGTGTTGGAATGATGACCCGGCTTTGCAAATTGTGATCAAGAAGTTGCTAGCGAAGTTTCCGCAATGGGGAATTGCGATTGTGGATGGGGTGTTGGTTCATTAGAATGAGTAACAAGTGTGATGCGTTAAAAACGAATAATGCAAAGTTTTGTAATAATTTTGGCTTGATGCAAAAAATTTGAATTTTGGGGTGAAAGCTTAGTACACCTGGCCACACCAAACATAAGAGCATGATTATGAATTCAACAAATCCCCCTGAAAACGTGATTAATCGTTTGCAAACTATTTTGGATGCCACGGCTACGGGAAATTACGACCTTTTTCTCACAGTTGGTGATTCAGACTACAGAACGGATATTACCAAAGAAATTTTTGACCAAGTTAGCTCTCCACTAATTCCTCGTATGTCTGAAGGTTATACAACCACTTATTTCGGTGATCTCAAACAAGGAGAAACTCAGACATATTTGTGGAAGCTGAGTTTTGCTGATGATGGGCATGAATTTATAGTACGTATGGGGATGAAAGGGGACAAAGTTAATCTGATATGGATTACTTAAAATAAAAGATTGTTGTGTTGAACCCAAAGCCTTTCATGTTCCTTGCGCGTGTCATAGAAACGATACCCGTTCTGCTGCCCTGTGCCAAATCCTTAGAAATGCTCACATGAGGCAATTGTAACGCCTTATGAATAATTGATTTGCCGATATCAAGCGTGCCATTCCTATCTTGAACCTTGAAAAGGCTGAACCGTATTGGCATATAACGCTGAAGATAAAGTTAGTACAATTAGATAGGGCTGAAATTCTCATTAACAATTACGATGCGAATTAATCGTTTAACCTATGAACCTTCAACCCGTATTGGTATCATTGGTGCTGGATGCGCTGGTTTAACGGCTGCCGAAGAATTGCGCGATCTTGGATATAAAAATATCACCATCATTGATGCCAAAAATCGCGTAGGTGGGAAAACATATTCAATTAGGTACAAAGATGCAAGTCTTCAAACCCGTGGTATTTACGAGGGTGGAACTGCCTGGATATTACCAAGCCCCCTATATAAGAAATACAGAAAAAGGTATGCAATTTCTCCATCGCTTCATGTGATGCCACGGGTGCAAATATTTGACTTAGGGACTGGCAAAGTTTCTAGCCCGTTTTTAGTAGATTCCAAATATTCTTTATTGGCCCGACTCTGGCAGCTAAGAAAATTTTTTCAAGAATTAGACAAGTATACTTGGGATGAGGAGCCAGGCTATATCAATCCTGCTTACCGAGCGATGAATAAATCATCTCCTCAATGGTTTAACAAACAGGGTTTGGATTTTATTCGAGATGCTTTAATGCCGATTGCGAATGCGGGACAGTTTGGATATCTAGAACAAGAAGCTTCTACTGCTTATGTGATTAGGCTGTTAGCATTATGGAACCGTTGCAATTTCCTGAAAAAATTGGTTCTGAATATGCCTCAATTGCAAGAAGGGAATCAAGAATTATGGAATCGTTTAGCAGCAACCCATAACTTGTGTCTAGGACAAACTATTGAGCGTATTTCTCGCGGTCAAACAATCCTGGTCAAAACTGCCTCAAATCAGTGGGAATTCGAGCATTTAATTTGGACTGCTCCTGTAGATGACTTTCTTGGCGTAGCAGATGCTTCCCCTGAAGAAGCAGAAATTTTTTCTAGGGTACGTACAATAAAAAGAGCGGTTATTACCTGTAAAGTAGAGGGCTTACCCGCAAACATTTTCTACGTAATCAGAAATACTTTAAATCAGCCTTTAGCAACTAGTTATCCATTAGCTATCTACGAGGTTGATCCAGGCAGTAAAATCTACAACTTTTATCCATTTATGGATGAAACGACAACTGTTGAAGAGTTGGAAAGCAACGTATCCGATTGTGTCAAAAAGCTCGGAGGTACTGAAGTGACACTTATGGGGCAACCCCTAATTTGGAAGTGGTTCTCTCATTTTTCAGCCGAAGACCTCAAGGATGGTATTTATCAACGATTAGAAATGTTGCAAGGTAATCAAAACACCTACTTTGCTAATGAAATGACTGCTGGGGTGAGCGTACCTTATGGTATGGAATATGCGGCTTATTTAGTGGAACGCTTCTTTTGAGAGTTGACATACTTCCTGCAATTGAATTGAGGAAGTGGCCCAGTTGCGGCGAATTTGGGGCAAAATTCAGGGTTTGACTTTTTGCAAGAGGGCTGGAATGATGATCCCGCGAAAGCAAATTATGATCAAAAAATTGCTGACGAAGTTTGGGCAGTGGGGCATTACGATTGTTGATGGGGTGCTGGTGAAGTGAGATGCTAAAGTAAAATGATGCTAGAAGACTTAGAAAAAGCCAAGGAAGTCTGTATTGACTCTGACCAACTCTCAGTCACACCCAACAAAAACTTATGACTAGAGCGATAAATCGACAGTTTCTATTAGCTGCTCGTCCCGTTGGTGACATTAAAGAAAGCGATTTTGAGTACCGAGAAGAGCCAATCCCCAGCCCAAAAGATGATGAGGTGCTGGTACGTACTATATATCTGTCACTAGATCCTACCAATCGGATCTGGATGAGCGATATAGAACAGTATATGCCTCCTGTTGAAATTGGGGAAGTTATGCGTGGCGGTATTATAGGTGTGGTTGAAGAGTCCAAAAATCCCAATTTTAAAAAGGGAGATTTGGTTTCTGGGTTGCTAGGGTGGCAAGATTACGCGATCGCTCTTGGAAACAGTGGCTTTTCGCTGACGCGATTACCTAATCCTCTACCTTGTCCGCTCAACGCATTTACCGGGCCACTGGGAGCTACTGGTTTTACAGCTTATTTTGGGTTATTAGATATAGGACAGCCAAAAGTTGGAGAAACTGTGGTCGTTTCAGCCGCAGCTGGGGCAGTTGGTTCCATTGTTGGACAAATTGCCAAGATTAAGGGTTGTCGGGTAGTTGGTAGGGAGCAATGCGGTTTTGTCAGATCCGGTAAAAAACAAGCGATCGCAAAAATCAAATCTAAGTAAGAAGTAACTTTATTTACTAAATATGTGCTGATAGCCACGAGAATTCATCTTGATGAGATATCTCAAAAAGATTATTAGCAAGTCATTTGACGATTGTTAACAAAAATATCTACAATTAGGCTTTTATACTTAGTGTTAATTCAACCAAATAATAAGTTGAGAGTAAAAGTAAAGTATAAAATTTATCAAGCAGTTTCTGGTTTGATAAAGGAATTAAAAATAGAACCACAAAACTTATCCCAACTTCCGGCGATCCATTGACAACGCAGATGTAACATAATTTCTGCATTTTCTTTCAACCAAAATTTACTGTTACCCTTGATTCTTAAATTTACAACTTGGCGAATTAAACTCTCAATTGCACCACTGCCAATAGGTAGTTTTTTATTTATTGCTTTATCGTAATTTAAACGCCCTTTACGATAAGCATCTAAAATATAATTTCGCTTAACTACCATAATCTTACACCGCTCTCCGGTAGCTACAGCAATCAACTCATCCATCTGGCTGATTAAAGATTTGGCTTTACCTTTTTTTAAACTCTTCCTAACTTTTACAAACCATTCTTTAGACTGTGCTTCTTCATTAAAAGCAGCATCTGCAAATACTTTTATATTTTCCGTAACATGATAGAAATCGAATAGCTGATAAGTTTCGACTGGGCATCCTAATCTTGTCAAAAGTGGTGGGATATGTATCCAGATCCACTCCGCTCCATCCCCGATTAATAAGACTTGTTTTGCTTGACTAATTCCCAAGCCAACTAAATACGCTTCTAAAATCTCCAAAAGCGCTTTATATCCTTCATAAGTGCCATCATTCGTAATAGGAATTTCAGAAGTATTTATTTTTTTACCTTGCTCATCAACAATATAAATTGTGAATAACTTTGGCTCAACCCATTTGCCGATAAACCCGTGTCGCTTGGTTTTGGAATTTTTTCTTCCCTTTTTATTAATTCGGATTCGACTCCGACCACCATCTACAGCTATAACAACTCTTTGGTCTTTAAGAATATTACCTTCAGGTAAAATGCCCATCTGCCGATTTAATATTTTAGATTGCCGTAAGTTGATGCCAGTTTGACCAAATTTGTATGTCAAACGCTCAATTCGTTTTAAACTAAGATCAATTCCCCAACCAGTTAAAGTTGTGCAGGCGGCTTCAAATGAGCTAGTAATTGCACCATATTGAGCAACTGTTGACCATACTAACGGGGTTAATCCTTCTGACATCCCCAACCACTTTAACAGGGGATAAAATCCCTGAAGAGACATTTTATTTGTGATCTTTGTTGAGTTTTTTATTACCATATATGGTAATTTTAGAGTGAATAAAACGTTTCCAACTGTTAAGATTTGGCGTTTTCTATAACCATGTTTTTGCATAGTAGTATCCCACCAGCTTCTTGTTTGAATCATAGCTGTTTGATTAGCTGACTGAGATTGGGAGAGGTTATACAACAAAATTGCAATACACTGTCCAGCTAAAATAAGTGCAATTTCTCTAATTTTTTCTTCTCTTTCTTTAAGAATTTTCCCATTCCATTCCGTGATGTTCGTCAATTCTAAATATTTTGTTACCTGCGAAGAAAAGTCTGATAATGATTTACTCAAATCTAAAGTTGCACATATATTTTTTTCCATTAAGGTAGATAATCCCTATCTCTAAATTCTTGCTCAAAGGGAATCCTAGCTTTTTTTGGCTCAAAAAAGAGAGTCTTGCAAGTTATGACTCAAACTCATCTTGACTTTTTAAGTGTTAATACTGCTTAAAAAGTATAAATTTATTTATACTACTGGGAAAATGATTTAGCGATCGCTTGTTTTTTACTGGATCTGACGAAACCGCATAGCTCCCGAGAACGCCCCACAACATCAATTCCCAGCTTTCGCCATGTCCAATCTTGCTTTCTTCTGTGAGATTGTCCATATACTGATTGAGTATTATCGTAGACAAAAAATAAAGATTTTGTATCATCATCTAAAATTTCTAGCAAAGCACGAAACCACTCATCATAGAAATCTTGTGCTTCATCTACTAAAATAGCTTGATATTTTAAGTCTGAATTTTTCGCAAAATCTATAATTTGCGCTCTTAATTCATCATTTTTATCAAATTTATAATCATAGTTTAAATTACGATAAGCCCAACTCTGAAAGGTATTACAAGTTACTTGCCTGCTAATACCTTTCTCTCTTAGCTTCGATTTTAGCCATCCGCTCATAAAACGGTTATAGCTGAGGATTAAAATATTATCAAAATCATCAATTATTTTCTCAACTCTATTTCTTAAAACTAAAGATTTCCCAGAGCCAGCAATACCCCGGACAAGAGCGTGTCCTTTGGTGTTCATGTTTCTGACTTTAGTTTGTTCTTTATCTAAATCTTCTCTCAGTAGTCTTTGATTAACAGTTTGTTGAAAATCAATCCATTGACCCATGATTTTTACTCCTTGGCTTTTTTGGGTATCCCTAATATCAGTAATGAGGAAGTACGCTAACCTTAGTCTGGAATTGGCGGTGCAACTATTTCCAAGAGTAAATACCTCCACGACCCAGAAAAGTTTCTACATTCCAACCGACTTGAGCCAGGGCAACATTTACACCCGCTTCCAAAATTGGTGAACTATACAAATAACGCCCTGTTGTAGTGTTGTTGTAAAACTGCCCTTGTGGATTGACCATTACATAGGAATCTTTCATCAAGTTGTTTGTCTCTGCGACAAATCTTATTCCCTCATCTGAAAGGGTTTGATGTCGTTCGACAAATTCTTGAAACTGGTGTGGCGAGATTAGCAGATCCTCGACGCTCCCATCATTTTGACCTTCCACTGGCAGCACTTGAAAGACTTTCCACCTTTCTGGACGCACCCGCCTTACAAAGGTTGACATATCTTCTTGGAAGTTAAGGCTGGTGACTACTGTATTAAGTTTGACATGAATACCGTATTGATGTAATTTATCAAACAAAGCAATTGATCGTAGTACATGATCCCCATTCCCACGCCCCAACTGTTTTTGAATCATTTCTGAAGCAGAATCTACCGACAATGCGACCCAATCAATATCACTAGCGTGCTTGTGTAACAATTCAGTCATTCGCGCACCATTGGTCACAATACTTGTTACAAATCCCAAACGACGCGACTCAGCTACAAGTTCACCAATGTAAGGGTGTAGTGTTGGTTCTCCCCCAGCAAAGTTAATTTTTTCTGTACCTGCCTCGCGCAATAAAGAAAGAAGGCGTTTAGCATCACTGAAAGTTAAATATCCTGGGACATCACGAAAGGTAGCAAAGCAAAATCGACAATGATAATTGCATGGTTTCCACAGATGGAAATTTATAGATATTGGTCGCATGATAATATTTTTTGGTAAATTGAAAAGTTGAAGTTAGCTAGTTAATGCAAAATCTGTAGACTGAATGATGGGTATATTTTGACCAATTCTGTGCAGTTCATAGCACAAAGTAGAATAAGCTTGCTCAGGATCAGAATTAGTCGTATCAATCTGCAAGATTGGTATGTCAACTAGTGAAAATATACGCTTATATGATTCAATAAGGTTGTATTCAACAGAAACTTTATCCCCATACCATTGCATAGGAACTTCCTGACTTCGCTTGGCAATACGCTGGCAAATTACAGGCTGAGAGGCTGTCACATAAACAATAACGTCAGGTAGTAAAAATTTTTGTTCTGATTGCAATATGCGGAAATGACAAGACAAGTCTTGTTTCATTAACAGGCTGTGGTAAGCAAGAGTAGAAAACACATATCTGTCAGCCACAACGCCTGAATTATTCAACTTTAATGCATACTCATGGCTACGCATAAGGTTACACAAAGTATAAAAATGAAACGTGGTAATTGGAGAATGGGTATCAGCTATTTGCTCTCGTAAAGCAATTAACTCAGGCGGTATGCTGCTGTAATAAGAAAAATTGTGACGCTTAGAAAATAGCTCTGCCAGAGTAGTTTTACCAGCCCCATCTAATCCTTCAAATACTAAAAAAGGAAACTTATTCATATATTCCTTACCTTATGTTTTGTAAATTTACTCTAAGAATTTGGAAGCGATCGCAATTTCTTTTAGTGGAGCTTAAATTTATATTTCTTATCCTGGGATTCATATACATAGACTTCATCAACTAAGGTTGAATTTGGGTTTGAGGCTGTCTTGTTTGTGTATTACTGGGTGTATTTAGTTTGCGCGATAATGCCAGCACATTCATAGCAAATTGCTGATAAAGTTCTGGGGACTTATTCATAAAAACAACAATTGAAGTACGATAACTATGAATTGCTAGATATCGACGTTTATTAGTTATTGCATAGACAATTAGGGCGACTGCTGCAACAAGTAAAATTAAACCTAGTACAGAAGAGTTGCTGAATGCACCCAAAGATGAAAAAGCTAGGAATCCTCCAAAACCCAATAAAGCATAAATAGGGGCTTCTAATGTTTCTGCTGAATCAATATTTTGAATGCGTATCCAAGTCTCTCTCTTTTCTAACCCAGTTTTTGTTGTCCCAACAAGAGTATCACCTGTAACTTTGACAAGAATTGTTCCTCTTGCTGGAACTAACACGTTTCCCCAAACTTGGGCGGGAGCGCCTGTAATTTCCGTGACTTGCTGAGTAGTTCTCATGTTTGTATTACCGTTCATTAGATGCCTCACCTGATGTTTACAATTACAATCAACAGTTGGATATAAAAACTAGAACAAGTGGGCTATTAGAGCTATATTTACCGCTCACACAGAAACTGAGTAAATAACTAATTTGGCAAATATTTAGTTAACAAATCCTCACCCTGAGCGCCCATCTCATTAAGCTTCTGTTCAATAAGCTTCTTCGCCATCGGCGACGGTTTAGAGCGTCCATTCTCCCAACGATTAATCGTGGTATATGTCACGCCGAGAGTGGCTGCAAACTGTTCTTGCGTTAACCCAGCCAAAAGTCGCAAATCACGAATGATATGCCCTACCTGTGGCTGTTTGAAAGCCAAGGGTTTTTTGATAGTCATTGAGCAAGCTTGACCCACTACCTTAAGTAGCTAATGCTATATTGTTTGTTGCATTTTAGTCATACGGAATTGCAATAAACCTCAGTGCATATCCGTAATAATGAAAAATATGTAAAATTATTTACTCTAAGCAGGAATATTTTTTAAGTGGTTCTGAACCTAAATTCTTGGAGGTAAATGACTCATTCATAGGGTAATAGATGCGATCACACCCTTAAACTCGTTAATGTACAGCTCTGTTTATTGAAATATATGAGTATTGTGTAGGGTGATTTATTTTTTTCATGCAAATTTAACCCTAACTTACCTGAATGCAACCTATACTTTAGCTGTATTTTTTAACAAAGAATTTTATGCTGAAGTTACATTCTTTCGCTAAGTTTTCTTTATTGACAGTATTATCAACAATCTTGGTTTGGCAGTACCCAGCTTTTGCTTGGAATAAGGCTGGACACATGGTTTCAGGAGCGATCGCTTACAGGGAACTCTCGCAGAATCATCAAGAAGTAATTGAGAAAATGGTTGCCATTTTGAAGGAACACCCTGAATACTCTAAATTTGAGCAGCAGTGGAATTCCCTCAAACAATCTAATATTTCTGCTGAAAATAAAAATTTGTACTTATTTATGTGGGCGGCAAAATGGCCAGATGAAGCTCGTGGCAATCAAACATTTGATCGCCCAACTTGGCACTACATAAATTTTCCTTATCAACCAGGCAGTTCTTCAAATTCAATTCCTCGTGAAATTCCCGGTGAAGAAAATATTATATTTGCTTTTCAAAAAAATCTTGATATTATTCAAAGTAATGCCACCAACAGCGAAAAAGCAGTTGCAATATGCTGGCTATTCCATCTAGTAGGAGATGTGCATCAGCCATTGCATACTACCAAATTAATAACTAACGAGTATCCAGAACCAGAAGGTGATAGAGGTGGTACACGTTTTTATATTAGAGTTAATCCAGATGGTCAAACAATTAGTTTACATAAATTCTGGGATGACCTCATACTTGGCTCAGAAAATTTTCAAACTGTTCGCAACACCGCAACCAAGATAAGAGCCGACTATCAACGCAGTAAATTGCCAGAGTTAAGAGAAACTCAATTTAATAATTGGGCAAAATTGGAGAGTTTTAGGATAGCAAAACAAAAAGCATATCTCAATGGCAAACTTTCTGGCAGCACGGATAAAAATGATGGAAAGCCGTTACCGCCAAATTATGCTGCTACCGCCAAACCAATAGCAGAACGCCGGATGAGCTTGGCAGGCTACCGTCTAGCTGATGTGCTTAATAAACTGTTTGGTAACTGATAAAAAATACATAATCTCTTTTGATATCCACTTACATCATGTGGGTGGTTTTTGATTTTACTAGAGCGATTACCCCAGTTTGAGAGCGATGTCTACGACGGGCTGTCCGGTGTCGCTACTTTCTCCATCTCCAAATTTTCTTACTCACTGTGTCTGATATTCTAATTGGAAACATATTTAGCTCTGCGTTCCTCCCTTCTTCGTTGTTTATAGTTATTAACCTGATATTTAAGCCACATGAACGGGTAAATATCTCCTGCTAAGTGAAAACCTATAGACCCAATAAGTCCTACATCTGAATAAAGCAATGTTACAGTGAAAATATAAAAAACAATATGCGTAATAATATGCAGTCTTCCTTGATAAATATGATTCCCAACACTTACAAACAATCCCAAAAAAATTGCCAAGTAATAATTATTTGTATATAGGCTTAATTGATGTACTAGTACTCCACGAAATATCAACTCTTCTGTTATTGGATTTAATATACATACGGCAATAATAAATAATGTTTTCTGAAGCTTTTGTCGGGGCATAAGCCTTAAAGTAACGAGATAAGCATCATTTTCTACAATTTGGCTGACTCTCAAAAGATTTAGAATTTTATTTAAAAATAACACAAATATACAATAGAAACCCAAGCCAATCATTAAGGAAAATACTGGTAATATTTCAAGTTTTAAACCAACTGAGGGTGCATCCCATCCTATAATATAGGTTACAGAAAAAAAGGAAATTAACAAAATTTGATTCCATAATATCAAAAAGCCAAAACTAGATTTAGGTCTTTCTACTTTTCGTTGCTTTTTAATTAATTTTCTTTGAGCTATGCTGCTATATAAATACACCACACTTATGACAGCTACAAAGAATAGAACACAATTAGTTAATGGAGGTAATTCAGTTTTCACGATTATCTTTTATTAGGTTAAAGCGAGTTTAAATCAATCACGGCAACCATGTCTTTCGCATAAATCCTTGTAAGCCTTGGCATCTGTTCAAAGTCACAAATGCCGTCTAGGATGCGGTAATATTTGGGGGTTTTATTAGCTTCTTTGTGCGGAGTTAGCCTATCTCAAATCACTCTTCTTGGCATTTCTACATACTCGAATTTGTGGAATCACAACAAACCAATTCTCCGAAATTTTTCCTGTTATGTCATCTCTCTTAGTATGGTGATATAGATATCGGACTGTTACTTCACCAGGCTGAAACTGGAACTGTCCAGGAAAAATACCTTTATGCTTAAGAAGTTGTGTTCCCCTCTTTGATAGACGACCAATTTCATTATTATTTGGTGTGAAAATTCTCCAAGCATTATTATGGTTATTTCCTCTTAACTCAATAACATCACCCTCACATAACTTTTTAATAACATTTTGTCTATTTTGAGTGTTTTCATATCCTAAATAAACATTACTTGGAGCTAAATCAAAGTAACGCATTAACTGAGGAAGTTGAGTCTCACTATAATCAATAACCTCTGAAGTTAAACCAGCTTGCTGTACAAATAAATTCTGCTGAGTAGAACAAACAATTAATTCTTCTTTGGCGCGAGTCATAGCAACATAAAAGAGTCGTCGTTCTGATTCCATCTCATTACAATTAGTTTTAAATCCATCACCTAAAAGTATGACTTTACGGAACTCCAAACCTTTTGAACCATGACAGCTAGTAACTAAGACTGAGTTATCTTCTAGGAAGGATTCACCATTTTCATTAAACTCAAATATAGCAGTCAATATTTCATCAACGCTAATAGGTAGTACAATATCTTCAAACCCATAGCCTCGTTCTTTATCTAAATCTCTAGCAATATTTATTAAGATTTTAACAGTAGGTTCTGTTAAGCTACGACCAGTACGTTTAAAAAACGCCTCAAATCTTTTCTGAACTAATTCTTCAGGATTTAAAACTAGGCTATAGTCTTTCTGTAAAGCATTAATTAGTAAACGAGTGCAACGGTTTTTTAATAGTGGAATAGTATTATTTTTTAGGGCATAAGTAGATATACTTTCTCTTTCTAAAAGCAAGCGGATAGGACTCAAATCATCCCAACGAATAGCTAAAATAGCGATTTCATGAGGAGCAATCCCTACGTTGACCCAAGATTGAATTTTGTCTTTAATCCATCCTGCTTGTCGTGATAAATTATTGAACTTTAAAGCGGAGACTGCCTCTCCTCTTAATCCTTGGCGTTCGGAGTTAATACGAACTTGCTCTTCTGGAGCCTGTTTACAGCGTATTAAGTTATTTTGTATAAGACAATTAGCAGTTTCAATAATATTTTCTGTAGAGCGGTAATTTTCGTTAAGTAGTAATCGTTTTGCTTTATACTCTTCTTGGAATTGAAGGATATATCTAGTATCGGCACCTTTAAACGTAAAAACATTTTGGTCATCATCTCCAATAACACAGAGATTAATTTGTACCGACTGTGTTTTATCCTCAGATTGATTTAAGCCAGAAATTGACTTAATTAAACGATATTCTTTCTCAGTTACATCTTGGTATTCATCAACAAAGATATATTCTAATTTTCCTAATAATTGAATTCGTCGTGCCTGAGTATCTTCATCTGCATCTTCAAATTCTTCGCCTTTTTCAATTAATTCGCAAGCTTCAACCAAAAGCCGATCAAAATTTATTGTCTGAGTTCCTCTGTATTCACCTACCGTCCGTCCCAAAAGTGATAAGGCTAAACCGTGGAAAGTAAAGACCCGAATTCGTGATGCTTGTTCGCCAATCAAATTACGTAACCGCAACCGTAATTCTCTAACTGCATTACGGTTGTAAGCTAAAACAAGAATACGCTTCAGCTCAACTCGCTTAACCTTTACAAGATAAGCAATCCGGTGAACAATAGTTCTTGTTTTGCCAGAACCAGGGCCTGCGATTACTGCCATTGTTGGGTCTGAAGCTAAAACAATTTCTTTTTGAGCAGGGTTAAGCGGTTCTAGAATACGGTTATAGTCTTCTGGAAGAATCGGTCTGGTAATCTCTTGTGCCAAAAATTGGTACTTTGAAACGAATTCTTCTTGATTTGTGCCAAAGTAATCACGAACAAATTGCTGACGCTGTTCATCTAACTTTAACTGACCATACTTCACCATGTAATGGGTGCGACGAGTTTGTTCATCATAGTGAGCTTCAACTTCAGGGTAACGGCGTTTTACTCTGGAAACACTTGCGTTTTTTATTACACGGACTTTCAGCGACTGTTGAAAGAGATTAAGCCCATCACTTAATCGAATGATTTTTCTCTGGTGGAGCCACAAAAGAATAACTTCTAACTCTTCATTATTCCAGTCAAGTTGGCTTTTTTGGGTAACTTCTTTAGCAAGTTTACCTAATTCGTACTTCAGAGGTAATCTCGCCCCTGTTGTATCTTTCAATGCTTGATACAAAACTTCCAATACTGTAGTTGTGAGAATTTTATGCTCAGGTAAATGCTCTGCAACTTCCATTTCTCCTAAGCGAACCACATCACTAGAAATTCTACTTAACTTTAGCCATTTTTGAGCAACCCAACCTTCCAAAATATCTATGATGTTGGATGCTCTGATTTTTTTACTATTGTCTGGGTCAAGTCGAGAAGCAAGTCCACGCAGATTTATTTGTATTTCATTTTGATTACCAAATAACTCATTAAGCACTTTGAGTAATTCGTCTTCTAACTGGCGAATGCGTTCATGATTATTACGGGCATCTCCTCTTACACCCTTGGTAATCACAAGTGTAATGGGTATTTCAAAAGAACAGACTTCAGCCTTTTGCAGTTCACGGATTCTGGCAGTCAGGTCATGTAAGCTAATTCCAGCTTCATCACTGAGACGGTCGAGGGGAAACGGTTGATCATTGCTATTACAATAAGCTTTCGCTATGTGCATTGCTTGAATCAGCCGCTCAAAGTTGTCTGCTTCAAACCGGGATAAATCCTTCATCCGGCTGTATTCCTCAAACTGCTCTATAGACTCAGCAAAGGTATTATGGCTTAGTTCAAATTCGATAAAGCTTGAAAAGTTCTCGGCTCGTTCTAATAAACCAAATTTTTCTAAGTAATGCAATCCTGCTTTTATTTTAGTATTTTGCTGTTCTGATTCTTCACCAAATTCTTCATCAAAGTCACCTGATTCAAATATTTCATTGGTTGTCACCCAAAACCAATCATCTCTAGCGCTGCCAAAAGTGCGATCGCGGATATGTCTAGTCGAGATCAAGACATTTTTCAAATCTTGTTCACTCAGTTGGTTCAAACTTTGCAAACAAAAAACTGTATCAGCATCTTTTGGATCAAAGAGTAAAGTACAAACTGCTGGCTCTCCATCACGTCCTGCCCGTCCAGCCTCTTGGATGTAACCTTCTAAATTGGCGCTCATGCAATGGTGAATGACAGCGCGTACATCTTTACGGTTTATGCCCATACCAAAAGCACAAGTTGCAGTAACTACATTCAATTTACCTGATTTGAATTCTTGCAAAACTTGTTGTTTTTGTTCTTTTGCAAGTTTCCCATGATAATATTTTGCTTCAATGTGACTTTGTTTAAGAGTTTCTGCTAGCTTTTGGGCATTTTTGCGTGTAGTAGTGTAAATCAGTGTACTACCACCTAGTTTAAGAGCTTCTTTTACTTGATTCAACAAAACTTGCTCTTTATTCCCTGCTACTGAAATCACATTAAAAGTTAGATTATCTCTTGTTATTGCCCCATCAATTTTACGATTAATATTTAGTTTATGTTGGGCAAATAGCTCTTTAATATCTTCAATCCCACATTCCGCAGGTTAGTTAAGAAAGAAGATAATATTTTCGACAAGGAGCGCCAAAAAACTGAAGAATCCATTGCCTTTCATGGGTTAAGTTGGCAATTTGCTTGATTTGGGAGACGGTAACCAAATGAATTGACATAAAACATTGGAACACCCAACGTAAGGTGGGAGTAGAAGTTGGTTTACCCAACTGATTATCAATAGTTTTTTTTGCCCGTTCTAAGGCTTGACGTAAAGCTCTTTGACCCAGACTATAAACAAGCAAGCACAAACCCATAATCATTGCTAATGCGGCAACTCGCTCAGTCGAATTGAGAAAGACACTGGAAGTAAAAAATAAAGGGTCTTTGAGAAATCGGAAACCACGCTCAGTAGACTGCTGTGCCTTATATTCACGTAAAACATCTTCATCGCTGAGTTCTTCGGCATCGAGGACATTGGTCGCTAAAATAAATCTTCCAGCGCGTTTGGTTTCGATGGCGATGGCTATTTCCTTGGGCTCTAGCGTGGCATCGACTTGGTAGTAAAAGGTAGGGGCAGCATCCTTACTGGGTCTACCACGTCCAGTATGTTTTTTTACTTCCTTAACCTGGATATTAGCCAGTTGGTGTAAGGGCAACTTAGAACTGAGCCGTTGTGCCGCAATCAGAGCATCTTTTGAGCAAGCAAATTCTTGGTTTGACAACTGCCGAAGTTCGGATTGGGCAACTGATAACTTTTTAATTAAACGTTTTTCCAACTGCTTGAGGTCAGCTTCTTTTCTGGCTTGACTTTCAACAACTAACCAGGACTGTCTGACACCACCATATTCACTACAACTTGGTGCAATTCGATATCCAGGCATTGCGCTGTCATTAAATGCAACTTCTGGCATGTCTTCTAACAGCATTTTTGCAGCAGTTAGGGTAGCTGGGACTCTTGATACCCAACGTAAATGTTTCATTTGTTGCAAGTTCTCTTCCGTATAAAGTGCGGCATCTGCAACAAACAAAGCATCTATTTGCCACTGCCGCTTAAAATCAGCGATGATGGTCGCAAATATTGCTGAGTCTGATTCATTACCGTCTGCGACCCTCAAATACAAGGGAATATCTCCATCCCCACTGCACATTAAGTCCAGGATAAATTGTTTCAAATCTGGGCGGTGATCTCTTGAATAGCCGTAGGTAATTTCGATTCCTCCTGCTTCCGCATCCTCTGCTGTTGCGTTATTAATGTAATCGCCATCAACATGGAATGAACTTGAATCAAGGTGCAGGCTGTCCATTTTTACCCCGAATTTACGTGCTGCACAAAGCGCCACTGTCACAAATACTTCCGTTAGTCCCGCCTCATATAATTTGTCCAATACTCGACCCAAACGGTCATCGTTTAAGTGTTCTGGACGTATTCCTTCTCCTAAAAGATGCTCGGTAGCTTTGCCTACGAAAAACTTTTCAAACAAATATAACGGCGCACTCACGAATCCTAATCCGTTTAAAATCATTGCTTTTACAACTTGACCTGCACTGATGATTTCTTGAGAGTGAGTTCCCAGCAGTCGGTTAATTTGTTCTACTAAATTCATCTCATCACAGATGCCTGCGACTATGCCGCAGTGATCAATATCCTGTACCCTGATATTTAATGATGCTGTCATGCTTCTAAAATGCAGCATTTAGGTCATTTTCAAAAATACAGCATTTACGAGCGCACCTGCGGAATCTGGGTTCAATAACAGCAACAGTTGCTGTTGCTGTCATTAAAGCTAACAAAGGCATTGCAAGCTGCCGCTCTTGATATAATTCATAAATAAATTTCGGGATGTAACGGTAATCGGGACGAAAATCGTGGCCCCATTGGCTAACACAGTGAGCCTCATCAATCACCCAAAGAACCGGAGGGCGTTGTTCTAACAATGCTCGAATACTCATTGACCGCAATTGCTCAGGGCTGATGTACAGCAAACCTTTGGAACCAGAACGCAGTTCTGATAATCGCTGACGACGTTCTGCTGCTGAGAGATTACCATTAATGAAGGTGGCGAAGAAAAACCCAGCTTGTTCTAAATCTGCTACCTGATCTGCCATTAGTGCTTGTAGCGGTGAAATGACAACAGTCAGTGCTTTGTGCCTTTCGTGGAACATGAAAGCTGGTAATTGATAGCATAAAGATTTACCACCACCAGTAGGCATGAGAACAAGTGGACGCTCATTATTAATAATTGCTTGGACAGCTTCTTCCTGCAAAGGTCGAAAACTGGGAATTTCAAAATATTCCAAGTAAGAGCTGATAGCGAATTCATCTGTACTTAAAGGACGCAAATTCTCAAGTACAGCTTGAAAACCATTTAAATGTCTGAGCCAATCACAAAAAACCTGCTTCGATTCATTGGTATTGCACTCATAGTTCCAAGCCAGTAATCCCGCCACGCATAATCTTGTCTCAAAATCATAAGTTTGTGGACTAGACCCTAGCTGCTGCAAATAGGATTGATTTATTCCCTTTAGCATTGTTTCTGGCAGCATTTCTATGGCGGGTTGTTCAATCTTCAAACCAAGGTTATCACTGAAAAATTGTTGATATGCAAGGTCTGCATCTTCGCAACCACAAGTCAGGAGCCAAATATATACCTGTTGTACTTCATCAGGCTTTTTAAATAGTGCTTCTAATTGTTGACCAAGTAATAATCGAGTTGCCTGTGCGTCTTCTACGGGATTATTACTTGAATATTCACTTTGCTTATAGTCTTTATTTAGCTTATGGGAATGCTGTAGAGGGAAAGCGAGTATTGATAGTTCTAAAGTGTCAATTATATGCCAAGAAGATAATTGCGGTTCTTGCTCAATCAGATAAGGGTAATCAAAGCGGCGGAAGTTATGACCGCATACTGATAAATTACTATTTTTCAGCTTCCTCATTTCTTCGTAAGCTTGATTTAGATTCTCTTGATAGAAATTTTTTGTTAAGTTCAGAGATACCAATCCGATGCGGTATATATTATTTTCAGTATTAATTTCTAAGTCTAAATAAGCATAAAATAAGTCAATATTTGATAAATCTTGCATGAGAATCCCTAATTAGATTGCTTTTTCGCAATTTCATTTCTAAAAAATTACTAACTTAACTTACCCTGACTTGTTAAAAGATTTTAGCAACAAGTACTTATTTGTCAATAAATAGTACACAAATACTATGAATTGAACTCATGTATGCGTTGCCAATTCTGTTGTGTAATTTGTAGCGTTCGGCTGATGAATTACAATCAAAGTCTTCAAAACAGGGTCTTGTTTTCAGTTTTCCCTCAACAGTAGCTTTTCTAACACAAAAACTCCCAAACCGAATCTTCGCGCCAGATTTCCCCCAACACCCCACCCCATCACTCCAATAGCCTACATCAGCAGAACTTTCGGCAATAAGAGAGAGAATTGATTGGAGAGGCGATGTGGACTACACCCTGCTTGAGCAATGTCTAGGACGGGCTGTCTGGTGTCGCTTTATTTATCCCCAGGTTTACAGGTTTACTCTCATCAGCACACCATCGCCAGCAACCATGTTCTGTTGGCTGCCATCACTAAAAATAATTGGTAGCCCTCTGTTGCCATCAGTTACAACTGTGGTCGCTCTTGGGCAGAACTGCGATTCCTGAAAATAGTGAAAATCTTCCTACATCTGGCTACATTATCGCTTATCTTTTTAAAGGAGAAGATTGTTCGTACTATTTGAGCCGCGTTGTATGGACAAGAATGAAAAACGAATCCTTGATTCATGGCAGATGAATGCTTCGTTATGGGCACAAGCAATTCGTCAGCAGCAAATCTATTCTCGTGCGATCGCCACTGATGCCGCTATACTCAAAGCAGTAAGCCAACTTAATCCACGAACATTCTTAGACATTGGATGCGGTGAGGGATGGTTGTCTCGACAGCTTTTTTCTTTAGGAATTGATGGATGGGGTGTTGATTTTTGTGCCGCTCTCATTGACGCAGCAAGGGATAGTGGTGATTCTCGCTTTGTTGTCTGTTCCTACTCGGATCTTGCATCACAAAGATTTAGCACAATTAGCTATTTCTCTTGCTTTATCTGCAACTTTTCAATTATAGGCGAATGCGCTCTTGATGAGATCGCCAAGGCAGGCCATAGCCTGTTAGAGTCCAAAGGCAAAATAATCATTCAAACCCTTCATCCGATAATTGCTTGCGGTGACTCTACATACTCCAATGCATGGCGCGAAACTTCATGGCAAACAGTTTCAGATAAGCCATTTCACCCTACTCCTTGGTATTTCAGAACGCTCGAATCATGGATCAACGAGTTCCATGCTTTAAATTACCGATTGTTAAATTTATATGAGCCATGCGATCCCAAAACGAACAAACCGATTTCAATTATTTTTGTCTTTGAGCGCGAATAAAGTATTAAACGCATTTGTTAATAAACATCCCCATACTGGTTTTTGTCCTCAGCTAAGTCAATCATCGGAGTTGGTAGCCTTGAAATAGTCAACTGTAACGCTTGCATTTGAGGAAAATCATGCTTAATAATTTCGATAGCTTTTCTTTGACTCTCTTGATTTTTAACTATCAGTTGTGCAGTCCCATCCCCTTGAGAACCTACGCCTTTTCCTCCAAAGATATAAGGCTTAAGTGGCTCGTGATGGAGAAGCAGATGTAGCTTTTTTGCAGTTAATTGCTCGGGACAAGCTGGAACTACGTATCGGTCAAATTCCGCTTGGGCTTTTGTCATTAAAGCTCCAAGAAGTTGGGCATCTCCGAGTTGTATTGCTTCAACTGCTGCCTGGGTAATTTCAGAGCTAATAGAACCAAAATATTTTTGGACATTTTGCTCTATTGAATTAGTAGCCAAAGGATAACACTGATTCAATCGTCTTAGTATTTCTTGTGTGTTTTTGCTCCCGCCAAGATCGACAATCACAAAAAACAAATCATGACTCACTTTCAATTCAAGTAGGTCGATTTTTTGACCATCAAATATCATCAATATTGGGCGATTTCCATAAGCACAAGCCTGATCCATACGACCACAAAGGCTAGGAGTGGTTCTTTCTCCTTTGTAGGCAAACTCCATTTCTGAACGAATTGTCATCTTCAAGTCATACAGACGATTAAAAGACCGAGCAATGAGAACGCAAAAGGCAGCACTCGAAGATAATCCTTTTTGGATGGGTAAGTCGGTTAGATAATTATCAACCTCAAGTCCGCCAACACCATAATGAGTCAGAAGTTGATAAGCTGTACCAGCAGCATAACTAAAAAAACCGCCCTCTTTGGCTACGGACTTGAGAGTATTAGATTCCATAGCTAATCTGAGTGGTTCATAACTCCTGCCATCATTGAGAGAAGCACGAATAATTAATTCAGTAGAATTTGGTAAGACATTGGCATAAATTCCTTGATTAGTACCAACAATTAAGGTGTAGCCCTTTTCGATAAGAGGATTAACACTGCGATATTCTCCTGCCCAGTCAGTGTGTTCTCCGAACAAACAAAGACGGCCTGGAACAAAAATTCTCATTTTAAGTTTCCTGTTCTTAATCGAGGTATATTCTCCTGATTAACTTGAATAAATAATATACCATTCATCACTCCAATAGCCTGCATCAGTAGGGTTTTCGGCAATCACTCGTGAGAATTGATTCCTCTTAGGCGATGGATTACAACCTGCCTAAGAGCGATGTCTACGACGGGCTGTCCGGTGTCGCTACTTTAACGGGGCTGCTTGGTGTCAAAGAAAATGGATTGGATGCTTATCCAACTTGAAAAAACTTTTTCACTTTTGACAGGCTAACTCAAAAATATATCCTCTGCTAGATCCAAAATAACTACTTAATTAATAAAGTCAGGTATGTTGCATACAAAAATAATAAATAATAGATGAAAGTTGCCATCCCAACAAATACAGCAGAAATCCTGAAGCAAGTTCACCAATTAGAGTCCACAGTAGGTCTAAAAAATGAAGCTTGTCGCTCCAAATTTTTAATTCATCCTTACTTCACGTCAAAAGTTTTTTTGTTTTTGCATGGTTTTACAGCAGGCCCCTACCAGTTTGAGCCGCTCGGTCAAGCCTTTTTTAAAAAGGGACATAACGTTCTAATTCCTTTACAGCCTGGTCATGGACGCTCAGGAAACTGGAGCCGTAAAAATCCCCCACCACTCCCAACAGATATTCAGATATATCAACAATTTCTTCTCAAATGGTTGCAGATTGCAAAAACACTAGGCCAACAAGTTGTAATTGGTGGATTGTCAACAGGTGGAACTTTAGCTGCTTGGTTAGCTTTAGAGTATCCCCAGGAGATTGACAGCACTTTATTATTTACCCCTTATTTAGCTAGCCGTTACTCACTATTAGATCAACTTATCAAAATCCTACCAATTTACTTTGAATGGTTTAACAAAGACGCATCTGGCAATTTTGGTTATAAAGGTTTTTGTCTCAAGTCATTACGGATATTTCTTCAGTTGGCAAAGGAAGTTTCAGAAAAGGCTCAAGGCTGTGTTTCCGCTCCTATTTTAATGGTATGTAGTGAAGCAGATCGCGCTGTTAACCTTTCCAAACAACAAGACTTTTTCCGAAAGGTAGTTAAACAGCAACCGAAATCCTGGTATTACTGTTTCGATGATTCGCTTCACATTGAACACCGAATGATGACAAAACTGGAAGACAATGATTATGAGGAGCTGGTAATTACTCTTGCGAAAGCATTTGTTGAGAGTGATTTGACTTGGGTAGAGTTTGAGCAAATAGCAAAGCAGATAACCCAGGGACAAACCTATGACCAAATCATGCTCAAACTCAACTTTGATGGACAAGTTTCTCAACAGCTAGCTGCAATGATGACTCAAGCTTTTGGCTGTGAGCATCTCAACTGCATCGATCCAGATTCCTAAACCCACGGTCTTCCTTGAAATGCCCAATTTGGCAGCAATTGAACGTACTCTGTAAAGCCATCGCTCTTTCTTACTTTCTTGCGCTTAATGCCTGCTTGCTCAGTTGCATCACAATATTTTGGGGTAATGGGTCTATGACAGCATCAGTAGGCAGTGATTGGATAAAAGCTGTCACCTCTTCCCCAGTTTTATATTTCCCTTCACTCCAAGCCGAAGCCATCTGTTTCGCTACCCGGTCAGCATCATCAGGGTTCGCATGGGCGGTAATACATTGAATATCATTACCTGTAAATGATATCCATGTCTGCCAAAGTCCCGTAACTGGATGTTGAACAATCCCTGTGGTCAGTTCATTGTCCTCAAGCACTGATTTTTTCTTTGGGCGACTAAATCCTTTAAACATGGCAATATTGAGGAAACGCTATTTTAAAATGCCCAAAATCAACACAGCGATCGCTCTAGTAAGCTGCTAACAGGTTTGACTCCATCCAGTTGTGGGCGATAATCTACTGGTTTGTACATTCCCATTAATCACCTTGGAACCCAACCAGCTAAATTTATTTTCTGATTTGACTGTCACACCAGCACGCACAGCAGAGACACTGGTAATGAGTCTTGAGGCGCTGTTGAAGTGGAAATCTCAGATTTTTGAATATCAGCATAAGGTGAGAGAAAACAAACCACCACAGCAGACGGCATTATTTGACCTTACCCCTAAGCACTGCGACCCAGACCAAATTGATCCACTCTTGCTGCGGCTTGTGCCAATGTCGTTTTATCGAATGCCAGTTGATAGTCCTGGGTCAGCTTGTGTATATTTCATCATAGACTCGGCGGCTTCTGTTATTTTGTACGTAGGCGAAAAGTGCCGCAGTAACAAGCGATGGCAGGGTATACACGCCTGCAAAGATTACATCGCCAGCTACCAGGATTTACATTATCACTATGGGTTACAAACAGCAGTCAACGCCGCATTTTGGTGGGATGCTCCGGTTGATCGACGCACACGGCAAGAGTTAGAGTTGAACCTTATTTTGAAGTGGCGCAGTCCATTTAATAAGGATAACTGGGAACGGTGGGGGCAGCCTTTTGGGTAGGGTGGCTTATTTATGCTTTATAAGTGGAGACGATGCCGTACCACTTGCCTACGGCACGCTACGCGAACGTGGATCTTGCGGGAGCAAAGCGTCTCCAAGAGTTGGCGTGTGGGTACTCCATAACATTCCAATTTTTTACTTACTCCTGAACCATCAACTCTTGTAGCAACGCATCATTTATCGTTTGTGCCTCTGTCCCACTACTTTCTCTAATATCAAAAGCCTGCTGCACTATGGTTTGAACTGACTTTGGTAATGATTCAAATTTTTCCGAATTGAGTATGACGAGGCGGCAACCAGGATAAGGCATAAAATCAGTAAACGGTTCCATCCCCGATGTAATCAGAGTTTTGCTAAGTTCGGCGATGGGATGATGAGGCTTTTGGTTGTCCTCACTGCGGTTGATTTCTGATGCCATATAGCCGCAAAACCAACTCAAAGTGTCAATATCTTTCTGCAATGCTGCCAAAATCCCTGTTACTACTTCTTGGTTGAGCTTAACAGGCAGATTGTCAAAAATTTGGTCTAAGGCTTCTGGGTGTCGCTTGTGGCAATAACGCACCGCAGATTCAACAAGTTTATCGATTTTGGTGGGTTGGGGTTGTCCAAATCCCTTTGCACACATGGCACTGCCTCAAAAGTTACGTGCTGGAAGACGCGATTTTAACAGAAACAGATTTGTTGATACGGGAGTAATACCAGAATTGTAGTAACGTTACTCCCTAAGAAGCAGTCAAAGTTTCATAGTCGATTCGATACTTGAATTAATCGATTATGGCTTTGCATCGGATTAGATTGCCAGTGGTAAAGCCATTCATCTATGGCGCTACTTTTTCTTTAAACTGTTTCCCAGCAGAAAACGCAGGCACTTTGGTCGCTGGGATAGTCATTGGCTCATTGGTTTTCGGATTACGCCCTTCGCGCTCTGAGCGATCGCGCCGCTCGAATGAGCCAAACCCTACCAGCGTTATCTTCTCTCCATTCGCTACAGCTTCGATAACTACTGACAAAAAAGCACTAATGACTTCATCGGCTTGCTTTTTTGTGATGTTGGTCTTTGCTGCTACAGCATCCACTAATTCGCCTTTGTTCATAAATCACCCTGAAGTATTGCCTTGAAAAGGAAATTTACTTTACTATTACTACCTTTTGTGAGGATAAGGGGAAAACGACTAACAATCAAGCAGCATACGAAAATTAACTATGTACGGCTACTTCTGTGGTGGCTTTGAATTAAAGGCAAAGCCAGTTGAGTTTTAGGAGAGCATCTCCTGTAGTCGAACGGTTAATCTACAGTCTGCGCTTTTTCGGGTGATTTCTGCGGCTTTGTACAAGGTTTATTAGAGGAGCGACCAGCAATCTAATAGGCTTCTATAATCACCTTTTAAGAGGAACTTGTGTGAAGCTGTAAGAGAATGAAGAATTAAACTTTCTTCTACTAATCAGTTCTAACTTACGTAATGTAAATATGCCTTCAATTTCCTACAACCGCACCGATAGCCAGCAACCACAAAGCATTAGCATTCAAGGTTATGTTGTCCGTCCCGGATTACACATTGTCACTTACGAGCAACTCAAGTTGCTACGTGAGCAAACACAGCATCATTCTCAGCTTGAACATTTAGTCAGCCAAGGTGTGATTAAGTTGACTGGTTAATAGTCGCCAGCACAAAAATTCTAACTCGCTACATCTAATTCCACAGTTGCTGGCTGTTGTTCTGACTTTACAGCACCCAGTGACTCAATAAAAGCGTCAATTGCCTTGGCTGCTGACTGCTTACCTGTTTTCAATTTAGAAAGGATATTTTCGCGTATTGCTGAATAATCTGGTAGGACTTGCTGCTCAACGGAAACAGCCTCTTGTGTTTGTAGGGCAACTCCACCATTACGCTCATCTATTAAACCCTTAATCTGAGCGATCGCTTGGGCTAATTCCTGCCTAATCACCTGTTTTATCTCTTCCCCATCAGGTGTAGACGCAGCTAAAACATTTACTTCTTGCTTAACTATTTCCTTAATCTCATCACCATTAGATAATGCCAGCCCAGTTTTTGACTGTCCCAATATTCCCTGGAGCAATCTTGTTGCTGTGTGATTTAATGACTCATTTTCCGAAATCTGCATTGCTGATAAGGCTTTGACTTCTGCATCAGTTAGCCCAATAGAAATTGTTACCTTAGCCATACTTTTAACACCTGCAAATATTAAACTCTACATCGCTATTTTGGGGTTAAACCGTTTGCATACAGTACTTTTATCGCTGATCACAAATGCTGTATAAACAACTTATTAATGACCCAATTATTAAACTTTGCCCTGTGAGCAACTTTTACCCTCGATTCTTTAATCTAGCTTCAAATCAATCAAGTTGCCATTACTTCAATTCTAACGCACGCTTACTTGATATCCATCTTGAAAATGAGGGTAGATGTGCCCCCATTTAAACTTTTGACTTTTAAATATTGCTCTACATCCGCTACCCTTGCAGTTTTATGTTCCACAAGGTTGTTAGGGCTTCGGCAGAATCCGTAGTCTTAACCTGGATTTGCAGCTAAATCGGAGAATTAGCCAGTGATAGGATTACTATCTCACTGATGTAACTGTTCTTAAAGCTTGTTTTTATGCAGTTTCTATAAATAAGGTTTTCCCAAATTGTTTACATATTTTTCTCCGAGTTTTTTTTAATATTTTGATTTTATGGGGATTTTTGAGTATCTATAACCAATTGATTTAGCTCTTCTTGCATTTGGTTATGAACTAATTCATAACAAGCATTCACATAATTACGATCCTTAGCTGCATCTTGACCATATCTTTCAAAAGTAATTGGACGGCATACACGAGTATGAATCTGCACAGGTAGAGGAATATTAGGCAGAGGCCCAATAGACAAGCCCCAAGGTAAACCTAAATAAATTGGGAAAATTCCTGGGTCTATTTGATAAAGCCACGGCAATCCTAACTCATGTAGTTGTTTGACTTTTGCATAGCAATCACATAAAACAATCAACGTATCATGAGCGCCTACAGAAATCACTGGAATAATTGGAACTTCTTGTTTTAAAGCCAGCTTGACAAAGCCCTTATTCTCAGCAAAATTAATTTTATAGCGTTGGCTATGAGGACGAAACATATCATATTGTCCTCCCGGATACACCAGAACGCTAGCCCCCATCTCAAAAGCTGCACTGGCCATCTTTGGATGTGCAACAATCGCTCCAACTTTCTGAGCTAATTGGGCTATCTCTGGACTCACTTTCCAAGCATAAGGGTGCATTAGACCATACACCAAACGCTCTGTTCCAAATCTAGAAAACCAATCATACATCATCATTACTAAATCTGGAGAAGCCATTCCGCCATTATGGGAACCAACCAGTAAGACTTTTCCTTCTGTTGGTATGTGATGCCATCCATCAGTTTTTACTTGAAAATAGTAACGGTAAAACCATGACCATATAGGCATCAGTAATTCAATCAAATTAACATCTCGCTGTGTTAAAGACCATTGAATTTTATCGGCTTGCTTTTTTGTGACGTTGGCCTCCGCTGCTACAGCATCGACTAGTTCGCCTTTGTTCATAAGTCACCTTGCAAATAAAGGAAATCTAGCATCACTACCTTATTATTAAGAAAGGAAAAAGGAATAAATTTATAGCATCAATGAAAATTAACAATGCTCAAAAAGCGTGAGCGCTCACATCTGCAATCGGTCAAATTTTAGCTAACTTTCTTTTGGGCAAACAGTGACAACTGTCCAGGAGAAATATTTCCGCGTCCAAATCGATGGTAATAAAGGTGACAGCCACTACACAGGCAAGCCAAGTTCTCCAGCCGATTGTCACCAGGGTCACAATTCCAGTGATGTACCTGAAGTGTATGAGCTTTGCGCTGGGATTTTGTCCAATCAGGTGGTTTTTCCCCAGGACGTAAGCAGACCTTACCACATTTAGTACAACGCCAATCACAGTCAGCTTTTAGCGCTGTTGCAATTTGTTTCCAATTGTTTGGATATACACCCTGACTCATGACGATGTATTTTTGCAATCTATAGTGACTTATCAATCAACAAAGCTTATCTTAAAATCGACTAAATTAAAAGCAGACGCTGCCACAAGAATTTTTCGCCAATTCAGAAGTAAGCTCATAAAAATTAGGCGAAAAATTCATATTTATGCATAGCCCTACATTCTCAACGCTTTTAAAGTCCCAATTGATTAGCTCTTTGTTCACTAGCTCGCTCAACTCGCTGCCACAGTTCACGGTCTTCTCGATAAATACCCAATGCTGCAATCGCATCTTTTGCATCGATGTCTTTTCCTTGAGCCACTAGTGAAATCAGGAAATCTATTGCTTTATCTTGTCGCAACATCCCAATTGCTAGTAACAATGTGCGGCGAAGTTCTACATTCCTTGTTTGCCCCCAGCAATTTCTGAGAAGATCGAATGCTTCCTCTAATCGTGATTCACCCAACGTCAATGCTGCTAACTCACAGATTTGCTCCTTTGGGTCAAAAAGAAAACTAGCAACTATTGCAAGTGAATCAGTTGGAGCTAGTTGTAACAAAGCACTGAAGCACTCCGAAATCACCTGTGGTGCTTGATCGCCGATGCGGGTTTTCAAACGAAGTAAAGGTACACCTTGGGGATTTCCTGTATAGGCGATCGCTTTTGCAGCAGCAGTTCTTGCTTCTGGTTTGGGGTCAGCTAGTAGATCGGCTAATTCGTTCATTACGTCTGAGTAGTTCATTCTCACTAAACCTAAAGCACATATACCCCGAAGATGGGCAGCAGTGTCTTCAACTCCTCCCCATACTGGCTCCATCTGAATATGTCGAATCCCTTGCAGAAAAAGGTTTTCATCGCTGTATTCTAAGTGATACAGTGTTTGTGCTATTTCTTTCTTGGCAAGACAATTTTGGTCTACTTGTGCGGGTTTGACCATCATTCGAGCAAAAGCTTCTACAAGATCAGCAACCAACTCAGTGATAGTAAATTCGCCGACTATCTTGGCTGCTTGGGCAACAGCTATAGAATATTTACTCTTGAGGACTTGGCGTAAAATTATGATCCCTTCTTCACTTGTCGAATGCTGTCGAATTTGGGCAAGAATAGATAAAGTTTCTTCTAGCTTTTGTGATTTTGCCCTAAATAACCACAAATCTCTTGATAGTTCGCTTGTACTATAATACCATTAACCATTTCATTTTTTAACAAAGTTTGGGGGTTTAACTTTCCTGCTTCTATCATGCAGCTCGTTTTGATACTTAAGCTAAATCCCCGTTATCAGTTTCTCTAAGCCTAAAAACTTTGCCTTTACTCATACAGTTAAGGAAATTGCAAATCAAAACTCTTGTACTTGTCGCGGGTCTTCATCAGGTGGATGCCAACCACCTTTGAGCCAAAGACGACGAGCTTTGACAATAGACCCTTCATTATGACGTTCATCATTAAGGTCTAAACGATTACTTGTAGCTCGTCCTACAGAACTAATGCCAATAATTTTTAGACCATCTCCTGACCAAATAAAGTGGTCTGACCACTTCTGCTGACGTGGATTAAACAAAGGTAGCATCTGTCCTGTATCTGGATCAATTCCAGTGGTGAAATTGTAGCGATATCCGTTACAGCGCTGACAAGCTAACGCCAGGTTATCAGGGTCATCCGAACCTTTAAGAGACTGTGGGATAATATGGTCAATAGAAAATAGAGCAGCACTTGCTTCTTCTGAAGAATGACAGTATTCACAAAGAAATTTCGCTCTTTGTCTGACTAATTTTTTGGTCGAATCATTGACCGTCATGACTCAGAAATGATTTTGGCGTTGAGCAAGGTAAAAATTCTATCTAGTTCTAATATACCTGCCAATTCAGCATCTTCTTCTGTGGTTAGCAATCCAGCTTTCTTTTTCTCAGATAATTCTTCCAGTCGAGACTGCAATTCTTCAGTAAATTTAAACAGATGTATGTCCCTAACTTTACTGAGTTTGATTCCAGACTCTACCCAGAATGAAGGTTGAACCATCATTTGAGTAATCATAAGCTGTATGTCTCGTTTAATTTAGCCGACTGGTGGTATTTTAACAGCGAATCTTCCTTACCTGCTTTATTTTGAATGCCAGTTGATAAAAAGTAAGCAATTAATGTAAGATTACGTACCTCTGTAATGCAAGTAGATTTGTCTTTTTCTCCAAAGCATCTATTTAAATTCGCGGTTGCCGTCTGTAATAAGCTAGCTGATGCTGACCTCTATCCTTTGTAATGCCAACTTCAAGAATATTCGTTTTTTTTGCGTAAAGCACGAGACTTGATCCTAAATCACCTCTTTGTTCTCACCGTCAAAACCTGTGGTGGCGTAGAATCTGGAGGATACAAAAAGTCTATCTGTACTTGTCGCTTTTCACTCGCCAACATCTTCAGTGTCACCAATGGTTCACCCCTTTGTCCCCGACGCTGTACCAAATGCACATAGCGCGTCTTTTCCACACCATTATCATCGATGTAACGAACCCGCACCGTTCCCCGAAAGAATATTTGTTCTACACCTGGTTTTAAAAATAGCAGTCTATCTGTTCCCCCTTCATCCTTCACAGGAGTCTGTATTGACACAGTTATAGTCTGGGTTTCACTCGTAATATTTCTTAGAGGCAAAGTTAGATTGTACTCAACACCATAGTTACTGTGAGCAAAGTAGGCCGTATCAGGATAACGTTTTAACATTGCTGCACTTTGAATTTGTCCAGTGCTAAGAGTAATTAAATGTACAGTTCCCAAAGGATAGGAAAACGCCTTTCCTGGTGAGGGTATTGTTAACTCGGAAACATTGGAATTGTCCGTAATTTGTGTTTTCCATTGCGTTCCTTGAGATACACCAGCGACGCGGCTAAATACCGTTGGTTCTCTAGGAGGGTCAAGAGGTGTTGGAATGGGGTCACGCTTTCCTGCTAAACTACCTGTATCCAAAAGCTCTTGCCACTCGCCTAAAGTAGGTGAAATATTACTATTTTTGACTAAATTTGCGATATAAACTGGACTACTACTTGTCAAGCGCATCATCGTAGTACGACCGTTAGAAGAAGGAGCCTGTACCTGTATTGGTAAATTTGCTAGGATTTTAGTTTCTTTTGGTTCTATCACCAGCTTTTCGGGAAAAATCTCTTGCCGAACTCCCCGCAGTACATCATTCATTGTGCGATCGCCTGGCCCAGAGTAAACTGTACCTTGGGGATTTTCAACCATATCAGCTAAAGCAATAAATTGTGCTTCTTTGGTAAGGTAACTAGCTGCTTGTAATACTTGCACTGTCACAGGTTCATTTCCTGGATTATGTACAATTATCCCTTGGTATACAGTGAGGCTTTGGGCTGGTGTTTCTGCCCTGACAATATGATGAGCAAATATGTCAAATCTGCCTTCAAAGGGATAATTTAAATGTGCTTCATGTACTTGTTTCCCATCTGGGGGAAAAGTTGATAGTAAAATTCCTTCAGTTGTCACCAGTTCAGGACTATTACTGTTGAAGGTGGGAATAAGATCAAGTTTTCCTGGTAAAGGACGTATTTCTTGGCTGTCTACTTCGACTCCAGCAATATATTGTGGGGGAACCGTGTAAATATTCAGCGCCCGACACATTAAAGCCGCAACTTCCCCTCTAGTCGCGCTTTGTAGTGGTTTTAGCTGTTTGACATTGGGATAATTGACAACAATACTATTAATCGTGGCTGATGCAATCGCATTTTGGGCATAGTTAGGTATTTGCCCCACATCGTTAAAATATTGTTGTAATGTCTGCATTGGGCTAGGTAAAGGGCTGTAATTTTTCCCCGCAGCTACAACACCAATGATTTGGGCACGAGGAATTGGTTGGTTTGGCTGGAAAATACCACCAGGATAACCAGAAAAAAATCCTTTTTGGTAAGCGGTAGAAATTGCTTTATTTGCCCAATAATCAGCAGGTACATCTTTAAAAGACGCAGCTGTACGTTTCACTGGTGAATCAGGAAAAGCATTTAGCATTAACACTGCTGCTTGGGCGCGTGTCACTGTTGTTTCTGGGCGAAAACTACCATCAGGGTAGCCTGTAATTAATTTACGCTCTTTTAGTTGTTGGATACAATGTTTTGCCCAATAGCTTTCGGTGTCAGAAAATGCTAGGGCGTTGGGGGTTGATAGAGTTAAGAGAAATACGACTAATAAAGTTTTTTTCAAGAGCATTAATAAACAAATTATAATGAACAAAAACCAGAAAGCTAATACATCATCTCCCAAGATTTATATCTACGTTGCTACTCTTGTTGCGTAATCTTGTAATTTGTAGCCTTTAGCTGACGAATTACACTTTTATCTGCCAAACTTTAACAGATTTGTCACCACTACCGCTATATAAAATTTTGCCATCACTACTTATTGCCAGTCCATAAATTCCACCTGCGTGTCCGGTAAGCTCCATGACTGATTTCCCTGTTTTGATGTCGCGTAATATGATTTCCCTGCCTAAACCACCAGCAATAAATGTCTTGCTATCGGGACTTATAATTAAGGCATCGATACTCGTACCGAACGATAAATCATGAACTAGCTTTCCTGTTTTCAAGTCCCAAGCTTTGAAACCTTTACCATCTGTGCTTCTAACTCCACCAGATTGAAAACTATCGTCGTATCCACCACACAAGAGCATTTTCCCATCCTTACTAACAGCAAGCGTAATCGGCGCTGATGCACGCTCTGAGCCGCTGATTAGGTCTTCTTTTTTGGGCAGTGGTGGGGTAAAGCTGCCTATTTGTTTACCTGTTACCAGACTCCAAACCCGAATTCTTCCCCCATTTTCACCTCCGCTTAAGAGAGTTTTACCATCAGGAGTAATTGCAAGTGCTGTTGTTTCTGCTTTGAGTATCCGGTCGATTTTTCGAGTTTTGAGATTCCGAAATTTGATCGTGTTATCGCCGCTACCACTGATTAAAGTTTGTCCGTCTAGGGTCAACAACATTGCTTTCACCCCTGTTTTTTCTGAAATCGTGCAAACTTCCTTTCCTGTTTGCGTATTCCAAAATTTGATAGTGTTATCGAAACTGGTACTAATTAAAGTTTGCTCATCTGGAGTAAATACTATTGATTTAATACCCTCACGGTGTCCAGTTAAAGTGTAAAGCAATGCACCTGTAGTAGCATTCCAAAGCTTGATTGTTTTATCATCGCTACCACTAGCAAGAACTTGACCGCTAGGGGAAAGGGTTAATGCACGCACAGGTGCAGTATGTCCTGATAAAGTTCGTTTCAACCGCTTTGGTTGTTCAGTATTTGTGGGAGTATTAAGTGTATTTGCTATAACCGGAACATTGGCAATCATACTAAAGGGTATAGGCAGGAAAAAACTAAGTAAAGTTAGGGTTTTAAATAGGATGGGTAATTTCATGGTGATCTTGTTGAAACTGTAAGGAGTCAAGTTAATAAACCTTGTTTTCTAATGTCACTGGCAAATCTTTTCTTTGTTCCCTACTATTAATTCAATGAGCCTAATTTCTATTCCAGAAAAATTGACAGTTTTCTAGTTTCCTGTTCTTAATCGAGGTATATTATCCTGATAAATTTGAATAAATAACATACCATTCATCACTCCAGTAGCCTACATCAGCAGCACTTTCGGCAATCACTCGTGAGAATTTATTCCTCTTAGGCGATGGATTACAACCTCCCTAAGAGCAATGTCTAGGACGGGCTGTCCGGTGTCGCTACTTTCTCCATCCCCAGATTTCCTTACTCAGCACCCCATCACCAGCAGTTAGGGTTCCCACCTGACTGCACAAACATAGAGAAGTTTTGCTTCGATTCGTACCCTAGTAGTTCGCTTTCCTCACAATTGCGCTTGTGGAGGTCGGCAGAGGAGAGATTTGTACAAGTTCTTTCCCCCCTGCCCCTGGGCACCTCTGCCCAAGAGCTTGCCACCACGCAAAATTCCTTTGGCAAACTACTAGACATAATGGAATAGATATATGCCCCAGAATTCCTAGAGGTGTCAGTATGACTGTTATCACTCCTGATCGTCTCGTCGTAGAGGAAAGCCCTTCTCACGCCGCGCATGAGCCAAATCGCACCCTCTGGATCAGCGAAGCAGGAGGGCTTACCCTGTTTGGCGCGTTCATCGAAGTTCTGCAACCTGGCTCTCGTTCATCTATCAAACATTGGCATCGTGCTGAGGATGAAATGGTCTATGTCCTCGAAGGCGAGATCACGCTCATTGAAGGAGACACAAAGACTGTATTACGTCCTGGCGACGCTGCAACTTTTCAAGCAGGAGTGGCAGTAGGTCACTTCCTTGAGAATCGCAGTGCCTTGGCAACGCGATGCCTAGTAGTCGGCAACCGAGCGGCAGTAGACACAATCACGTATCCTGACCTTGATCGGGTGTGTCACCGCGATCGCTCGCTGCCAGACGACATCTGGACTAACAGTCTGGGAGAACCTGCTCCGAGTCCCTACTAGCAATAATTACAGGATGCTTTTTGTAGTTCTCATAAAGATGGCATTTTGAATTTGACACTGCCTGAGTCTGAGCAAAAAAAATAACAAAGTTGTCAAGGTTAATCTTGAACTTCCTGCTGCATAGTCTGAAACTATTCTTCCAATAATTGATTGAGATAGCTAAAAGCCCAGTTATGAGATGACTGGGCTTTTTTGTATGCGATGTCTACTTTTTGGCGCTGTTTGGTGTCGCTTGGGTTTCCTCTCTACTAGACGCTATTCACGTTCGCTTGATTGGAGTGAGGCCGATAAGCCTACGGCATAGCAACTCTTGGAGACGCTGCGCGAGACGCTTACCGCAGAGCGAGTAAAAATTCAAATTTTAGTGATGAAAACGAGCTTGGCGCTCACGCAATTCACGGGCTTTTTGTTCACGAGCTTGGCGTTCACGTAATTCACGAGCTTTTTGTTCACGAGCTTGGCGTTCACGTAATTCACGAGCTTTTTGTTCACGAACTTGGCGCTCACGTAATTCACGAGCCTTTTGTTCACGAGCTTGTTGTTCATGCAATTGACGCTCACGAATTAGTTTAGCGTTATTAAAAGCAATAGTATTAGTATTTAAATGTTCATTGCGAAAATTCACAACAGAAGCATTAGCATGAGTTGAAAGAGCAGCAATTGAAACAGAAGCTAATAAACCACCAAGAAGAAGAGATTTTAAGCGGTTCATATATCCTTTAATCCTTGTTTTACTTAACTTGTATATTGCCAATATATTCTGCATAATCAAGAAAAGATATCTAGCAAATGTCACCACTTAAATATGACTAAAGTCACTAAGCGCGTCAGTTGAGTAAAATCAGTAATTCAATCTCAAGCGTAGGCGCAGCCCGCACTTCTCTACGAGACGCTGCGCGTAGCTTGCTTCCACGAAGTGGTACGGCTGCGCTCAGTGACCGTCGTAGACATCGCACTTTGGCCCAATAGCTGCTGAAGATTGCACTCAGAAATTATCGGGGTAAGTTCATGAACAACCAACCCAATCACGAAAACCTTAGCCCACAAGAAACGCCATGTCCTATCTGTGGCTCACAAAATTTTGTTTGGGGTCGTACCGTTGGAGAATCAGTAAGTCAGTGGGTGTATTTCCGTGCTGATGGGGCTGGGTGGGGGGAAGGCGAAAAGCTACGGGCGCGTAAATGTAGAGATTGTAACAATGTTCAACTTTTTTCGTATGATTAGCTGATAAGTAGCCACCAGTGAGTAAGCTGAAAATTAAAGCAATAGCAAGGGGTCCAATACAATTTCCTTTTCACTTTTGGGCACAGAAATACTTAATGTTACAAGGCTAAATTAGCCTAAAGTTTTAAATATTTAAAACGAGTTAATCTAAGGACTAGTTGACAACAGGAAATTTTGAAAGAAGTTGCCAGACGGTAACTTTTACGGAGCATATTTAAGGCCGAGTATGGCACACGCAATCCAAGTGGGCGCAACACAGGACGATATAACCAATAATAAGCTTTTTTTAAGTGATTCCATTTTGAACAGGCTTCTGGATGCAGAAAATCTGAAATGTCTACAACTAACCCTCTACCCTGATGCATCATCACATTACGACCGTGGACATCATGAGGGTGGAGTCCGCGACTTCTAGCATAGTCCAAAGCTTTATCGATATCCCGTATTACCTGCTGAGGAATTGGTAAACCTAAGTGCATACAATCGTACAAAGTTGTTCCATAAAGCCGTTTCAAAATTAGAAAGTTATCTTTGGCGTACAAACACTCAGAAAATGCCGGATGAGAACCTAGACGACGGTAGACTTCTACTTCCTCTTCAAAGCCTAGTCGTCCTGGGGCATAAATTTTAACTACACACTCAGGGTAATCGGGGTGAAAAACTACTGCGGCGTAATTTCCTTTGCCAAGCAACTGCCAAGGTTGTGGAAGATAGCTGACCTGAATGGGATTACGGGGATTAACACTTTCAATTTGTAATCTAGGCAGTAGTTCCTGATAAATGCTTTTGACCAGCTGTTCTGGAAGCAATTTGTCCATACCGGATAAGTTTCTGACACCAAATGACAAGATAAACTACTCAATTTATCTCAACTATTACAGCAACAGTTGGAATTGAGCTTAATTTTGAAATGGCGCAGTCCATTTAATAAGGAGAACTGGGAGCGCTATATACGCCCGTTTGGGTAGGGCTGCATGATCAGAGATGAGCTATACCCCCGCTCAAGAAGCTAAATTTACATTAATTAATCAAGAATCAATCTCAATACAAATCACTGTAACGTATGGATTAATTACTGATTCTGGTACATCAATTGTTAATTCTCCTAACGGATTAGAATTGAGGATAGAATCCATAATTGCACAGCGACTTGTGTAAGTTAGTTCTGTACCGTCAGCAAGAAGAAACACCGATTTTACTCGTTTGATTGGTATACCCCTAACTGATATTGTTTCGTAAGGTTTCATTAATAGGTGTAGATAAATGCGATCACCCTTACGAGTTGAGGGGCCATAAAATTGCCACGGTTCTAATCCTGGGGTTGTATCCAGTATACTTTCACAGTGACTCTCCATCCAATCTGCTATATCTTTGAGACGCTCTAACTGCTCAGGAGGGATTTGTCCATTACCCATCGGACTAACATTAAGCAAGAGGTTGCCTCCAATGCCAGCTATTTCGCACATTGTATGAATCAATTGACGAGACGATTTGAAGTTGCAATCATCTGAATTGTATCCCCAACTCTCGTTAATAGTCAGACAGGTTTCCCAAGGATGAGCAGGTGGGTGAGGAGGAATAAACTGCTCAGGAGTTTCAAAGTCTCCACAATTGGGTAGGCGATCGTTAATGAGAATATTAGGTTGTAAATCACGAATCATTTTTGCTAATTTTTGAGCCTGCCATTGCTCTGGAGTGCGTTCCCAACTTCCATCAAACCAAATGATGTCAATTTGACCATAGTTGGTCAATAATTCTCGTATCTGATTGAACATAAATTGGATATATCGCTCCCACTGTTGCGCTGTCGGTTGAGGTAGTTGGTCAAAGCGATAAGGTTTATCTGCCTCTCTCCAAGCCGGATAGTCAGGATGATGCCAGTCACTAAGTGAAAAATAAAGACCAATACGCAATCCTACAGAGCGCATCGCTTCGACATATTCACGTACAATATCTTTTTTGTAAGGTGCAGATGCGATTGAAAAGTCTGATTCTTGGGTATGGAATAAGGCAAAACCATTATGATGCTTGGTTGTTAATATCGCATATTTCATTCCGAGACTTTTTGCTAAATCTGCCCATTCTTGAGGATTGTATTGCTGTGGATTGAAAGTATTAGCTGTGTAGTGATATTTATCAACTGGAATATCTTTGCAAAAAGGTAGGCTGAATACACCCCCAACTAACGGTCAAGATAACTCACATCCCATTTGAGAACTATGTCCCCAATGAATAAACATCCCCAATCGAGCTGTGTCAAACCAGTTATTCATCATGGTGAAATTTGGCAATAATTCTGCAAAAGAGAAGGAGAAATAGCTCCCAAGAGCATCTTAAGTACATATACAGGTTTTGGTTGTTATTATTTGTTGGCGGAGGTGAAAATGCGACACCGAATAGCCCGCCGCAAGCATCGCTCTCGCAAGCGGGGCTATGGGCTGGGTGCGATCGCTCCCTATCTGTAAGTCCTAGCCCAATCGAGGAAAATCAGAGGTAGACAGTAGAGAAGCGGATGCCATCTGCAATACGCTGGCTTGTGCTGACTTCTAACCTTTGTAATGCCAACTTCAAGATTATTCGTTTTTTGCGTAAAGTACGAAATATGAGGTGAATAGTATTATATAACGGTACTTACTATGGATAAACCGGGGACAATACTAAAAGTCTCCTATATAATTTACTTCTATCAAAAACTGCTCTAGCTTTGTCTAGGGCAGTTTTATATTGCACGGTAGAAGCCAGATTCACAACTGCGTTATCAGGCACGTGCAGTTCGTTAATATAACCCTTCTGGTGGGAAAATATCAGATCCAACAGCCACACCAGTGTTAGTATATTTAATCCCTGGTTTAACAGTAGGGGATTGTTGTTTTAACGATTGAAAAGCAGAAGAAGAGTTATCTTGCTCAATTGATATATTGGTATTTGCTTGTTGCTGGGACATCAAAGTTAATCCTCCCATTGCACCAGCAAGAAGAGCTGTATAACCTATATATAAATGCGTCGGGCGAATTTCCAATCCCCCTCCTTTTTTAGATTGATCCGAAAAGGGCTGAGTTACTGGTATAGCTGCTAGGAATGGCAAAGAGGCAGCTAAAGCAACACCATTAAGTCCTAAAGCATCTCCATAACGTCGTATAAATCCACGTACAAAAATGTCATCTGATAATTCTTTCCAGTTGCCGTTTTCTAATGCCTCTATCAGCTCCGTTCGGATATGAGTGGAAAGCTGGATGTGATCCAAAGAAAGCCCTTTGGATTGACGGGTTTTTTGGAGTTGTTGCCCGATTTGACGTAGGCACACCATGCGTTGTTGAGCTGCAAGTTCAGCTTGTTCAGCAAGTTCTGCTTGAGAAATTCTCTGATGATTCAGCAATTGTAGTGTTTTTTTCCACAGCGAATTTTCTGCTGTATTTTTAGAGGGTTCCTCTCGGAGAGCGCAATGCTCCTGTTGTATCTCTGGTGAAGAATTCACTGTTTCTGTGGCTTGCTTGTTATCTGTAACTGTTTCAACTTTTTGAGATTGTTGGGCAAATCGTTGAAATGCTAACCCGATTGCTTCTCTACCTACGGCTTTTAATAAATCTTGAGCTTGATCTGTTTGTTCACCTATTAACTTCTGCACAATCGCTAAAGCACGTCGATAAACTCTGCTACGATGCAGTTGTACTTCTATTTCTCCTAAAAGCGATCGCAACTCATCTTGAGAAATTTCAATATTCGGATTGTCCAGAAATTGCAAATAATATACAGGAGTAGTAACCATTGTAAAAGCCTTTTATATAAACTCAATCAAAGAAAGTTACAATCATATCTTCACTATTTTTCCTAACTTCATCTTTGTTTTCCGGATGTTAATTTGTATAATTTAAATTTTTTAATAGCTCATCAGCACTGAAGTAACTCAGTAATAACCGTAGCCATAATTTCTAAAAGAATACCAGTGTTTATTTGAGGAAAAACCTTGGGTGTTTTAACCCTGTTCTGTCACTTTGGGAGAAGCCAATGCCTGAAAGCCTTTGAGAGCTTTACTTTTCAGTTTTTGGCTAGAAATTTTAGTTTCTGTTAGAAAATAATGTCTCAAAGCTTGACTCAATAAAAGTTTCAGAATCTTGCTTCAATTATTGTTTTCCGAGAGTGACATAACAGGGTTAAGCGTTCGCTTGATCAAACGCCTTTACGGAACATGATACCCATCCCACAATGAAGACTTAGCCAATAGCCGAAAATAGCGTAATTCTCGAATTCTCTCACTTTTGAAGAAATTTTGAACATAGCGATCGCGGCTGGGGATTTGGTCAATGGAGACTGCCTATAGGCGATCGCTTAGTGAGGAAATATCCGAATGTTTCAGTCCTCGTGAGGGGATTTGGTCAATGGAAACATTTTTCTAACGAAAACGATCGCATTGCCGCTTTTTCGTTTCAGTCCCCGTGAGGGGATTTGGTCAATGGAAACGCAGCCCAATTGGAAAGTTTAGAATCAAACTAAATGATGTTTCAGTCCCCGTGAGGGGATTTGGTTGGTGGAAACCAAACTGCCGGATGATCCAAGCGAGCTACTGCTGCGTTTCAGTCCCCGTGAGGGGATTTGGTTGGTGGAAACCTGTCTTGGGTGAGTTTCATCAAGTAATTGAATTTGAGTTTCAGTCCCCGTGAGGGGATTTGGTTGGTGGAAACTAATGTTATTAACAGGCACAGACAACCATTGATTTGGTTTCAGTCCCCGTGAGGGGATTTGGTTGGTGGAAACCATCCTTTGTCTGATTGCAGAGGGTATGCTTACGAAGTTTCAGTCCCCGTGAGGGGATTTGGTTGGTGGAAACATAGGGATTGGACATTAATTGACATGGGTAACGGAACGTTTCAGTCCCCGTGAGGGGATTTGGTTGGTGGAAACCAAAAACGACTAACACACTATGACAACCGAAGTAGGTTTCAGTCCCCGTGAGGGGATTTGGTTGGTGGAAACGCATAAATTGTTGGAATAATGAAAGCGTGGATTGAAGTTTCAGTCCCCGTGAGGGGATTTGGTTGGTGGAAAACAGTAAGTTTTTGTATGGTGCATCTGAGCGATAAAAATGTTTCAGTCCCCGTGAGGGGATTTGGTTGGTGGAAACATGGCTTTAGAAAGGGTAGTGTAAAGCTTAATAACCCGTTTCAGTCCCCGTGAGGGGATTTGGTTGGTGGAAACGTTGGAGGCGAGTATAGATAGCGATCGCCTCTAGCGTTTCAGTCCCCGTGAGGGGATTTGGTTGGTGGAAACCCACCTGGAATTTCCATCTTTTTAGAGAAGTACAGGTTTCAGTCCCCGTGAGGGGATTTGGTTGGTGGAAACCTTAATCCAATTCTTTGGTAAGTGGCTTTCAAGATGAGTTTCAGTCCCCGTGAGGGGATTTGGTTGGTGGAAACTGTAGTCCTAGTATTGCGTTATCACCAAGCGTGTGATGTTTCAGTCCCCGTGAGGGGATTTGGTTGGTGGAAACCTTTCTAGATGAACTAAAGCGTCAATATTCTCTTGGGGTTTCAGTCCCCGTGAGGGGATTTGGTTGGTGGAAACATCGCAGATGACTATCGGGAAGTGGCAGAGCAGTTAGTTTCAGTCCCCGTGAGGGGATTTGGTTGGTGGAAACGATACGATCACCAGATTTCCTTCTGCCTCCGGTGGTGTTTCAGTCCCCGTGAGGGGATTTGGTTGGTGGAAACTCGATTGTTGTTGAGCAGGCGCAACCAGTTAATTGTTTCAGTCCCCGTGAGGGGATTTGGTTGGTGGAAACAGTTATGAATATTCCCAGTCTCGAAAAATTCAGATATGTTTCAGTCCCCGTGAGGGGATTTGGTTGGTGGAAACCTTTCTTTTTCTCTATATTCATAACAATGCTATTAGTTTCAGTCCCCGTGAGGGGATTTGGTTGGTGGAAACTCCTCGAACTTGATTTTGATAAGAGACAGCATTTGAACGTTTCAGTCCCCGTGAGGGGATTTGGTTGGTGGAAACTGCTCGTTGCTGAAACCCTTACAGAGCAGGCTTCCTGGGAAGCATTTTGGCAAACCTCAAAAATAGGTCGATTTCAGCCGCTCTTATTGCAACTAATTATCAACTTTCCTTAGCACTGAAACTGTGAAACTATTTATTTGTCAAGGTTCTGGCGATTTTGGCAGATCCCCAGGGTTTTTGACCTCGCTTCGACTTGCCAAAACATCAAGCTGATTACCTAATCATAAGATAATTACTTACCCTTGTCCATAAGCGAAGGTTTTCAGCTATTACTTTCTTGTTTGAGCGATTTCCTGGTAATGAGTGAATGCAAATAACTCTTAACCTTTAACTTTTTTTTCAGCTATTACTTTCTTGTTTGAGCGATTTCCTGGCTAATTTCACGTAAGTTTTCACGGTCGAGATCGGCATCTCTAAATCTTCGGCGATTGCCTTCAATGATTCCCCCATCTCCCGCCGCGCCAAAATCGTTGCCCAGGTAACTGCAATTTTATCAGTTCGCTCCCCTCCTGTACGTTTGCGTTGTGCAGTAAATAATTTGATCAGTTCCTCAATTCGCTCTCCCAGCAGATTTGTTATCAACTGAATTGATTTACTCGTTTCCTGCTCTACCCAATCCAAACGAGTTTGTCCTAGCCCAAAAGTGGTTTTATGCCCTGTGCCACAGTAAGGAGCCAACCGTACTAAAGCATAAAACAACTCACTAAATTCAAAGTTTGCTGAAGCTGCTTTCGTTAAACCTAATGAGATTGCACCTGTGAAACCTGTGACTGACCCACGCTTCCCTGCTGCCACTTTCTCTGATTTCAAGCGGTGTTGATGAATAATCACCCCTTCATCTATCCATTTGAGAAATGATTCTTGTTCTGCTGGCATCGATGAAAAATCATTCCACCGCCGCAAGTAACTATGAAAAAGGTTTTCTGGCACTGGTAAAGGGAAATGATTTCCTTTTCGACGAAAGCTTGTAGGTGAAATAAAACTGAGACTGATGGAGGATGGTCTATCTGTAGATGATTCCAGTAGTTGTTTGTAGGTAGTTGGTGCATAGGCTATGCTCACCTGTTTTATCTGTAGAGATGCACCTTTTAAATCTAAGCGTTCTGGTAGTTGAGTTAACCAGTGTTTGAGAAACTTTGCTACCCGTTGAGATAAAACGTTCACGTACCAGTAGTATATTTGATTCCCTTCTAATCGTAGTTGTTTGCCACTGGCAATTAGTTGACCTGACAGCGCTGAAATATTGAAGGGTTTTTCTGACTCTCCATCATGAAGATAAGCTGAAAGGTCTGGATCAAATTGCCGTACTTGCTCCAAAAACCACGCGTGCAGTCCTATTGTGTACTGCGAATAAAGCAAAGCAGAAGCAGTTGACTCCAGTTCAAACACTAATCCCACTAATTCTGTCTCATCTGCCCATGTGACAACAGAAGCAACAGATTTTTGCTTTGGCTTTGGTTTACCACTAGTAGATGATGCTGCTCTTGGCATTGCTTAGGGCTTCACAAATAATGCTCAATATTGTACGCAATTTCAATCCTCTTTGACTTAATAAAAGGCAAACAACAATTAATTCCCCTGGCGATGAGTTAATTGTCGAAAACTAATTTGAACAACTGCGATCGCAATTAATGTTTGAAGTTTCAGTCCCCTTCTGGGGTAATAGTCTTTGGAAACCTTATTGCCCAAGCTAAAGCTGAGAACTTTAATTGTTTCAGTCCCCTTGCGGGGTAATAGTCTTTGGAAACCTCTGAAGTTCTCAGCGATCGCTAATCACTCATAAAGGAATGTTTCAGTCCCCTTGCGGGGTAATAGTCTTTGGAAACCATTTGGGATGCTGCTTGATGCTGATAAAAACTCTGTTTCAGTCCCCTTGCGGGGTAATAGTCTTTGGAAACGGTACTATATGACCACCAGCCTTATACTTATCGTTCTGGTTTCAGTCCCCTTGCGGGGTAATAGTCTTTGGAAACAGGAATTAGCTAAAGGACAAGATGTTTCCATCTCATAGTTTCAGTCCCCTTGCGGGGTAATAGTCTTTGGAAACGCCGGACTAACTTTGTTAATGGAATGAGTTTCTTCTTGTTTCAGTCCCCTTGCGGGGTAATAGTCTTTGGAAACCCAAACAAAAACATTAAGGATAAAATTTCTGAACGTTTCAGTCCCCTTGCGGGGTAATAGTCTTTGGAAACTTAATTCTTTTACAAGTTTACAAGCATGAATGTAAGTTTCAGTCCCCTTGCGGGGTAATAGTCTTTGGAAACATAGCACGGGCTTGCTTCTCCACTTTCTCATCGTGAGGTTTCAGTCCCCTTGCGGGGTAATAGTCTTTGGAAACCATTGCCTTGATACCAGTTATCAAGCCTGCGTGAGTATGTTTCAGTCCCCTTGCGGGGTAATAGTCTTTGGAAACACAAGATTAATTTGATAGGTGTTGTTACTCATACAAGTTTCAGTCCCCTTGCGGGGTAATAGTCTTTGGAAACCTGGCAAAAGACAGCTAACAAAGGTAAGATTGCTTTAGGGAGGTTTCAGTCCCCTTGCGGGGTAATAGTCTTTGGAAACTTTAAAATTGCTGCTTCAGTCGGTGTGAAAAAAATGTTTCAGTCCCCTTGCGGGGTAATAGTCTTTGGAAACATACTAACTATTGGAGTCTAACTTTAAAAAATGTAGGTTTCAGTCCCCTTGCGGGGTAATAGTCTTTGGAAACCTTCTTTTATGAGTGCATCAAAAATAAAAGTATATGTTTCAGTCCCCTTGCGGGGTAATAGTCTTTGGAAACTTGAATTAATCAGGGTTGAGGAAAAAGGCAATCTCTTGTTTCAGTCCCCTTGCGGGGTAATAGTCTTTGGAAACGCAGGAATAAAGCTAAACTGTGCTTTGTGTGCTGATTAGTTTCAGTCCCCTTGCGGGGTAATAGTCTTTGGAAACTGTGTGGTTTTGTAATTGCGATCGCAGTTGCCCAATTATTGTTTCAGTCCCCTTGCGGGGTAATAGTCTTTGGAAACCCTAGAGCTATTTGGCAGAACCCAAGGACTTGAGCAGCTTTAGTTTCAGTCCCCTTGCGGGGTAATAGTCTTTGGAAACCTAATTTCTCCCAAGTAATCCAGGTTTCACGTTTAATGTTTCAGTCCCCTTGCGGGGTAATAGTCTTTGGAAACGCCATAGTGCTTATAGAAGACCATGAAACTGGCAAGTTTCAGTCCCCTTGCGGGGTAATAGTCTTTGGAAACCAAATAGTTGAGATGCTTTCAGATCCAACTATTGGTTTCAGTCCCCTTGCGGGGTAATAGTCTTTGGAAACCGTTCATATTCTGCGATCGCTAGCCAACTCTTTAATGTTTCAGTCCCCTTGCGGGGTAATAGTCTTTGGAAACCACTTTCTTTTTCTCTATATTCATAACAATGCTATTAGTTTCAGTCCCCTTGCGGGGTAATAGTCTTTGGAAACTTATAGCTTCGACGGATGGCCGTCGAATTTCAGAATATGTTTCAGTCCCCTTGCGGGGTAATAGTCTTTGGAAACCGCTCCATCTGAAACTGTTACGGAGCAAGCTTCCTGGGAAGGTTTTTGACGGATCGAAAAAAAAGGTCATTTTCAGCCGCTCTTATTGCGAGTAATTTGCAACTTCCCGAATTTTTGAAACGCTGTAATTATTTACTTGTCAAGGTTCTGGCGATTTTGGCAGATGCCCAGGGTTTTAGCCCTCGCTTCGGCTTGCCATCCATCAAGCTGATTACATAATCATAAAACTATTGTTTGCTCTTGTCGAGGGATTTCAGATCCGTATGTAATTGTTCGTTTGATTGCACCCGCATCAAGTATATACAATCGTACCGAATCCTCTTCAGGCTTAACCAGTTTTTCTATCTTGGTCTGGAGTGTTGCAAATTGTATCGCTGTTAAAAAACACTCAAAAACGCTATATTGTGTCCATTTCCCGTAACCAGACAACATTTTATGTAAGCGAGTGCGACGTTTATTTGCAGCTTTGTTATCAGGCAGGTCGTAAATAATCAAATAGAACAGAGTAGTCATTGTCAAATTTTTCAATAAATGAATGATAATTAACGTAAAGCGAAAGCTTTATATGGAATCCCTTCTTGTAAATGGCGACCCAATAGCCGAGCTTGTAGTTCAATCGCTCGTCTATAAGTGCATCTGTACTCAAAAACAGGATGTTTAAATTCATCATTCATTTTGCGCTCGAATGCCTGCAAAAAAGTTTTCCTGGCACTATCCTTCAGGCGATATGCACCTAAACTTTCGTTAAAATCATCAGGTTGAATTTCATGTTTATGCAATACAGCTAACACTACATTGTCAGCGATCAATGAACGAAACTCTTCCATGAGATCCAGCACCATTGCAGGCTGACCATGATGGACTTCGTGTAAATAACCAATATAAGGATCTAACCCAGCAACATGAACCGCAGCCGTTACTTGAACTCGCAACAAACCATAGGCAAAACTGAGCAACGAGTTTACTGGGTCAGTAGGCGGACGACGATTTCGACCAGTAAATGTCCATTGTTTTCCAACCATCCGTGGCCAGCAAGCAAAATACTCTCGTGCAGCTAAACCTTCAATCCCTCTAACCTGATCTATGGTTTTTTGGCTTTTAACAAGACTTTTACGCTCTTTAAGAGGATTATCTCGCTCATTATGACGATACAAAACCTGATATTGATTATGAATTTTGGCTGTCACAATTGCTTTAACTAATTCTAAACGTCCGACGGGATCACTATATAGTTTATATTGTGCTAATCGCAATTGACCATTGCGCGAATAACCAGGAAGTGCAGAACCCAGATATTTACCAAAGCTAGAAAGATAGTGAACAGGCATACCTAATTCCAAAGCATAAACTAGAGCATCACCTGTGACTTGAGGATTGCCCATCAAGACAACTTGTTCAACAGTTTGGGCTGCAACAGTCTGTTTTTTCCAAGAACCATCTGATTGTTTAAGAGCAACATTAAAAGCTTCGTAATTCTTGCTCAAAACGGCATCAGCCTGAGTTACGTAAAGTACTGACATTTTAGATTTGTGATAGTGAGTTATGGTTGAAGAAGAATTCAGCTATTCTGAATTTAGGGGTCAGTTACTCCCGATGAAATTAATCCTCGGTTTCAGAAGTCATTGACACCCGTAACTGTTTAACTTCAAAAGGTAGACAAATCTCTTTTAAACTGCATGAAAGACACTTTTTAGTGTTATCAATTGGTACAGGCATAGTTGTTTGAGATGCAAGTTGAGCAAGAACAATTGCTTGCTCAGTCATTTGTCGTAATTGAGGTGTAAATGCTACTGTCTGTCTTCTGCGGTTAGTATGATAAAAAATCTCACCATAAGCAAGGCAGCGTCCGGTACGTTCTTCTAGACACAAAGCTGCTGCACAAAGTTGAAAATGGTCATTAAGATGTTGTGCCATCTTCCCTTTTTTATATTCCACAGGGACAAGCTGACCATCGCATTCTTCAACTGCATCAATGATACCTGCGACCTTCAAGCGATCGCTCCAGACCCACTGCTGCTGATGAATCAGCATCTCTCCTTCTTGAAGTGTTCCTTCTTCATTGATATTGCGGTGTATGTGGCGACCCAAGATAATATGCTCGTTATCTGACATTTCGCCCAAGACATATTCAAGGTAAAATCTGCGTGGACAATATTCCCAGGCATTTAGGTATGCCAAAGGTAAGTAATCTTCATTCATCTTTTCGTTTGAATACGTATTTTTAGTTCAGCCTCGTAAGCGGGATTCAACCAATCTCACTTGCCCCATTCCCATCGCTGTTTTGCGCCCAACTCCCGCGAATGTTGCAAAATGAGCTAAGATTGTGGCTATTCTTGCTTGCTGGGAATCTAAAAATCGATACTTTACCCATCCTTGGGCACCAATTTCTGCTCCACCTTCCATTTTTAAGGCATGGGTTTTGAGATCATAAGCAGAAACTAAACCATTCCACTCCACCTCGGGAAATTGCTGTTCTGGTGGAGCAAATATGTTCCAACGGCGCAATAAACTGTTGAAAACCAATTCTGGTAGGGGGAAAGACTGTACTCCTCGATTTTGCTTGAAGCTAGTAGGTGAAAGAAAGCGCAACTCTATCACACTTTGGGTTGTTACCTGTAGTAGTTTTTCAAAACTACTAACTTGCACGATATCTATCCACTTCCCCAATTGGCAAGGTATGCCTGCCAGCATGATTGACTCTCCCAGGTTGGTACTTAATCCCCAAAGTAAAGGTGCTAGCAGTTCTTTTTTCAACAAGGTAATTCTCAACTGCATTTTTTGTGGAGAAACATACTGCATTGCCGCAGTTAACGGTAAGGTATTTTGTTGATGCAAGTGTTCAGCTAAGGCAGTATCGGCATTAGCAAACCACTGAAAACATTGAGCATGGATGGCTCGTCCCAGTGCTGGCAGGGATGCGGCAGATGTAACAGAAACTTGAATCACATGCAAAGCATCAGAATCTACTTCAACCCCTGTTAGTTCATAAGGTTTTTGCCACCACTCCACCAAGGTATTCTGAGCAATCTGCTGACAAATAGATTGCATCAGATTTGAATACAGAACTGAGCTTGGCAATACAGGCATAATTTTGGTAACACCTCCGTTAATCCGTAAAGGAATCCAAACTGGTAAAAGCTGGGTTTCTGATAGCCAAGAGTTCAGTGGAGTGGGGCTGATTGAAGTTTCTACTTGTTTAAGAACTATGCTAAGTCCAGCGAATGTGACTTCAGTATCTTTGGTACATATCATAACGGGCGCTTGTAGCAACAAGTCGTAAAGGTAGAAATCCAGGCTTAATTACTCGGTCTTTGTCCAGTTGTGCCTTCTCAGTGGAAAAAGGATTGATTCGGTTAAACGTAGCCTTTTCACCTAAATCATCCATTAGCTGTGCTGTAAAGCCAGTAATCAGATTTGGTTGAAATAATGGTTCAGAAGTTTCTTGTTTGTATTCTGGAAGATATTGAAAAAAACAGCCCCGTTTGCCAAAGTAGTTAATTTGAGCAAACAGCCGCTCTAGTTCTGCCAAGCGATCGCAACCACCACAACAAATTTGTAGATGTCCTTGTAAATGCACCCATTCCCGAAAAACAAACCCACCCTGCATAGGTAGTGTTGTCCGGCTCTTATCTGCCTTATCAGCAGTTTGATCGTAGTAGCGGAGTTTGTAGCCGTTGCGATTCACAACCAATTGCTCTGGTGGCCAAATATAAATTTGTAAGTCTCGAATCCAGGTAAATTCGCTTTTAATCCATTGATCAAAATTACTTTGATGCTGCCTTCCTTGACTTTCGAGCAAGACTTTCAGCAATGCCATCTTGATCGCATAGGGAGTTGGCACTAGATTCGACCGAGCCGCCATGCTCGTTGCATCGGAGCGTTTGAGGGAGAATAGACTAACGGGCTGATAAGTAAGGGTTAACCATTGGTTGGAGTTTACTTTCACCTGCTGCTCCTGTTTGGACAGTGAAGATTTTGATTTATTCGATGGCTTCGGCATTGTTACTCTCCCAAGGTTGCGATCGCTCAATTAGGGTTTGAATTTGTTCGGCGAACTGGGCAATTGTCTCAAAATCAAAGCAGTGAATTGTACCTGCACCGTTGAGATTATTTAGGGTGTCAGCCAAGCTATGAATTTGGCGGCTGTAACTTGCGGATAAGGGACTGAGCATTGGTGCGGGACAACGGCGAGTGCTAACAGTAATTACACCTTCAAAATGGTCAGGATGGGGTAAATGGGTATTGCGCTTTGCACCATTGGGTTGCAGGTATGTATACAGCACACTTTTTAGTAAGACATCTAGCCGCTTTTTGCGCTCAATAGGATCAATGCTGTAGCTAAAATTGTGGGGATTGTAGCCAATACGAAAAGCTTCAATATTGAGGACAGTTGCATATAAACCGGAATTTACCTGTACATTGTAAGGAGTTGGGTTATCTGTCCCATATTTCGCATGGAAGTAGCTCTGGGTTTTGACTAAGGTTGGTAAACCTACAGCTGCTCCAAACTCAATTACAGATTCCCGTTTTAGAGTTTGTCCACCCTTAACTGTCACCATAAATCCCTCTAAGTCGCTGATTGTGCAAAGCTGGAGTACTTGGTTCGTTTTGGCAGTTAAATCTGTGTTTGACTGCGTAAAAACCGGAAGTCCTTTTTCTAAGTCATAACCAATACGGTCAGGATGAAATTGCTTGCCCCCTTCTGAAAGTGTTAGCCCTTCCTGAATCGCAATCCGGTGCAGATGTTCTGCTTGGATATGTTTGAGCATATCCCCGGAAACTCCATTAACATATTCAGGTTCAGTCATGTCTTTCTGAATAATGTAGTAGCGTCGCGTTAGCGATTGATTGCCCTCGTTGCCTTCATTATTCAGAGCATGAAGTTGCCAGGACAATGTACCACTAACTGAAATTGAATGAACGGGAAAATGTGTATTAGTCATTGTTGGATTCTCCTAAATTTTCAGTTGGTTCCAAGTTGTTTAAATCTTGCTCGTCATTAATATCCGCATTCTCATCTTCCAAATCCACTTCCTTCGCCTTTGTCCAACGGGCATACCCGTAGGCAATTAACAAATTGGCAACCAGTACTGTGTCATAGTTTTCAACCAATTCAACTAATCGATCTAAGTCTTCTTTGGTTGTCCAAACTCGTCTTAGGGATTTGCCTTCCTTGAGAAGTTGTTCCGATAAGCGTAAATTTTCTGCTTGGTATTTCGCCAGAAAATCAGTAATTTCGCTCAAAAAATCCTTCTTGGAGCCAGATTGACTGCTCAAACGCTGTGCCAATCCATAGGTGCGTTGCCAATCTAGTTCTATAACACCCTGTTGGGTTTTCACCTTCCCTGCATATACTGTTGCTTGATTAATTGCTTTGGCGATGCGGAGAAAGCTGGGGTCTGTAGTAATTTTGGTGAAATCTGTGTCTTTTTTAGTCATAGTGTTCAGTCCAGCAATTGAAAATAAACGGGGAGGTTTTGCTTTGGGATCTGCCAAGCGTTTAACTATGTAATCGGCGTAGCTGGCCTGAAAACGAAAAAACCTACGAAGATTTGTCCCAGTAATAAAATCTCGATATGCAGCCAACAGTTCGCTGTGTCCCTCTTCCGCCGATAGGCTACCGATCACAAACAGATGCTCATTTAGAACCTTCAGATAATCTGTCAATTCCTCAGAATTTTCTGGTCGAATCCACCCAGGAAGCCCCAAAGTAAAAACTTCCTTGACACCATAAACTTGCCCTTTGGAGCCAAAGTGAGTACCTACAAAGTTGCTGACAAAATGGTTAATCGGTTGCCATAGGTCAAAGTCATCTAGTTCTGCATCAGCTTGAGATGGGTGACTATTGAGCAATTGTTGACAAAACCGCAACACCAACTCTGCATCAAAGCGGGCAATCCCATATCCTCCAGAAGGTGGGTTATATTTGCGTAATTTATCTAACACCTCCCGATATTTGCTCAACTGAATATCTAATGGTTCCAACGCTACAACTCGCCAGTCATAAACTCGTTCGGCAATCTTGACCCGTTCCGCAACCCCAAAGCTAAATAATCCTCCTGCAATCAGCCATAAAGTTAACCAATCTGCCTTTTGAGAATCTACTTTGTTGCTATCTGCCTTGATACGGTTAACTCCCTGAACTGATGTGGGCAGATAAACTTTCACGGCACTGGCCTCACTAGGCAACTGGCGACCAGTCGCTTGTTTGAATAACTCCGCAACCTGCTTAGTTTCTCCATTCAAGCTAGAGTAATTCTCCTGGCTAAAAGCTTGGAAGAGGGTAACAAGCAAAATGCCGTAGTCATCCTTATTCTGCCAACCCAATTGCCACAGTTCGTTATGATTGCGATCGTGGCGCATCGAAGTTAGGACTACACCATTTTGAGTACTAGGATGGGGTGGATCTGGTGCATCTTCATGAAATTGAACTTTGCCCCGTTGCTGAAATACATAATCTCGGTAGAGTTTTCGCGCATCGCTTTGTTCTACTGTGTCAAAGATAATTGTTTCCTGAGATATTTTGCTGATATCTGTCTTTTTACCTTTGACTGGTGGAAAGGGGTTGGTGTAACTTAATTTACCTATTGGTTCTAAATTGACAGCCTTCTTCAACTGGATGCAGTAGCGTGTCCCTTCATCCACAAGCTGAATATCGATTTTTTGGTTAGTCGCTTTCAGGGCATATTCCACAAGCTGCACCAGACCTAGCATTAGAAAGGTGTCAGCATAAGTGCCAAATTTTTTGGTAATAAATAAGCGCTCTGTCATCTGGCGTTTTACCCATGAGCGTTGTGTACTTCCAAAGATTCTATACCCCCTTGGAAGAGGGCTATTCCAATACAATCTGTCAGACCTTTCCAAATACGAAGCCTATTGGTTAGAGTTAGAGCAAACTGATATTTCCTAGAGTGGTAAAACTTGCTAGAGTAGATTTTTAATGATTGAAATAGGCGTAAATAGGTAAACCAAAATTTTCAATAATAACGAATTTACTACGTTTAAATTTTTGCTCTAGCTAGTTTTGCCACGCTAGGATATTTCCTTTGCTGTACTTGTGATGGCACACCTGCGGGCACAGGCGATAAATCAAGACTTCGCTGGTCGATTCCGGTGATAGCTAGATATTGTGAAGCTGTACTGAACGCTGATCGCAAAGGCGCAAAGCTCTGACTATTAGCAAGTAAAGTTGCAAATATTCAGTTTGGTCGGGGGTAAACCTATTTAAATCAAAGTCTTTTTTAATCGGGTACACATCTTTACCCAAGTTTGCTTTTGCTAAGGATAATGGCTGTGGCAGAAACCTATGAATACTCCGCCAACTATCAGCGATCGCTTGCTTTGCCCCTGGGTGTAACTCTATACTTTTAATCTTAGCTGTTGCTGCTTGATCCCATCCCCCTGCCCAAGCAGAATGGTGACGACCCGCAGCCATGATTACTGTATGACAGATGTATTTAATTTGCTCTATGTCTGCCAAGAAATTATCTTGCAGTAGGGGTACTAACGATTGCTTAAGAATATCTTGGGCTAAGTAAGCACTTTCAACAGCATGGTTTGGACGCTTGTGTTTCTTTTCATAGTCTTTGAGCGCATCTCGTTGATGTCTGTCTTCTGGGCTGTAGTCAGTGTGCGCTAATAGATGTTTTCCAGGGTTTCTGCCAGAGAATGAAGAATGAGCGATCGCTTGCCATCCCTGCATCACTTCTTGCCATTTCACTTGCAGTTTCCCCAGGTCATGGGTGAAAATAGCTAGAAATACCAACATTTCAAATAAAGCTTCTGCTTCTTTCTCCTGCGTCTGCGGAAAAATTTTACCTCTGATAAATCGTCCACCAGCCGCTAACAGTTCATCACGAACACTAGTAAAAGTAGTTTCTTGGGACACTCCATTTTTTAATCGGTTTACTGTAAATACTTCCCGCCAGCATTTCCACATCAACACTAGATGCCCTACATAATTGTCCATGTTATAGCGATACTCACTGGCGATTACACGTTTTGATTTATCAGGAGAAACAAAGTGGTTCCCGAAAACATCAATACCAATTAACAAGCCAATATGTTCGTCATAATGAACATAGCGAGGATTGACTAAAATCCGTATACTGCCAATCAGTGCCTCACGAGATTTAATTGGAGTGCAAACAGGTTGACTATACGTTTCTGCTTTCCCTTTTGGATTTTCAATCTGCTTAAAAATCCAGTCTGCTCCAAATTCCATATTTTGAAACTCCCGCCACACTTTGCATAGCATGGAAACAGGCAGCGAAAAACTTAGCAGTTTTTGGGGATCAACTACTTCCTCTTCAATATCAATTAAGCCATCTTCTTCCCAGATAAATACACTGCGGCTATCGATTGACCGAATCAATTCTCTCCCGGCAGATTGATCCCCTCTAAAAAACGCATCTTCAAAGCGTTGTTCAAAATTCATCCGGTTGTTAAGTCGTCGCTGTTGCTGTAGTAAGTCTTCTCTAGTGTGAACTTGATTTATCCATTGTTCTTCAGTACGAAATCCAACATTCTCATTCGCTTGTACAGATTGGGTATGTTCCTGCAACACAGACCATGTGAGTTCACAGGTTTCTTGAGGATATGGCAGAAAGCTTTGCTTTTTAGGTGCTGATTCTTCTTCTAGTTCTAAATCTGCGATCGCTATTTTACAAGAAGCTGCGTTAACTTCAACTGTAGGATAAATATAGACTTCTCCTTGCTCACCACCAAACCGAGCGCAACGTCCAGCCCGTTGTAAAAGCGAGTTCATTGGACAAAGTTGAGTGTGCATGACTTGGCAGGTGATGTTGATTCCTGCTTCTATTACTTGGGTAGAAATCAAAACGTAGCAATTACCATCATCTTGCCAGCTTTGGGCAAATATGCTTTTGAGGTCAGTTTCTTTTTGGGCGCGGTGTTCTGGGAGGAATCTAGAATGTAACAATGTAACGTGTAATATTCCCTCGTAGTTCAGTTCCTCTAAATCGCGGAATAATCCCTGAGCTTGAGAAACTGTGTTACAGATGATTATCACTCGTTTACGCTGATAAGCTCGAATATCGTCTAGGATTACCGAAGCGTTAAGAGGATGGGACACAGCTTGAAAGGTACGACAGCGATCGCCTTCTATCGCTTGTAAATCTGCATCTTCAACTTGAATAATTTCCATTGTTTACCAACGTCTGTATTTGGGTTGCAAGTTCATTAGTTAAAGTGGCGGTCATCAGCAAAAATGGGGAAATGCCTTTAACTTGTTGCAAAACTTTCAAAACAGTAGCGAAAGAGCGGTCTGGGTCAAGCAGATGTAATTCATCAAATACTAGATATGAAGCAAAAATTGCTCCTGAGTTCACATTGGCAGAACCACGACCGACTGAGTAAGGGATATTCAGGAAGCTGCTCAACATTTGGTCAATTGTGCAGAAAACTATATCACCTTCAAAGCGCGGGTCTTCTGGGTTCTCTCCTGTTTGTAGGGTGACAGCTAGAAAATGGGATGATGGATAAACCTTCTCCCAGTTCGCAATTAATATTTCAGCCCGTTGGCGGAGGCTGTTGGCTAGGGTTCGCAGAGGTACAACGTAGATGAGTTTATTGGGAAAGTCTATATTCAGGGCTTTGGCGAAGAGGAAGGGTGCGATCGCTGTTTCTGTTTTTCCTGACCCTGTTGGTGCCCGGAGGAGGATGTCTTGACGCTGTAAGAGTTTAGCGATCGCTTCTCGTTGAAAGTTGCGTGGGGGGAAGGTGGTTAGAGTTTGGAAATATTCACTAATCATAATTGATAAAATGAATTAGGATGATTTTGATATTAGTTAGTAATCAGTTATAAATTTGGAAACTTATACTAAGTTCTTACTGAATACTGATTATCATTAACTGCTTACTGATTCTGCGAGGAATTATGCTGCTAACTGAACATCGCGCTGACCGAGTGGTTCTTTATAATATCAGTTGGCAAAAGTTTGAGAATTTATTAGTAGACTTAGGTGAAAGCCGTTCAGCTAGGGTAGCTTATGATGATGGCACATTAGAGATTATGACACCGTTACCAGAACACGAATATTACAAAGAAATAATTGGTGACATCTTGAACCTCACACCACTAAAAGTGGCTTGATTCCTGCTTCAACGATCTGTGCCTGAATTACTTCAGGACTTACAAGTTCTCCACAGGCGTTTTTTATAACCTCCGGCGTACCGACGGCGGTTAGTAATCTCAAACCCTCACTTAATATATTAAGTGCTGCGTTTTTATCCCTTAAATTGTAACTATTGCAGCTAGGACAAGACCATTCACGTAACTTTAAATCTTTAACTAATGGGTTAATAAAACCACAATGATTACAAGTTTGAGACGAAGGATAAAATGTCCCGACTTTTTGCACAATTCTGTCATGCCACAAAGCTTTATATTCAAGCATAGTAACGAACTTAGTCCAACTAGCATCAGCCAGGCTCAATGCTAGTTTGTGATTCTTTACCATATTGGCAACTCGCAAATCCTCAATACAGATAATGCTGTTTTCTTTGATTAGACGAGTTGACAACTTGTGCAGAAAGTCATCTCTCAAGTTCGTAATTCGTTCATAGGTACGAGCCAGCTTGATTTTCGCTTTGGCTCTATTACTACTACCTTTTACAGTGCGAGATAGTTTTTTGTGTGCTTTACGTAACTTCCTTTTTTGAGTCCGGTAATATTTGGGATTATCTACAACTTCACCATTGCTTGTAACAAGATAGGATTTAATTCCCAAGTCTAAGCCAATATTTTGAGTAACTTGAAAGTGTTTCTCTATCTCTGTTTCACACAGAATACTAGCAATATATTTACCTGATGAAGTACGAGTTATGGTAACGTTTACAAGCTTCCCGTTAATGTCCTGAGACTGGTGAAACTTAATCCATCCTAACTTGGGAAGTTTTAAACGATTCTCTATAATTTGAATGTTGCCGTTAGTCAGGTTAGTTTTGTAAGATTGCTTACACCCATGCTTCTTTTTAAATTTAGGAACCCCTACCACTTTCTTGCTTTTAACCTTCTTTAAGTCAGCAAAAAAGTTTTTGTATGCTGTCTCTAAATTCTTGAGTGAGTTCTGTAAGGCAAACTTATCTACTTCTTTGAGCCATTCATTTTCTTTCTTTAGTACAGTTAGTTGCTGACTACAAGCGTTGTAGCTTAAGGTTTTTTGCTCAGTATTATATAGCTCTTTTCTTAATGCCAAAAAGCGGTTGTACACATACCTTGCACAACCAATAGTCTTGTTGATTAAGACTTCTTGGTTGTGTGTAGGTATGAGAGTGACTTTAAATGCTTTTTGGATGGCTGGCACTTTTTTACAATTGTTACTGCACACTTTAATTTTAACACGAAGTTACGCTCAATATAGAACGCCTAACTCATGACTGGAAGTCACGAGTGTGCGGCTTAAAGAAATCAAAGATACGGCTGATGTTTTGGAGCTAGATTATGAGTGTTACGGCTCAACTACCTGGAAGCGAGAACTAAAAAAGGCTGGAATTGAATCTGATAATTGTTTTTATTATGAACTACCCCAAGCTGGCTTCGCCTGAGCTTGGGGTTTCTACATTCCCAAAGTCGTTTTTAGCAAGCTTTACCTGAGATTTCTGACGCTTCATTTGCCCCAGTTGCTTCATACTTCCCGCTTGTTTGCGGGTGCGTGAAGTAGAGCTAGTAACATCAGCGTCTGCGAGGCCAGTTCCTGACCCCGGCAGATTGCCTTTAGCCCAATAAAGCATAACTTCGGCAGCAGCAATATCCCTATCCTGCACGTATCCGCAACTACACTCATGCACTCGGAGCGAAAGTGTTTTTTTGTGTTGATTTCCGCATTTGGGACAGGTTTGAGAAGGCAAAACTCTTCGCGTTGGAACTTCGATAAATACACCACCAATCTGCTCAACTTTGTATTTAATGGTGCTGCGTAGCATTCCAAAACCAACGTCAAGAATAGACTTGTTTAGTCCAGCTTTTTGCTTCTTGCGCTTACCTTTTTTAGCTTTAGCGGTCATGTTTTTGACTTCTAGCTTTTCAGTTGCAACGAAGCTATTACTGCTAACTATTTCTGTTGCAACCCGATGTACCCAATTCTGACGTTGATTTGCAACCTTGCGGGTAAGCTTACTAACTTTTAATTGAGCTTTTTTGAACCGTCTAGAAGCTTTTATTTTTTTCTTTCTATTTGGCGCACGCTTACGCCTCTTGTCAATAGAAGCTTTCTTGATTAAATGCTCTGCGCTTCTCAAGAATTTCGGTGCGTCAATTTGTTGATGATTTTCCCCATCAGTAATTGATAGCGCAGATTTACACCCCAGATCAATACCAACAGCACCACAGGATAGAATCTCTGGCTTGAGAATTTGGTCTAATACGTTAACAGTAATCGAGGCGTACCATTTACTATTGCGATAAAGAATAGTGCAAGTAGTTGGTTTGCCCCAATATTTAGCCTGTCCACGCATTTGAATACGCCCAATCTTAGACAAATTGAGATATCCATTCTCGCCTTCAGATTCTACTTTAAAACCTGCACAGTCTGGATAAGTCCATCCTGAATAATGTCTAATTGACTTAAATCTCGGACGCTTACCTAATCCTTTTAACCAACGCTCAAATGCAAAGTCAACACGCTTAAGAGTTGCTTGCAGTGCATGGCTAGGAAGCTCTTTATACTCTATCCAAATCTCTTTAAACGCAGGTAAACAGTTTTGCTGCTCAAAATAATCAACTTTGTGATTATAGATTTTGTACTGGTTAAATCTGTTATTTACTGCGGCGTTATACAAGTCCTTATGGAGCTTTCGGTGATACCGCAAAATTAATTCAGTTTTCTTGTTTGGGTATAGCCGAAAGGTCATTCGTCTTGTTGCCACAGGATGTTTTTGTTTCCTCCAAAAATCTGGTATATTAATCAGAATATAACAGACACGGTTACTTATCAAATGCTTCCTCGTAAAGGGTCACACGCTGTTTTTTTTCTATTCACTTGCACTTTGTTTTCATTACTAAGTATCGCAAAAAAGCAATTACCGCACCAATCGTTGAGAGGATGCACGATATTTTTGCAAATATCTGCATTAAAACTAATTGCATATTGGTAGAATTTTCAGGTGAACAAGACCATGTTCATTTATTGGTAGATTACCATCCAGACAACAATATTTCGGGAGCATCTACTTTTGGAAGATATACAAAATAAGGGAGAATGTAAAAGGAGATAAAAAGAGTGCATCAACTACTATGAGCCAAGATAGAGAAGAACAAATAAAAGCCTGTGTAAGGGAACTTGCAAAATTACTATATGAAGAAGCGGATAAGAGTCAGTTAACAGACCTAGAAAGTATAGAAAAAAAAGTTCGTAGTCAAATACTAGAACGTGTGAGTCCAGAAATAGCCCTTTTTTTGTCGAACAGAAAACAGGGACAAAAGTAGGTAAAACAAGGAAAATAAAAAGCCTGGTTGGAGAACTAACTCTTAAAGCTAAACAGTTACAGAGACTGGGTTTAAAACCAAGAACTAGGTTAAGTCCATTACTGAAAAAGTGTTGTTTGAGACTATCAGCAAATATTTCCTACCAGAATGCAGAAATAGAGGTAGAGGCACTAACAGGAGTAAAAGTTGGTCACTCAACCCAACAAAAATTAGTTTTGTCACAAGATTTTCAACTACCCTTAGCATTGCAAGCCGTCTCCGAAGTAAGTGTAGATGGAGGCAAAGTTCGACTGCGAGGTAAACCAAAAGCAGGTTGTCACTGGCGAGATTATAAAACTGTTCGCCTGCAAGGGATTTACTATGGTGCATTTTTTGATGACAACCAATCATTAATTGATTATGTTAATAGCCAACAGTTGGTAGACCCCCTTGTTTGCTTGGGAGATGGTCACGATGGTGTGTGGAATCTAGTGCGAGAATTTGGTCAAGACCAGTTTTCTCGCTGTGAAATTTTGGATTGGTATCATCTAAAGGAAAATCTTTATAAAGTTGGTGGTTCTTTGAAGCGACTCAAAGCTGCGGAAACTTTATTGTGGAAAGGTCAAGTAGAAGCAGCCAAGACTTTATTTAATTATTGCCGAGGTAAACAAGCTAAAAATTTCATCGCTTATCTGGAAAAGCATCTCCCTCGCATTGTCAATTACAGCTATTATCAGGCTGAACAATTATGTTCTATTGGTTCTGGTGCCGTTGAGTCTGCAATTAAACAAATTGGTTTAAGGATTAAAATTTCTGGCGCACAGTGGAATGTTGAAAGTGTTAATCACATCCTCTCTGAACGCTTAAGCTTATCTTAATGGTTTACTTGCTGTCTGATTAGGTGTTTCTTCCAAAAGTGGATGCTCCCAATATTTCTGACTTTACCTCTAGCCTAAAATCTGCTAGCAGTAGGGTTATTCGTAAAGAATTTAAGGAACATATTGAAAACTTTTACTCGAAACCTTTATTTTGGTCTAGCTCGTATTATGTCGCATCAAGTGGCGGCGCACCGATTGATAAATTAAAACAGTACATTAAAGAGCAAGATGCCCCAATTGAATAAATATTTATACGTAAGCGTTGTCGAAGTATGGATTGGTTATTTCCACTTCGTTCCAATAACCCGCTCCGATCCCTACCGTACTAAGAGTTGAGGGTAGGGACTGCCGCGATAAGTTCAAAATGAAGCCTTAATTCGAGGTAAACTCAAGTTTGATTTAAATCAAGACCCACCTCCAGATTTAGCTTTAGAAATTGATGTTACCAGTAAATCTTTAGATCGCTTTCCCATCTATGCACGGTTAGGCGTACCTGAAATTTGGTCTTATGACTCTGGAGAAATAAAAATTTACCAGTTGCAAGTTGAGGAATATGTTGAAAGAGAAACAAGTTTAGTGTTTCCTAATCTGAATATTCAAGAAATTCCATCACTAATTGAAAGATACCGTATGGTAGGAAGACGAGTTTTCCGACAAGCGATTAGGGAGTGGGTAAGGGGACAGATGGTTTAGGTTGGTCAATTGCGCCTCTGGGATATAGGGATAGGTGCGATCGCCCTTATTTTTTCGGTTTCGGTGGTCTAGCTATAGCAGCATTACCTCCTTGAGAGTTAGCATTGGGCTTTTGTTGAGACTGCTTATCCTTTGGTATTAGTTTACCTACATCATTACCTTTAAGTTTAGGTTTCGGTTTTGGAGCATCAGTAGGACTACCTGAATTAGAGGGTGAAGAAGGAGTATTCATTCTACGGTTATCATCTAATCCAATCACTTGGAGTGGAGTTGGTAGTACACGACGTTCTTTGTATTCATTTGGATCGTTACCAATACGAGGTAGTTTTTTACGTTCTATTTCCATGTAGCGTGTTTGCTCAATATTTTTTGACGATGGATTTTCTTCCCAACTCAACATAGCTAATAACATTTCTATCCGAGGTAAATGTGAAATATGATTTAGCTCTGATCTCTTCTTTTCTTGGGGATAGTCTTCTACACTAATATTATCAAGGATATATTCTTCAAATGCTTTCACAAAATCTCTATAGTCTTGACTAGTAGCAGTGTTTTCCTCAGTTGCCCATTTGTTACTATGAAAAAGTTTACTGTAACGAGAAGTGCGATCGCTCAAATACAAATATGGCTCAATTTTAACAGCACCCATACCTAAAGGTTTACCCATACCAAGTTTGAGACGATATTTATCACTTTGAGCAATGTCAAGTATCCACAAAATTGTGCCAAGCTCAATTTTGCTTAAATTGTCAAAATGAATGTTAAATTCAAACGTTACTTTTCTATTAATTGGTTTAATTTTAGTTATTTGATTTCCTGAAGCATTATTCCCTTCAGGATGCTCAATATCAGGGTTTATTCCTTTATGCCAATAAAGTTTATGCCCACGAATGACTGTTTCTAATTTTGGTTCATTGGCATAGTGTTTCAGTTTTGATTGGTCAGCTTTTGTATCATCTGGCTGAACTAGATAATGCTGAAAGCAAGTTGGTTTTGGTTCACTAAGAATTTGAGGAATTAGTGTATCATCAGGATTGCCTTTATACCAGATGCCATTTTTATCAAACTTATATTTAGCATCGGTGATATACACTCTACTTCCACGCTGACGCACATTTTGAGGTAAATTTTTATCTTCCTTAACCCAACCAAAGATTGCATCAGCTAAGTCAATAATGGAAGAATTATTTTGATTCTTCACATTTGATGGAATAAAATCTACAACAGTAGCTGCCTGTCCATTACCTTCGGGAGAATAGGGAATGCGGAAATTAGGACTTTGACCGAAAAACCCTACTTTATTACCAGTTTGAGGAGGGTAGTAAAATACAACAGAGCAATTTTCATTCAACATTCCCCAATTTTTATCGAATGGTGGTAGTTTTTGAAAATCAGTAAGTGCATTACGATAATGTTCTATAGCTTTATCATCTATTCTCAACTTGGGAGAATTAGCGTTTTTTTCAAAAACAATACAATGATTTCGGCGTGGTGAAGACTCACTACCTTGCTTCATATTTCCACTTGTCACCAATACTCCCTTTGCTTTATAAATATCTGCTAAATCCACGTTCAAAGCAAATAAACGTTTAGCTCTATCACTCATATCTCTATCTACAGTTTCATAGCTTATAGAAATATATTGAGGATAATATTCATTATCATTAAATTTTTTAATATTGCTTAAACTAATTTCCTTCTCTCTAACCCAAGCAAATGTTTCTTTTTCAAAAATTTTTGCTGGCTGAATATACCATCCTTCATTATCTTTGCTCAGATATCCAGCCTCAATATTTTTAGAAAAAACATATTGCTTGTATTCTTTTCCCGAAGAATCTTTGTTAGGATTTGCTGCTACTGCACGAAAAAATAAACGTTGATTATCGGATACTCGCTCAATTTTACTGAAACTAACAATTTCAACTAAATTCCGCAGCATTCCCCGCAAGCTACTACCAGGAATAACAGGTTTTGTATATTTTTCTAAAGGATTGGTGTAAAAGAAGTCTGGCAAATCTTTTGTTTCTACACCACATTTAAATTCTTCCTTTGTTAATCCACATCTAATATATAGCGGTGATTCAGTAGTTAAAGTACATTCAATTTTGCCAGTATAGCGATTTTCGCAATAGCGGTTTTCTTTTGGTAGAGATTCTGGTGATATTTGAACTACTTTTTCAGGTAATTCTACAAAATTATAGGGAGCGATCGCTTTACGCTCATCTAGTACTTTAGAAATATGTCTCGGATTCATTTTTTAATCTCCTTAAAAGTAGTTAAGTTAACTAAACGGCTTAGATCAATTCGAGCTACACCCGAATCGTCGTAATCAATATAGTGATGAACACTTAAACGCAAAGGACGATATAATTTCTGATTCTTATCAAATTCAATATCAGTTAAAGGCACCGCATGACGTAAACCTTGCGAACCATCGGAGACTAAAGTAAAATCACCACAAATTTTATCTGCTTGTGTTCCCCAAAGAATCTGATTTTCGGGGATAAGTTCTGTATCTTTTTGATCTTGAATTAAACGAGCTTTAAAACCCTCATTATTCTGCCAAAGCATTACTTCCGATCTTTCACCAAAAGCCCGACATTGTTGCAAAGTAAAAAGACGTAATTTAGGCAAAAAATCAAATGCACTATCTGCCGTTAATAATTTACCATCTTCAAATTTTCCCCAAATCACTCCATCTTCTGCGTGAGCTAACAGAAACCTTAATTTATATTCTTTAGCTTGCTCTTCTAACCATTGATATATATCTAAATTAGTTGGAATATCCAAAGCTTTACGTATTGGTTTATTCAAGTAGCTACCTCCTCATTTAATGCATAAACAAACTTTTCTAAATCTTCAGCATTATCTATAATCAAAGATTCATCTTTTGAAACTTGAGTAATATTCCAAATTTTATTTTCTGAAGCTAAAGTAATTGTTGCCTCTTTACCCTGTAATCTTCCCCTTCCAATACTACTCGTACCACCAACAGGTAAATCTCCAGTCCACAAGTCTTTAATTAACAATAGTAACAAACCAATTTCATGAGGTTTCGGTTGACGTAATTCCAATTCCAGCTTCAACTCTGTTTCATCGCTCCCAAAAATTGGTTGTTCATTAAATAATGCACCATGCAAAGCACCACCTGTAAAACGGTCAATAGCTATGCGATTTTGTACCAAATCTTTAGTTTCTTTAATAACACTTTCATGAACAATCAAACGACTTGCTTTTGGTTTCTTAGTTTTATCCTTGCTAAAATCAACACCAAATATTTCATCAATAATGATTGTATTTTTCTGGAGAGTATTAACAATTCGTTCTGCACGATGACGTAATACCCCCGCTAAACTTGTACCAGATAACACAGGTTCAAGTTCTCCATCACGTCGAGATTTGAGGTGTACTACGTCTGGTGCTTTATCACTGGATGCTTGTCCAGAACGAATTAATAGAGAAGTAGCAAGGGTGAATGTGGCGTTAATGGTTAAGCGATCGCGTTTATCTTCTTTTTCATCCAAAAACAAACCTAAAGCTTCTTCAATTGATTCATGAGTTGGATGATTAGGTAAGAAACCTGGTTGCCAATGCTCAAAATTTAACCAAGCTATTCGTTCATCAGATTTCCGCAAATCAAATTTCCAAACTTGCCATTCTTCTACGTGACAGCGACCAAAACCCCGTTGTTTTTTCATTCCAACAGAAATTTTACCATTTTCTAATCCTTCGAGAACAATTACTAACTCTCTAATTAATTGTTCTCGATTATTTTCTATTAATAATTCAAAACAAATGTTAAATTGCGTTCCAGTTTCCAGCAATTCCAAGTCATATTTTTGTCCATCTTCAGCAGTTCTGGTGATGCTGTTAATCTTTACTCCATCTCGCAATTCTATATGAGGGACAGTGTTGCTAATGGCATCATTAATAATTAAAGGACTTTGTTCTCCTTCTTCGTCACTACGTTGTCCGCCAAATAATACAGATATTTCTTCTGCGTTATAACCATATTTATAATCTCGTAAATAATTGCGTAACGCTCCAGCAATAGAAGAACCCATTAGTAATGCTTTATCTTCTAAACTGTCACGTAAAATGACTAAATCAGTATCACTATCAGCATCGCCACTTGCTAAACAAGTCGGAGTATCTAAAACTAACCTTCCCTTGATTATTATCCGTTCAATAATACGACGATGATTGCGATATCTTAGGGATTCATGAATCATTCCTTTTCTCCTTTGTTGCCTTTTTAGCTACTGCCATAATTAATCGCAATGTATATTTTTCAGCTAGTTTATTTTCTTTAGCAAATTCATCCGTTATACTTCGTTCTACATCTGCAATTTTGACTATTAAATCTTGCTGGTTTTTAATTGAAGATAAAGGATTGTTCAACCACTCATCCAGCTTTTGCTTAAAGGATTTATCAATTGATTGATCTTTGATTTTGGCTCTTTCAAATTGACCCCTAGCATTAGAAGGAAGATTATTCAAAAAAGACAAAGCTAAATTACAGTCTCCTGTTGATAATGCTTGTCGTGCTACCATCTGCAAACGAGACAGTTGGCTACTTTTGATATCACCTTTTATTTCTTGAGATCCAATTTGCTTTTGTAACGCGTGTTCCATTTTTTGATGCAATAATCTCTCTGCCATTTGTGCTGCTAAAGTTTGTGATGTTTGTAGTTTTAATACAGGCTGACTAGATATTTTTGGAGATTCAGATTGTTTGGCATAAAAATGCCGTTTTTCTAGCCAGTTCACAGCAACTCTGCCAAATCCTTCAATTCTGCGCTCACCAATGCCTAAATTTTCTAATTGTTGAATTTGCTCCGAAGTTATAGAAATCTTCTCAAAGACAAATACGCTTCCTGCTTTTAATACTGGAACTTGAGGCAAAGGTAGTCCCCATTTACGATTAAATCCACCTACTAAATTGTTACCAGCAAAGCTACTCTGTGGTTTAAGTGTTCCCAAAAATTTTTCCAGTTCCTTTGTCAATGGTGCTGGTGTTTGATGTTGTTTTGATGGCGGAATAACGGCATATTGGCCCCACTCATCACGTACAATCAAATCACTCAAAAGTGTAATTGTTAAACATTCGCGGTTAATACGTTCAGTAGCGGGAATATTTATTTCATTCCAAGTATCATGACAATTCACATCAGATATTTTCGTATATCCGTAACCTGCACTTTGAGAACCACCTAGCCAAATATCCACTGATTTTTGGAGTAAATTTTTCAAAAAGTCTGCGTCAACTTCATGACACAGAATGACAGCTTGAAAAAATTGTCCAGTATCTATGGCATCATAACAAAATATTTCCCCTTCTTCTTGACTAGAGCGTCCTTTTTTGCGATCGCGTCGGTTATGAATATTAATCCGCCGCTTTTCTTTATAAAATGTAACTCCATCCTCTTCTGTCCAGAAAGATTCTCCAACAGACTTTGGTGTTTCTGGCTTTTCTTCTTCATCAATACTGAAATCGTAAACTGTGATCTGAGATGAATTATCACTCAGTTGTGAATCCTTGTCTTTGAACCAAGACAGAGGTACAGGTAAGGTACGCTTTTCCTGATTTTTTTTCTGACTTAGTAAATAACCATTTAGATAGCAAGTATTATTATCAAAAAAAAGACGTTTTACTACATCATCATTCAAATCTAAATCTGATAAATGATATTCTTTCATATAACGTCCAATTATTGCACCCCGAATCATACTACCAGGAATATAATTGTAGGAAACATCACTATTTGGATCGCCTTGAAATGAAGTAGCAAGTAATGGTTGTTGAGTGTGCAATGAAAAAGTTATTGTTTTCATGCGCTTTTCTCCTGAATTTTTCCCAATAGGCTTATATAGCTTTGTGTAATTTCTACCCCGGAATCATCATGCAGAGTACATCGTACATATCCACGACCTCGATTCCGTCCGCTTCCTATACGTCGTAATGCTAATGTACCCACTCCTAAAACTGACAGTATTTCCTGACTGGGTTGGGTTTCAAATAATAAATCGGCTTTAAATTCAAGTTCACGAATTGCCACACGGAAAGAGCGTAAACTTCCCTTATCGGCTATGCCAGTTTCAGAATTAATTGCAGTTTGACGACGAATTGTTGTAAGTGAATCTAGAACTTCTGTTGTGGTAAGTGTTTTCTTTTTAATTTGGAAAGCAACTGCTTCTCGTAAGTCGTCAGGTAAACAAGCATCTCCTACGTGCATCGATGCTATTGTCCCCTGAACACTACCTGGTGTACCAAAAAGAATGCAGGCAAAATTTTCCCATTCAGAACGAATTTCAGGTGGTAAAACAGCAATTAAGTTATCACATTCTTCACTCAACAAACCTTTTAAGGTGCGTCCACGTAAATAGGGAAATCCACTAGGATCATGTTCTACTTCTTGATCAATTAAACCAGCTACACCATCGCCTCTACCAAAGGTTGTATCACTTAAAAGTTTTATTTTTAGTTGATAAATAGTCACCTAATCCTCCAATTCAAGATAAAATTCCATCGCTTCAATAGCATCAAAATATCCACAACGGTTGTTGAGCCACCCCTTTCTTGCTAATTGTTCACTTCGACCACTGGATTCTGGAAAAGAAGGCAGTTGTGATAATTTATAAGCTGATAAAAACTCTTTAGTCGCATTTTCATCCGCTTTACGTAAAACTTCTCGTAAGGCCATTACTTTGTTGTGGCGTTCTTTCCAATTCTCTCCTTCTTTAAATTCTTTAACAACTTGCGTAAAACCTTCCCAAGTTCGCCACTCACTACTATGCTTTTCCAATCGCAGAGGACGCATTGCTAAATTCCAAGTATCTTTCTTGTCAACACTCACTTGATATTCAAGTTTGCGAATTTCAGAAATTGAACCGAATAAACCACTTGCTGCTAAATGCCAATCAATTGCTGAAAATCCATCTGGCTCAAATTCTTTATTTTCTTTAACTAAATTCTTAGCTTCTTTACATAATTCCTCACTAATTTTATAAGCTTTTGCGAAATGATAGTGAGTTTTAACAACACAAATACCTGCACAAGCTGTTAACTTTTTACAATCTGCAACACGCTGTTTCTCAAATTCTCGAAGAAATAAAGCTGCTAATTCTATTCCTAATCTCCCTTCACAAATAAAAGTGATATCATCACCGCCATAAACTAAAGGACGGAAAGGGAGATAGTATTTAGCTTTGAGTTGAAATTCTCCTAGTTTACCAACAACTTTTCCTTCTTGTATTGACTTTACAACTACCTGCACAACAGCTTTAAGTGCATTTTTACCTGCCTCTTCAACACTTGTAGAAAAATCACGCATCCTTTGAATGTAATCTCTATTATTTTCTGCGTCTTCACCATATTTTTGAAAACGTTTACCCATACCGTTACCATCAGCATGAACAATTGCTGCATAACTAGATTCCCTTTTAGAACGTCCTAAATGATCTGTCCGGTAGGGAAACTGATAAATATCGCCGTCAACCACATCAGCAAACATTTCTTGCAGTTTTTTATTTGCTCTATTGACAGCTTTTAATTTTTGCTTAGTTTCAGTAGAAGTAAAATAGCTGTCTGCTTCTTCATCATCACCATATTGAATATATTTATTACTTCTATCAATAGCGGGAAGTTGAGTAGAATTACAACTAGTAGTCACGCCTAAACCTAGTAATGGTGCTGAAGGAATACGCTCATTTTTTCGGCGGTCAATTTCTCCTTCCATCAAATCTTTAACTACTTGATAAAGATCATCTTCATCCCAATCAAATTCTTTGTGAGCAACTACTAGATTAATTCCAGGTGCTTCTTCTAAAACTCGCTTGCTCAATATTCTAGTGAAATTTATAGCAATCTTTCTTGACTTGAATACTATTAATGTGTTGCCGCCACCTGCATAAATTATTTCAACATTAAGTCCGCTTGTTTCAATTGGTTCTTTTTGCTGATTTTTTGGAACACCTAATGTTTCTTCTACCCAATCACCTGTTACCTCAGAAACTAAATGAGATGCTCCTATATTTTCTCGTAGACGATTGCTGCTGAAAATATAACCCTGAATCCCTGATGTATCTATTACAGTTATGGTAAATTTTCTCATTTTGCATCCTCATCGTTTTGGTCAATCCAATTAGCAATTTCTTCAGATAAATTTGTTAAATGTTCTCGTCCAAATACAGCAATTTTTTTATCATTTGTAGAAGACAAAATTTCAGCTTTGAGAGTATCTGGTTCGTTAAAGCAACAAATTAAAGCCACTCTTGCTTCATCTCCTCCCATTTGTCTTGCTCGAAGGTATGCCTCAAAAAGCTTACTTTTACATAAGTCTCTTTTGCTCGTTGTCGAACAAGAAATTGCAAAAAGCTGATATCCCCGTGTAAAGGCAACATCGAACTCAAACCCATCTCTAGTCCCCTTAATAGGAATTTCAAAATTTAGTCCGTAGTCTTTTATCTGCTTATCAGCAATATTTTTTACTTGTTCTAACACATAATGCTCTAGCCATAAACCATCAAGCCATTTGCAAAAATGTTTAATTTCTTTGAAAGCTCCCGTCTTTTCAACTTGTTGCAAAGAAAGCTTATTATCAGGTGTAATAAAATTTTCTTCTTTGAAGGCTGAAATGATCTCTTGTGGTAGGTTATCAAGAAGTGTTGATACTTCTAGTAAAGAAATTTTGCTTTTCCACTCTCCTCCACCATTTGATTTATTCTTATACGCTTGCTCACGAAAAATCTTGTAGAACCAATCAAACCACTGCTTTGCTTTAGTTTCTTCCTTAAAAATATTTGCAAGTTCTATTGCTAATTTTGGTAATTGCGCCTGTTGTGTCGGTTTTTGTTTTAACTCCAACCCATGTAGCTGGAAAAGATTTACCAGTTTTACTTCTAACAACTCAGGTGTTACTTTAATACGAATACGCTCTCCATCTTCCCTATCTATGCACATCTCTAACCTACGTGCATCAAGATAGCTAAATACAGTATCAGCGTGAGATTGACTGAATACTGCTCTATAAGCGTGTACCGCCATTGCTTTTGTACCGCCTGTATAATTCAAGCCGATTTTTCCGTTTTTTAAACTTTGAATTTTACGGCGAATTTCATCTTGAATGTGATAAGCGTCAGACTCATATTTACCAAGTGAAATTAGCTGTGCTGGCTGTAAGCCTATTGGTTTGTTGTCGAGGATATTTTTCAGCCGTTTAGCTTGAGTTTCTGTACCAGTTGTATGTACTAGGTATGGAGTACCACCTTTTTTCAGTAATAAATTTGCTGTGACATAGTTAGGTAAAGGGTTTTCACCGATAAGCAAAAATAGATGGTCAACTTTGTTATTATCAAACTCGGATGTAGTCATGCAAATTGACCTCATGCTTTTAATTTATTTGTGTCTCAGTAATCAAGCAGTTAATAAGCGATCGCTTGTTCTTTTAACCCTTTCCACATAACCCCACCAACAAACGTGCTAAAGCCTGCACCATCGGACGAGAAGAAACATCCTCTCCTCGTACAAGGTAATGAACGCTACCAGTTAATAAAGGAGATTGGGTAACAATTTCATCTTCTTTACCCTCACAATCACTATGAAGATTGGCAATGATCTGTATATTTAAATCCCGACAAAACTCTTTCCATAGTGGAACTTCTGCCTTACCTCGATCGCTTGCTAAAATCACCGCATGAGTTGCTTCTCGTACAATCACCCGATTTTCATCAGTAATTCTTCCCCCAACATCAATGATATTCAGGGGTGTATTGGCACTCCGTACCCAACCAGCCGCCTTTTGTGCAAACTCTGGGGTGAATTTGGCTTTATACTCATCTTTGAGTTTTCTGGCTAAATCTGGATCTCGTCGTGCAGCATCAGAAAACCAAGCACCTTCCCCATCTGGACAAGCAGTAATTACATAAGGATAGGGTGCGCCTTCAATCAGAGAGATTGCTTGCTTTAAACCTTCGCGCAAACAGGACTTGCCAGACTGTGGGGGCCCACAAAGCGCAACTTTAAGAACTGATTTAGTCTTGTGCGGTTTGTGTGGTTCGTCCGTTTCAATAAGTTCGCCGATTTTGTATGCCGGAGTTTGGGAAACTGCCGTAATGAAAGTTTTATATCCTGGTCTACCAATCTTGGGGTCAAAAACAGCGATCGCACCATAAAGCTGAGATATCTTATGTGCGATTACATAACTAACGGCTACAGATGCTGGGCCATCAATCTTCAGTAGTTTTCCTCCAGAAAGTTCACCCAATGCCACCATCTCATCTAAACGCGCCGCCGCATCCCTCACTAATTGGTCGCCATTGGCATCTTTACCAAACCCAACTTTCAAAACGTCGCCTTCTAGCCTAATGTGATACGTTGTCATAAAATTTCTTGCTAGCTACACCCATCTCCTCTATCAGTCAAATATCAATCAATTAAGTCTCCTAGTTTATACGATGGATTGTGTGTGATAGAAATGACGTATTTACCTAACTTGGGATCGTAAAAAGCAACAGCACCATATATATGAGCAAACTTATGTGCTAGAACAAACGCTACAGGGATAGAAATAGGCCCATTAATCTTTAGAAGTGGCCCTCCCGCGAGTTCTCCTGATGTTGCCATTTCCTCCAATCGGGCTGCGGCATCACGCACAATCTGGTCATTTTGAGCCGGCTCCCCAAAATTTATCCGTAAAATTCCTTCTTTTAGCTCGATTTTATAAGTACTCATCACCTTTAGCTTTATGTGATGCGTACATCATACATGTGCTTGGAAGAAGTGTCTTCCAAGATGTTGTATCTTGGTATTATTATTTTTATCGAGACTCGGCTGGTGTCTGAACTAGTTTTTCAAGATATTCCTGACATAGAACTATTGCAGTGCTTAGGACACGGTTATCTCAAGCAAAATCTAGTACGAGCAATTCGCTTGTGGGTGTGGTTGCGTTCGTTATACGGCTCCGAAGGGGCATCGCTGTATGGAGATAATCAAGACCGTATGGTTTTAGATGACTCTTTTTCTTACGCAGACTGGCGAAATGTATTCTTTAGTTCTACACATCCTAAAGGAGAAGAAATTCCTGCCATACATGACTCTCATTGTCCCTGTGCCAAAACCGTAGCCGAATGGTTATTTAGTGAAAAAACAGGAGTAGTTGCTACCCACTGGCAAAAATTAATCCTTGCTCACACAGGCATGGGTGAATCTGAACTGGATACTTTATTGCAACGGCGCTTATTTGGCGTAACTCGTCGTTCACTACAGGGTGATTTGGAAATTCTGGCTAAACTCGGCTGGCTTGTATACAAATATCAAAAATACTACCGAGTGTCTGAGTTCCCACCACGCCCCGTAACTACAAAAGATCAGGCAAGTGCTGCTAAAGTCGGTGCTTATGAATTGAGTTTCATGCATGAAGATTTGGTAGGGTTGGCAGAAAATCACTCCCAAAAAATCAATGGAGTACAACGTTTTTTCTTAAAACTCGATTACGTGATTCCTCGTAGCACCTTAGATGCAGTTGATGATTTACAGTACGAGTTAAGACAACTTTGGGCTAAAACTCCAGTTCCACCCATCAAACTCACTTATGGTAGTGCCAGAATTGCTAATAACGTTGATTGTATCGTTTACCCGGTATGCATCTACTACGTACAGAGGGCAGTTTATCTCTGTGCATACGGCGAAAGCCCTCAAAAAGATACTGACTGGTACAATTTTAGACTTGACCACATTCGGAGTTTGGTTGCTCTAGAGTGGACAGACCCGAAACTGCCCTTAAACTTACAACAGCAATATCAACAGAAGTCTTTACCAAACCCAGATGATATTGCTTTGCAAATGGCTAAAGCATGGGGATTTGATTTCTACTTGCCTTCCCAACTGATGTTACTCCGATTTGACCGCCAGTTCTGCGATCGCTACGTTAAAGGTACTGAACGCCACGACACTTTTGAAGAAATTACCTATCAGCAAGTACAACGTTTAATTCAACGTGAAATTAAACAACCTCAACAGCAAAATTTATTAAAAGTCCTTGCCAAACGCTCGGAAACGGACGCTTACTATCAAGCATATATCCGATATCAAGATAACGAACACAGAGATAACAATCTAGTCATGCGTTTACGAGCATGGCAGCCAAAAGTCGAAGTCTTAACACCTTGGGATTTACGGCAAAGCTTTGCTGCTGATGCCGCTACTCAATTTATGCTTTATCACAATTGAGGTCATTATGAATTCATTAAAACTAACTGAACGATTTGAATCAGCACTAATATACGCAACTCGTCTTCATGCTCATCAAACACGCAAAATTAGTGGCGTTCCTTACATTTCACATTTGTTAAGTGTAACAGCTTTAGTTTTAGAAGCTGGCGGTACCCAAGAAGAGGCGATCGCTGCTCTTTTGCATGATGTAGTCGAAGACCAAGGTGGCAAACCCATTCGTGAGGACATCCGTCAACTCTTTGGTGAAACAGTTTTGGCTATTATCGATGGCTGTACTGAGTGGGACACACCTCCTAAACCTCCCTGGCAAGAACGTAAACTGCAATATTTAGAAAAACTGCGCTATGCTTTACCTTCTGTACGCTTGGTTTCTTTGGCTGACAAACTGCATAATTCCAGATCGCTTTTAGCTGATTGCCAACAATATGGAGATGTCATCTGGACTAATTTTAGTGCCGGTCGAGAAAAAACTTTGTGGTTTTACCAATCATTAGTTCAGGTTTACCAACAGACCGGATCTGATTGGATGACACAGGAAATCGAAAGAGTTGTTAATCAATTGTGCCAGGAAAACCCTGCTTAATCTTTAGATTTTTAATCCCCTTGCGGGGTAATAGTCTTTGGAAACACGCAACCACCACACAATGACTCAAGATTGCATCCAGTTTCAGTCCCCATGAGGGGATTTGGTTATTGGAAACCTCAGTTCTATAACAGCGAGGATGCAGAGTTTATGTTTCAGTCCCCGTGAGGGGATTTGGTTAATGGAAACACTGGAATTATCTTGGCAGTTCTCGTAACGGCCCTTCTTTCGTTTCAGTCCCCGTGAGGGGATTTGGTTAATGGAAACCTTCATGTCATTGCCTGGTTGAGCAAACCGCATTCTAGGTTTCAGTCCCCGTGAGGGGATTTGGTTAATGGAAACATAAGTGGATTTTCAGATTAAGTTGTTTACATTCGACGTTTCAGTCCCCGTGAGGGGATTTGGTTAATGGAAACGTACCCGGTGAAAAGCCCTATTCACAGTATCAACCTGTTTCAGTCCCCGTGAGGGGATTTGGTTAATGGAAACAAGATTGGCTTTTTGAGGTAGTCATCCCAAAGCTTCGGTTTCAGTCCCCGTGAGGGGATTTGGTTAATGGAAACTTAGCGGCGCAGGCGCGGTACTCAGTAGCTATCAGGATTTATTGTTTCAGTCCCCGTGAGGGGATTTGGTTAATGGAAACTATTGAATAACTAAATTAGCTTTGGTTAGCTCTTTACGTTTCAGTCCCCGTGAGGGGATTTGGTTAATGGAAACCCCCCATTTGTTCAGCTTTAGCTTTAGTAGCTATAGCGTGTTTCAGTCCCCGTGAGGGGATTTGGTTAATGGAAACTACTTTGTTGCTCAAGTTGCACTGATGGATGCAGAAGTGTTTCAGTCCCCGTGAGGGGATTTGGTTAATGGAAACGTTGATATATTAAATCAAAGTAACAGCATTTATTTGTTTCAGTCCCCGTGAGGGGATTTGGTTAATGGAAACTCACTATTATTTATAAGAGATATTAAATTATGTTTAAGTTTCAGTCCCCGTGAGGGGATTTGGTTAATGGAAACTGTTGGTGGTGCGCCCTGTGCAACTCATCGCCAAAACAAGTTTCAGTCCCCGTGAGGGGATTTGGTTAATGGAAACTTCTAGATAAGTCTAGAACTTGTTTGTAAACACTAGTTTCAGTCCCCGTGAGGGGATTTGGTTAATGGAAACCCTCCGGTGATGTAAATTGGCTCGATTATGGTGGGTTTCAGTCCCCGTGAGGGGATTTGGTTAATGGAAACGATAAACGACCCAGGAACAGTATACGGACTACTTGTGTTTCAGTCCCCGTGAGGGGATTTGGTTAATGGAAACGTTTTGAGATGGCGATCGCTTACCTCTATAGCGAGTTTCAGTCCCCGTGAGGGGATTTGGTTAATGGAAACCGCAGCCGATATCCGCGAACTAATATCTGCCGCTAAAGGTTTCAGTCCCCGTGAGGGGATTTGGTTAATGGAAACGCCTACTAAGTGCGAGAGAATTCGACACTGTTCAATGTTTCAGTCCCCGTGAGGGGATTTGGTTAATGGAAACTCATGATTTTGCACTACCAGAAGTAATCTATGACATGTTTCAGTCCCCGTGAGGGGATTTGGTTAATGGAAACCGCTCGGTGCTGAAACTGTTACAGAGCAGGCTTCCTGGGAAGCATTTTGGCAGACCTCAAAAATAGGTCGATTTCAGCCGCTATTATTGCGACTGATTATCAACTTCCCTTAGCACTGAAACTGTGAAACTATTTACTTGTCAAGGTTCTGGCGATTTTGGCAGATCCCCAGGGTTTTTGACCCCGCTTCGACTTGCCAAATATCAAACTGATTCCATAATCATAAGATGTGTATTTATTATTGTCGAGTTTCTTACATTTAAGTTAATCTAATGATGCGTAGACGTAGCCCGCCGCAGGCATCACAAGCAAGAACTGTGATGTTCACTGAAACTGCGATCGCTAATGTATTGCCCTGGTAGGGGGATAAAGGTAAGCAGTACTCATACAGGGCAACTTACCAGAGATATGGCAACAACTTATACCTAATTTTTTGTGTATAGCTGTCGTAGCCCTTAAGTTCTTGCCGTAAAAATTGCTCCTCAAATTGAATCCGTACAACCAGGATTGTCATGGGAACGATCGTTAGTAGAGATGCTGCTACGGATTCTAACCACAGGGACATACCAACCATCACCAAAATAGCACCTGCATACATAGGATGCCGCACAACGCCGTAAACTCCGGTATCAATCACTGTTTGTTGTCAGTCTGCCTGATGTTTAACCGCAGTTGCTGCAAAGGTATTTACCTTAAACGATAGAGAAATAATCCACCAACCAACGACATACACGACCAATCCCAGTACTGAAACGATCTCGCTTGGTTGAGCAAACAAATGAAATCGGAACACATCTAAGGGAATGAAGCCTATTATACCTAGGAATGTTGCAATCAGTAAGCTGGCAAGAATTTTGTCAGCCAGGGGTTGTGACTCTTGAATGGGTGGTTTGAGCCGTTCCTTGAATAAATCGTCATCTTCTCGGAACACACCCATCATCGTTGCCACAGTGCCAACAATGACAACACCCAAAAACACCCAGGCTCGCCACCAGTTTAACGTCCCTGCGGGCAAGAATAGTAAACCACCGAAGATGACAATATTCCAAATGAGTGCAGTCAAAATCTTGAAAATGAACATGATTCCTTCACCTCTACAACTTTCACCTAAATATCGTTAATTGCTTGAGTTGGTTTAAGTCCCCTTGCGGGGTAATAGGCTTTGGAAACGTCTTCATTAAATGCCCTCATGAGCATATCTTGAGTGTTTCAGTCCCCTTGCGGGGTAATAGGCTTTGGAAACATTCTTTTTTTAGTTATATCCCTGTAGTGTCCAAAACGGTTTCAGTCCCCTTGCGGGGTAATAGGCTTTGGAAACAAAGACCGTTTACACCGTGAGGGTGGTTATGTAAATGGTTTCAGTCCCCTTGCGGGGTAATAGGCTTTGGAAACTACATAGAGAAAGATATATGTGAGATAGAAGAAGATGTTTCAGTCCCCTTGCGGGGTAATAGGCTTTGGAAACATGGGATTATTAAATTCTTTTCAGAATATTCATGGTTGTTTCAGTCCCCTTGCGGGGTAATAGGCTTTGGAAACGATGCGCTAGTAGTTAAAAGATAGTTTTTTTTGTAAAGTTTCAGTCCCCTTGCGGGGTAATAGGCTTTGGAAACCAAAATTCAACAAGTGTCAGCAGAACAACAAAAAGGTTTCAGTCCCCTTGCGGGGTAATAGGCTTTGGAAACTAAATGCCCACTCCAAGCCGTAACTAGCCCCCGCTTGTTTCAGTCCCCTTGCGGGGTAATAGGCTTTGGAAACTCGTAAACGACACTATTGGTAGAGCAACTTTAAACGTTTCAGTCCCCTTGCGGGGTAATAGGCTTTGGAAACCATACTTGGGGAATAACTTTTTGCGTGTATCATCGTGTTTCAGTCCCCTTGCGGGGTAATAGGCTTTGGAAACTCAACACTGTTTGCAACGACATACCCAGCCTCTATGGTTTCAGTCCCCTTGCGGGGTAATAGGCTTTGGAAACTACCCATTCTTCCCTATACTCATCTGGTTTTTCCCACTTATGTTTCAGTCCCCTTGCGGGGTAATAGGCTTTGGAAACGTTCCGAGTCATTCAGAGTAAATCTTTGCTGTTCTGGTTTCAGTCCCCTTGCGGGGTAATAGGCTTTGGAAACGTTCTGCCATTCCGCGAATAGAATCGGCGTGTGTTTGTTTCAGTCCCCTTGCGGGGTAATAGGCTTTGGAAACTGTGGTGAGATTAACAAATTCTTCCCAGTTTTGAGGGTTTCAGTCCCCTTGCGGGGTAATAGGCTTTGGAAACTCCAGCATAGGCATATTCTCTGTAGCTTTAATAAACTGTTTCAGTCCCCTTGCGGGGTAATAGGCTTTGGAAACCCAAGTTTATTCAGAACTGCTGTTATTCCTGATAAGCGTTTCAGTCCCCTTGCGGGGTAATAGGCTTTGGAAACGGGAGGGCTTCAGGCTGAGACAGCTAAAACTGGCAGGCGATCGGTTTCAGTCCCCTTGCGGGGTAATAGGCTTTGGAAACCTAACGATGTTTCAGGTGCAGGAACTAATCTTACAAGTGTTTCAGTCCCCTTGCGGGGTAATAGGCTTTGGAAACTCTGAAGCAGAATTAGTTGTAGCTAGAGCAGCTAAGTTTCAGTCCCCTTGCGGGGTAATAGGCTTTGGAAACCACCTTAATGTATTTACCGCTAGTAGCATCTACTAGTTTCAGTCCCCTTGCGGGGTAATAGGCTTTGGAAACCAGGATAAGCTTTGAATACAATCGGAGCATTAGCCGGTTTCAGTCCCCTTGCGGGGTAATAGGCTTTGGAAACTCGCAAATATTGACCCAGCATGATGTCTTGAATGGTTTCAGTCCCCTTGCGGGGTAATAGGCTTTGGAAACGAAAGCTTGTACAATGCCAATCATTTTGGGATTGGTTTCAGTCCCCTTGCGGGGTAATAGGCTTTGGAAACTTACTTCCAACTCATACAGCTTCTTCACCCTAGCTGTGTTTCAGTCCCCTTGCGGGGTAATAGGCTTTGGAAACCGCTCCATCTGAAACTGTTACGGAGTAAGCTTCCTGGGAAGGTTTTTGACGGATCGAAAAAAAAGGTCATTTTCAGCCCCTCTTATTGCAAGTAATTTGCAACTTTCCTTCGCACTGAAACTATGAAACTATTTACTTGTCAAGGTTCTGGCGATTTTGGCAGATCCCCAGGGTTTTTGACCCCGCTTCGATTTGCCAAATATCAAATTGATTCCATAATCATAAGATGTGTATCTACTATTGTCTATGAGTTTGTGGAGATTGATCTATAAGCCCGTATTCTCGCTCAATCAAACTCAACAATTTCTCTTCGACAGCCGTTAAATAAGGCCGATTCAATTTCCCTAACGACTGCAACAGAGTTTTGACTGTCTCCTCTAGCGAATCGAAATACACCCGATTGATGCGATCGCAAATCACCTGCATCTGCTCACACTCGGCAGGCAAGTATTCGTAAGATTTCAGGTGCTGTAACCCAATGGTGTACTCACCATCCCACATTCTCACGGTGCAACTAAACTCGTTTACTGCGCTGACAATCCCCCAGCATCCAGCCTTACCCCTGAGTTCCGGGTTGTCCTTTACGAGAATTTGGCACACTTCCCCCAACTGGTAGGTATTGGGTACTTGGGTACGCTCCATAATCCTTTGCACCACATCTTTGACGATCCTACCAGTTGGCACTTTACCACCAGCAAGTTCTACTGCCTGTTGCCACACCTCCCACTGTTCTTGAGGTTCTAGCTTTGTTATGGGTCGGACTTGCCCTTCACTGGTAGGCAAAATTTGTGATCTATTTGTTGTCAAATCTTCAGACGGCAAATTTTGACAACAAATTGTTGTCAAATTCTCGTAGACATCAGCTGCTGCAATCAGATAATTTGACTTCTGGCGACTGTGAGCAAAGCGATCGCGGCAATAATCTTCAAATGTGCGGTGGCTTGAACGGTAAAGTCGGCGATCGCGTAATTCTGCCAGCGCTTTCCCTGCCTCAAAAAACGCTCTTTCCACACGGCGCTCTAGGTGAAGGCGATCGCGCTGTTCTTCCTCTGTCAATTCTGGAACTTCAACAGCACTAATCGTAATTGTTGCTGAACCTGGATCTTCTTGCTGGGAGATATCCTCGTTTACAGAGTTAGCTGCTGAAGTTGAATCGGTAGATGCGGCAGAGGTGGCTTTGTTGCGTCTAGAAGGTGGTTTAGGCATAATTCCACCTTTCTAGTTCAATAAGATTTTCTCAGAGTCAACTGCAACGTAAATTTTGGATGTGACAGATAAGTGCGTAGACGTAGCCCAACCTAGACATTGCTCCATAAAGGAGACAAGAGGTAGAAATAAAAGATTGATACTAAGGGAATCAATCATCAAAACGCACCCCTAAATCTAATCCTAAAGCTTGTTCAATCCCGCGCAGAGTTTCTTCAGAAATCCACTGTCTTTTTTCTTGTTCTATTTGATACCAATAAGCAGTAGAAATTCCTGCTGAGGTGGCTAAAACCTGCACTGATCTTCCATCTTTTTCCCTTGCCTCTTTAATTTTTTGAGATAAATCTGGGATTGTAACTTTTATCTGTCTAACAACATCCATCAACATTGGTGTACACGCCTCCATAATTCTAAACTTGTTTTGTATTCTAAAAGTATACACCAGTTGACAACTGCTGTATACAACAGTAGTATAAAAGATATAAATAGAGAAAGCGCCCCCGACTCGCAATCTGAAGCGCTTTCCGTCCCGTTAGGAACTGATTTATTATGACCCACATTATCTACAGCCAACAACAGCTGCAACTGAAATCTATTGCCCGTCTCAAGCAGTGCGATTCGTTACTCAGTAAAACGTCGGTAGCCAGTCCGTAAATAGCTGAGTCAGTAATCACCCGACAATGGGGAAAAGCTGAACTCTCGGTCAGATGTAGGTGAAAGTCCTACCATTCAGACTCAGAATTGACTCCTTACCTGCCCACACCGACTAGACTCGGTTTCTAGAGAGTGAAGCTGGGAACAGGACGCAATCAGACGACCGTTACGGGTTGACACTGGCGTTAACAGGGAGTTCCCAGGGTGAAACAGAGCCTATAAAAGCAATCTAGTCGGAAGCAGGACGTAAGCCTACAAAACCTGACTTCGTTGGAGTTAATTCCCGCCGAATGTTTGCTTGAATATCGGCATGAGTCAAGGGAATCCAGCGGTTGAATTGGCTACACCTAACGGAACGATCAATCTCTCCGAGGGAACGAATAAAAACGAATTGTAGGTCTTGGGGCAGTCGAACCCAGGTAGACCAGACGAGCGGAGGAATCCCCACAATTCGGGTAGGATGCAACGTAATTGTTGCAAGGTGTTCAGAAAATACTATCTAGAGAAGAGCGAAATGATTAGGCACAGCTACACAGCTAGTGAATCGTGGAAAGGAATGCCTTGGAAGAAATTCCGAAGCACCCTATTCCGCCTTCAAAAGAGAATATTTAAAGCGGTTCAAGTTGGAGACAAGCCGAAAGCTAGGTCACTACAAAAACTGATTCTGAAATCCCGTGCAGCTAGATACTTAGCGATTCGGCAAGTAACTCAATTAAATGCTGGCAAAAAGACAGCGGGTATTGATGGCAAAAAGTCCTTAACCTTTGAGGAACGATTTGCACTTGAGGAACTACTCAAATCCAATCATAGTAATTGGCATCACCAAGGATTAAGGGAAATCCCAATTCCTAAAAAGGACGGGACAACCAGATTACTTAAAATACCCTGCATCTCGGACAGAGCTTGGCAATGCCTAGCGAAGTTCGCACTAGAACCAGCACACGAAGCAACTTTTCACGCTCGGAGCTATGGTTTCCGCCCCGGTCGCGGGGCGCACGATGCACAACAGTACATCCAAACAAACCTAAAATCCAGTTCCAACGGAATAAATAAGCGAGTCATAGAACTCGATATTGAAAAGTGCTTTGACCGGATTGACCACAAAATAATCATGGATAGCCTAATATCCCCCAAAGGATTAAAGCTCGGTATATTCCGATGCCTAAAATCGGGCGTAAACCCAGGATTTCCCGACCAAGGGACACCTCAAGGCGGTGTTGTCAGTCCATTGCTCGCAAATATAGCGTTAAATGGGATAGAGAAAATATATCACTACAAAGATGATCATTATCAATACCATGAACCATCTGTAAGATATGCAGATGATATGGTGATAATTCTCAGACCCCAAGACAACGCCGACGAAATACTTGCCAAAATCAGCGAATTTCTAGCACAACGTGGGATGAATGTCAGTGTCAAAAAGACCAAAGTCACCGCCGCGACAGATGGCTTTGATTTCCTCGGCTGGAACTTCAAAGTACAGAAAAACGGAAAACTAAGAAGAACCCCTTCAGTGGAAAACTTCAAGGCATTCCGCAAGAAAGTAAAAGCCATCGTCAACAACTCGAATTATGGAGCCAAGGTCAAGGCTGAAAAACTAGCCCCCTTGGTTAGAGGTTGGAGGCTATACCACCGCTTCTGCAAAATGGACGGGTCAAGGTTCTCACTTTGGTTCCTAAACCACAGAGCGTACACGGTATTTAACAAGGAACCCAAGCAAACACGCCACACCAGCGAGAGGCTGATAGACAAAGCGTTCCCAGCAGTTCCTTACTCCGAAGGCAGACACGTCATGGTTCAGGGCGAAAAGTCACCCTATGACGGAAACATAGCTTACTGGAGTGCGCGTAACAGCAAACTCTATAACGGCGAAACCTCTTTTGCCCTTAAAAGGCAAAACCATACATGTGCTGACTGCGGTCTGAAATTCATAGATGAGGAGCGGGTACACCTGCACCATATAGATGGAAATCACGCCAACTGTCAGAAAAATAATCTTGAAGCATTGCACGAGTCATGCCACGATTACCGACACATGGGCAAAAGCGAATAGCCAAGAACATCGGGAGCCGGATGCACAGAAATGGGCACGTCCGGATCTAAATGAGAGGTGCGGTGGATAATACCACCCATCGACTCAACCAATCTACAGCGAAATCGCCTGTACAGTCGAAGTAAGCGACAAACGCTGTAAGGATGCGTGGATTTCCGCCATTGTTAACTATCAAGCAAGCAAGATTCAGAAACTCACCCCTGCTGCCCCCGACGAACAAGCCCTCGCTCAAGCCGAACTCGACAGCTACATCGCTGACCAAGCCCAAGCCGTAGCTCCCGAACCCCTCACAATAGTCGAAATCTCGTTTGACCATCACGAATATTACGCTGATGACAAACTGATAGCCAGCATCAGCCATGACGACAACCATTTAACCCAACGCTGGGTAGTAATGGTTAACGATAAAGAAATATTCCGTGCCAACACTCTAATGCGTTGCGATCGCTTCATCTGCACTCACTATAAAGATGGCTCATTACCTGTGCAGGAACAACTTGCAACACCCCCCACAACTGAAAACCAAATCATGGTGCATATCTTCAACGAGTGCCAGAATTGTGGGTTTGAAATTCTCGATGATGGCATTTACAACGACAACGGCGTGAAACTGGGGCAAGTCGGATGCATTAACGGTGACTGGTGGGTGATTCAGGGTTATTCAGGTCAGCAGCAGTTTTCTAACTCGGTCTATGATGCAGTGCGATCGCTGTCGATGGCAGATGTGTCTACTGATAGTAAATCCATTTTTGATGAATATTTTTTAGAGCAACCGTTAGAACAGCTAACTGGCAATAAATTGCAGCGCCTGCTGGAAAAAGCGGAGTTAGTAACAGCGTAAGTCTTGGGCTTCGCCTGGGAAAAGGTTAAAGGGTAAGGGGGAAAGGTAAATTTCTTCATTCCCTTCCCCTTTGCCCTTTCCCCCTTTCCCTAATTATTTATTCACCAATCCTCAATTAAATCAATGCAACCAATAATATCAATCCCTCAACACTGGGGCTACCCTCGCTTTGCTTTGGAACAGCGTACAGAACAAGGCACAATTCTGGGACTTTACTACTACCCATCTGGTACAGAATTAGCTGAACAATTTGATGATGGTTGGCGTTATGCTCTGATGCCTAACAAGAATTCTGATGAAATATCGTACTTGAAAGAGGATCAAATTAAACCGCTCACACCAGAAGAATTATTCTCAGAAATTACCGCAGAGATTAAGTTTTACCAACAGCAAATAACAATTCTGCAACAACAGTTAATCGTATTAACCGGAGGTTTCACAAATGCCTAAAACGGTTGACCCCGGTTTTGACCGCAGAGCCAATCATTTGCTGCGTTCGATTCGACTTTGCGGTGGTTGTGTTCCTCTGCACCGTTTGCAATTTCAATTCTCCGATTCAGTAATTCAAACACTACTAGATAGAGAATTGGTGCAAGTACAGAATACGGGACGCGGTTTTTTGTTGGAGATTGCCGAGGATTTTTAGCTATTAATCGAAGAGGAACCAATTATGAAACTTTACGCAAAAACCATTCCACAGACATTACCTAATTGGGCAACTGTCGTTACACAGAGCGCAGATTTGATTGAGTTTGAAATTAATGATGAACACCCAGATTTTCAATCTCTGCTTGAAGAATTAGAGACGGAGATTGAGCCAGGAATTAGGGGTGTGAAAGCGGAAGATTTATGTTCCAGGTTGGGCATTGAAATGTCTAACCCACATCTCCACCACTTAGTTGAACAAGCCCAAACCCTGATATCCCTTATTGCTACGCACCCAAACTACAAACAACTGTTGGACGAGGGATATCAACCTGATTTAAACATTGCTGATGCTCAAACTGCTTTGACTTATCTGCAATGGGAGTTAGAGCAGAATCGATAACTTTCTGTTTAGTAAAAAAGCGATTGCTTGAATATCAGCTTTTCTTCAAGCAATCGTAAAGCACTGAAAGTTTACGCTACAAACCACTAATTATCACATACCCCAACAAAATATGGTTACTGAAATCAAACTAGGTTTATGCAACCCTCCAGAACCCATCTATTTATTTGTCAACCAGGGGGAAGTAGATGGAGAATCTTACGTTTGGTACAAGTTCAATATCAACCAAGATAAGAAAATCCCTGTTGTCCAAAGAGCATTAACCGGGTATTTGTCTGAACTGAGATTGACGACTAAAGAATTTAAAGGCAAGGACAATCTCAAACTCGATATTGTTGTCAGTGCCGATGAACTTTATGTAGTGAGAACTGGTATTGAAACCAATTTTGCCAAAAGCTTCCTTTTAGCTGCCTCATTAATCCAAGATTTCTCCAAACCATTGATTATTGTCGCTAATGCTGGCGACGAGAACACGGTTTTCTGTAACCTTTACGATGCTGCAACCAAAACCAAGATTTACAGGGAATGGAGTAGAGATTTGAATTGGGCAACTATCATTCGTGACATCCAATCTCTATTGGGTGCAACTTCAAACTCGATTCCCGAACCCCCACTGACTCCACCAAAACTTAGTGTAGTTCCTCAACCAGTACATCCTCAAGACTTGCGAGTTAAAAATATTCGCACTTTACTTGATTATCCTCTTGATTTAGTCAAAGAGTGGTTGCAATTTCAGGATGTTGACCGCCCAAGTCTACTTGATATTAACCAGATTAATGAACTAATCAAAACCATGTGTTTGGCTTGGGCAGCAGGCAAGTGTGAATATCCTAATCATGCTGAGTCTTCATATCAAAATCAGGTTGTTGATGCTGTTGCTAAGGGTGCTGATGAATTAACAGCAATCAACGCATGGATGCAGCAGTTACAAACAGCAAAAGCCGGAGCAGTGTAAATCAAAAGTCAGAAGTCAGAATTCAGAATAATTCTGAATTCTGACTCCTGGCTCCTGAATTCTCAACATCAGAGGAATTAACCATGAAAGTCATTGTCACAGTAGTTGAAAAAATCATCAGTGAAGCACACATTGATATCCCTGATGGGCTGAACCAATCCGCAATTAAACAGCACACGTAGACCGCTACAACACTGGGGCAATGTCCACAGATATGAACATCTTTCAAGTGGAATTTGAATCTATCAACGCTCAGATTGTTCAAGAACAATCTTCTACTAAATCTGCACAAATAGGGCAGGTAATCAGATGAGTATCAAATGGACTGATGAAGAACTCGGAATCATTGAAGAAATGGCTTGTCTTTACACTGTCAAACAAATAGCGTATCGGCTAAAGAGAAGAGGATACACACGCTCAACATCAGCTATTCAAAACAAATTGCGCTTTTTAGGATACTCCGCACGTCCAATCCTTGATAACTACAACTGCTGCGAAATCGCCAGGGTTTTACAACTCAATTCGGCTACTGTTTGGACTTGGGTAAAAAAAGGATGGATACGCACAACTCGACGCTCTGGAAGATATCACCAAATCAAGAGTAAAGACTTAAAACGATTTCTTCAGAATCCACCTCAACGCATTAAAAACCGCATTGCTGCCATTGATAAAGAGAAGATCGAATATTTAGTGGGGAAACTCGCATGATTGACCACATTAACACACTGAAAACAATCTGGTATATCTCTCCACCTTGGCGCGAAACAATTCCACCGATTGCAGTTAATTTACTGGAGAGAGTTTTTCTCCGCACAACAAGAACGTTCGGTTACTGCTGCGGTATGCAATGGAAACACGAATGTTGGATTTATTCAATTGATTGCGGTAAAGAAATACTCCACGCTACACAAAACCAAATCATTGGAACTGGAGAGTTAGAAGCCATCAAGGTGCAAAAACCTGCTTTCGTTCTGGGCGAAAGAGTAATCCTCTGTTCTCACGACAAAGGAACAAAGCAACGGCTGATTTTGGGGATTGCGCTGGTGCATAATTCTTGGTTTTACCTTGTTGAATTGATGTCACCAACGTTAATTAAAACACCAACTATATCGAATCGTTTCTCATTAATTGGTGAAAAAAGTTTAGTGCGTGTGAATGCCTGAATCAATTATTTGTTTAATACCCAGGGAATGAATCATGTTGACACATTTTTGGTACGACTCAGAAATTAACCAAATGCCCCAAGATGGAGAAATAGGTAAATATGTTGTACCCAAGGGCTACGTGAATGCAAGTCAGATGTGCAAAGCTAACGGGAAATTCTTGGCTGATTACACGAAGCTAAAGTCTACAAAGCAGTATTTGCAAGCACTTTCTAACGATATGAAGATCCTCATATCGTTATTGGTGATAGATATCCAGGGATATGGAAGTGAACAAAGCACTTGGATTCACCCAGAAATCGCCATTGATTTAGCTCGATGGGTTTCTGTCGAATTCCGCATCTGGGCTAATAGAACTTTGATGAAAGTGATGCTCTCAACCCAAGTAGAGCAAGTATTACAGCAAGAATCACCACATACATTAGCCCCATCCCACGAAGCCGCACAGTTAGCAATGATGTTGGGGGAATTTGCTGGACTAGACAAATCCCTCACTGCCCAGTTAGCAGTTAATGCTGCCACAAAAGTCAACCCCGCACTTAAGCCAGCAGCAGATGAACTAAAAACTGCCATCGCTCAAACAAATGTTGCAGAGGACGCATTTCTCAACCCAACACAAATCGGTGAGGTAGTGGGAATGTCTGCACGGGCTGTTAACCACTGCTTACTAAATTCTGGACTGCAATACAGAACTGATGACAAGAAAATTCCCTATCGTCCTACTGAATCTGGTAAGCAATGGGGGCGGATGGTTCCCGCAGTTGCCAAATCTTCAAACCAAACTGTTTTTCAACTGCGGTGGTTGCCCGAAATAGTAAAAGTCATCTCTCAATAATTCCCTACCTAACTCAACAACAATTATGAACACTCTACGAAAAACTTTGGCAGAAAAATATGGTCTTGTTGCTGATATTATGCACGACGATTATTTTTTTGTTCAGCTACCAGATAACGAAGATCATTCACTTAAGTTTTTAGAGAGTAATTTACCAGAGTGTATTCGGGTTGAACTTGCAGAATGTTTCGCTGGTGGTGTGATTGCAGCTTGGGAAGTCCCGTTATTTTTACTCCCCCAAGTGTTACAGCAAGCTCATGATTTTGTTGTTGAGTATTGGGAGCAAGTATCTCAACAAACATGAAGTCTTCTCACCAACCAAAACTAACAGCAATTGTCTTCAGAATACTTTCTTTTATTGGAGAAAAGTACCATGCGACAACTCAATTTATTCACTGAATCAATGCCAGTTTTACCAGTCATCTACTACCCCGATTTCTTAAGCCTTGAACAAGCAAACGAACTCTACCAACACTGTCTGAAACTGGAGTGGCAACAGAATCAAATCAGGATCGCGGGTAAAACAATGCCTGTCCCCCGCTTGGAGTGCATTTACGGTGATGCCGGATGTGATTACCTTTACTCAAATAGCGTGTTTTTAAAACCCCTGACTTGGACAGACAGTCTGGCTAACTTACGGGACAGAATCACTGCGTTGACAGGTTACAAATTCCGCATCGTCATCGGAAATCAATACCGCAGTGGACAGGATTCGATTGGTTGGCACGCTGACAACGAAGCATCGATGGGATTCAACCCTGCGATCGCTTCCCTGAGCCTCGGTGGTGTTCGCAAATTCCAAATCAAACCGAGAGATGGCAAACCAACAGATTTCTGGCTGGAACACGGGAGCTTGCTTGTGATGCACCCTGGCTGTCAGTCTACTCATCTGCACCAAGTCCCCAAAACCAACAAAGTAGTTAGCACGCGAATTAATCTCACGTTTCGACCGCACACAGGCGGGAGACGAGAGGGGTAAGGGGGAAAGGGCAAAGGGGAAAGGAATTGTTCTCACTCCTTTAACCCTTACCCTTTAAGCTTTTCCCTTTCTCAAGTCTAAAAGAGTCTCAAAGCGGCATGACCCATAGTGCCGCTTCATTTCCATGCGTCAAAAAACAGAGGGAATATGCGTATAATCGAATCTGATTCTCACTTCAAACACTTACAAGAATGGCTCTTCAGTGGTGTTGACGAAGAAATATTTCACTTAAATGTGCGATCGCTCTACAGAACTTTACCTTACGAATACTTGCTCTACAGTCCCAAAATCTCCCGTCGTAATGATGGACGACTGCGCGATCGCGATTTAAAGAAGTACCAGCACATTGAATTAGGCGGCTGGTGGTGCAGTGGCGTTGACCCGCTCAACAACTACGTCCTAATGATGTGGGGCTGTTTCAAACCTGACCATCCCCGACGCGATCACCAGAAGATCCACAAGTTTATCAAGTACGAACATCCTTACAGAGAAGAGACACGCGCTTTCTTCCTCCTAGTGCCGAATCGCATTTGGGTGAAAGTCTCCAATCGTAGCGGCATTCCCATCACTGAGGAAGACTTACAGCATCCTGGCGGTTTCTGGCACTGGGTTTGGAGGCATAACGTACCAGTCACAATTGTCGAAGGGGTCAAAAAAGCGGGGGCATTACTGACTGCTGGTTATGCTGCGATCGCTATCCCCGGTGTCAACGCTGGATACCGCACACCTACTGATGAGTACGGTACAACTAATGGCAAACCATACCTCATCCCCGACTTGAAACATTTCGCAACACAGGGGAGACAGGTTAATATTTGCTTTGACCAGGACAACAAACCTGAGACAGTCCAGCGAGTCAGAACCGCTATCAGTCGTATGGGACGGTTGCTGGTAAACGAGGGCTGTTCGCTGCGAGTGATTGATTTACCGTTAGGTGCAGAGAAAGGGGTTGATGATTTTATCGTTGCCAAAGGGCAGCCGGCATTTGACGGACTTTATAATACGGCTGTTGCATTGGAGTTGTGGGAAATCAAGCTGTTCACCCTGCTGACTTACCCGCCAGCGATCGCACTCAATCAAAGATTCTTGGGCCAGCTTCTCGTCCCCGAAGGTGAAAAACTGATTGTTCTCAAAGCGCCAAAGGGAACGGGTAAAACCCAATGGCTGTCTACTGAGGTGGCGAAAGCGCATGACCTTGGACGTAGGGTGTTAATCATCACCCATCGGATTCAACTTGGTGAGGCATTATGCGATCGCTTTGGTGTTAACTATGTTACCGAAGTCCGCACGAATGAAACAGGCACATTATTGGGATATGGGGTGTGCGTTGATTCACTGCATCAAGAAAGTCAGGCGCGATTCAACCCTAACGATTGGTCAAATGATGTGATTATTATTGATGAATGTGACCAAGTTTTCTGGCATTTGCTCAACTCTGGTACAGAAGTGCAAAAGCGGCGTGTGTCCGTTCTCAAAAACCTCAAGCAACTGGTACAAAATGTTTTGGGCAGCAGTCAGGGAAAGATTTACCTATCAAGCGCTGATGTGTCCGATACTGATGTGAAGTATGTTTTATCACTTGCTGGAGAATATCGGCTTAATCCATTCGTCATCGTCAACAATTATCGGCACATAGCAGGCAACTGTTACAACTACTCTGGCAATAACCCGAAAAATCTCATTGCTGCGTTGGACAAAGCGATTTCTAAAGGTGGACATCATTTACTCTGCTGCTCTGCTCAGAAAGCCAAGTCAAAATGGGGAACCCAGGCACTTGAGGAACGTTTTCGCCGCAAATTCCCTCACTTACGAATACTGAGAATTGACAGCGAATCTGTTGCAGACCCCTCTCATGCTGCTATGGGGTGTATTTCTCACCTGAACGAAATTCTGACCGAGTATGATTTAGTTATCGCCTCACCCAGTCTTGAAACTGGGGTATCCATCGACATTGAAGGACACTTTGATGGTGTATGGGGGATTTTTCAGGGAGTGCAGCCGGTTAACTCTGTGCGTCAAATGTTGGCAAGGGTTAGGGAAACAGTTGACCGTCACATTTGGGTCAGAGAGTGGGGGATGTCGGTTGTGGGCAATGGTTCCACATCCATAGGGGGATTGCTCAGAAGTCAACACGTTGCAACACAGGCGAACATTGCGCTGTTGTCGGCGGCGGATAATGACGACTACAGCTATATTGACCAGAACTTCCAGCCCGAATCTTTGCAGACTTGGGGCAAGCGGGGTTCTGTGATTAACGTTGAGATGCGGCGCTATAGAGAATCTGTGCTTGCGGGTTTGGTCGAGGATGGGTACACCGTTATCGATGCCTCGGATGCTGATGATGACGAGAGTGGGGCAGTAATCGAGTCGGTTAAAGCGGCATCTGTTGAATTGTATGCTGCTGAGTGTCAGGCGATCGCACAAGCTGATGAACTCTCTGGGGCTGAACTCAAGAAGCTACAAGACAAACGGGCGAAAACGAAAACCGAACGACATCAGCAGCGCAAGGCGGAATTATCCCGTCGCTACGAAATTGATGTTACCCCTGAGCTTGTGGAGAAAGATGACGATGGCTGGTATCCTCAATTGCGGATGCACTATTATTTGACGCTGGGGCGAGAGTTTCTGACCAACCGTGATGCCAAAAGAGCTGCATCGCAGTTAGAGGCTGGGGAGAATTCGATTTGGAAACCTGACTTTAACAAGGGGCAGTTATTGCCTGCTGTACTGTTACTGGAAAATCTGAATCTGTTGCAGTTTCTTACACCAGACGTTCAGTTACGGGGAAGTGACGAAAAGATGGTGGAGTTTAAGGCACTGGCTGTAACGCATCGGCACGTTATCAAGAATTACTTGAATGTTTCCATTTCTGAAAAACTGACCCCGGTTGCGATCGCACAGAAATTACTTGCCAAAATTGATTTGAAGTTGGATTATGTTGGTCGATTGGGCAAGCGTGAAAATCGGGAGTGCGTTTACCAGTTTGTTGCCCCTGATGATCAGCGTGATTCAATTTTTGGACAGTGGCTCAATCGAGATGAAGCATTAAATCGTGAGTCGGTGTCAGTCATGAATAATATAGTGTTAACCACACCCGTCAGTGACACGACACCTATTGATATTCCCCAAACAGTTACCCAGGTGGAAAATCCTGTTGCCCAAGGCTGGAAAGGGCTGAAACTGAAAATGCAGCAAGGTTTGGACAACGCTGGTCATTTCTACCAACAGCTAGTCTCCACAATCGGCAAAGCTATCGGTGTTGCTGATGGGGAGCCTTACTGGAATGGGTATTTGGGACAATGGCAGGTTTGGGTTAAGTTTGCAGACGAGTGTAGGTCTGTGGTGTGTGATTGGTTGGTGGCGGTGTAGTAAACTAAAAAGCAATGATACCTCTGATTAGCGAGGTCGATTTTCTCGCCCGTGATAGATGCGTAAGATTACAACATCATCTTCAAGAATAACGTAGTGAATTATAAAGCCGTATTTTCCAAAAAAAACTACAAGTTTTCGTAATCCTGCTATCTCATCGACAATCGCACCTCGATGGGGATTTTCTTGTAGACTTTCACCCGAAGAGACAATTGCTTGTACTGCCCGTGCTGCTGCATCAACATTATTAAGTTTGATAAAATCGTAGTGACGATTTAAGTCATCAATCGCCGTTTGCGTCCAAACTATCTGGGACATGGACGTTCTTCATCGCTTCCTAAAGAGTCTGCCCATTCACGCACACGCTCATGTGCTACTCCTGTACCTGTTCTACGGTATGCTTCCAGAGCTTTACGGCTTTGCTCAACCATTTGCGCTTGGGTCAGTGGCTGGAAATTTAATGTTGTATCTATTTCACCGTAATCATAGATTTCTTCTATACTTTGAGTAGATTCATGACTCAGTAACTGTTCAAAATCTTCTAAGTCTCCATCAGTTACAGTCAACCATGTTTTGAGCAGACTTTTTACCTGCTCCCCTGGCAATACCTCAAGATGCTCTAAAATTTGCTGTTTAATATTGTTGGCTGTCATATAGTATTTGATTTTTGTCGCAAAACATTAGAATTCAACGTAATACCTGCATACCTAATTCTAACTATGCCCTTGAAAAAAACAATTGTGTGTTCGTTCTCTTCTGAGTCGCTTAAAGTGACTTCACAAGGTTTGTTTTAACCCAAGATTGAACCTGAACCGACTTCCCACTGATGTTTGAGCAATTCTTGGTAAGTCTTTTCCCTTATCATCATCTGCTTATACAGCATCTGCAAAAATTCTTGAGCTTGTTCACGGGACATCTGCTGCACTTGATCCGCGAAAGTTCTAAGGCTAAATTCTTGTTCTAAAGATAATTCAATGGGTTGGTTCATAGCTTTTATTTGAGTTTGCTTGTGTAAGCAAATATTGCTTTATATAAATAAATGTTACGATAGCTTTACAAAAGGTGAAGGGGTGTAAACCGTACCGATGTAGGTTAGAAATGCCGTATCTGCTGCTGGAAACCTTGATATCACTCCATTGTGCCAACCCAAGTAAAAACTTAAGTTCTAAAGTTTCTTACTAAGAGGTTTTTAAAAGCATTTTTAGCCTCTGCTTGCGGCTGGCGATCGCTGGCGGGCGAAACAGCGCCATCGCTCTTGGAGAAGATGGGCAATACAATTATTCCTTTGGGCAAGAGTGGTGAGTGTTACGGCGTGATGCTGGAGTTTGAGGATGTGATAGATGACAAACAAATATTGCTCAACTGGTGACAATACTTCTTGGTTAAGGGGGAAGGGGAAAGAAAAAACCTTTAACCCAAACCCAGTATCCTTTACCCAAAATCCGATTCCGAATTAAAAATTCACAAAGCGAGAAGTATTGCAATTGGTGACAGATGCACCACAGTGGACTGAATGGATGGCGTGAGAAAGTTGCCATCGCTTACCAAAAGAATTTGCATTGAGCAAAATAGATGCGAGATGCTAAAAATAGCACCCCGCAAACCTGACCACTTGGTAACTTGCTCCCGCGCTAACTCCGATTAACCAACCACAAAATTGTTGTTAGTTAGTGACAATCCAGTAGATAGTTGTGCGAATTTTACTTGAGTAAACTCAGAAGCACTGCCATCAAAGTCAAAGAACAATCCACCTGTAACGCTGTTATAGATAAATCGCTGAGTATTAGTGGTTGCAGATGCTCCGATGGTAAACTGACTTGTCTGAAGTGTACCGATTAATAACTCGTTATCAAAAATAGCAGCTGATACCTGAATCAATTCATTACTGGCGTTGAAGTCATAAACACGATCAACATTTGCATAGTAATTAGTATTGAAAACAAAGGTATCAATACCATCCCCACCATAAAAGATATCATTACCCTCGCCACCTGTAAGGATATCGTCACCAGCACCACCATTGAGAGTGTTGTTGCCATTCGTGTTAGAAGCGGAAAGATAATCATTACCATCGCCACCATCTAACAGATTATTGCCTCTTGAATAGTCGTTAATACTTAAGTAATCATTACCAGCACCACCTTTGAGGGTGTTATTGCCTAGTAAGTTGTTGTCGTAGATACTAAGAGAATCATTGCCATCGCCCCCAGACAGTAGGTTATTACCTTTTGAATACTCAATATACAAGGTATCATCCCCAGTGCCACCATTGAGAGTGTTGTTGCCATTCGTGTTAGAAGCAGAGAGATAATCATTATCATCGCCCCCATTAAGCACTTTACTTGTTGAACCGCTAGCATTCAAGGTATCATCCCCAGTGCCACCATTGAGAGTGTTGTTGCCATTCGTGTTAGAAGCAGAGAGATAATCATTACCATTGCCCCCATCCAACAGGTTATTGCCTGTTGAACCGTCAGCATTCAAGGTATCATCCCCAGTGCCACCATTGAGAGTGTTGTTGCCAAACGAGCGAGATTCGTATGTGATAGAGAGGTCGCGGGGTGAGTATTCGTCTTCGTAGGGGGTGTATTCATAGTAGCCAGAGGTCGAGAGAAAATCATTGCCCTCGCCCCCATCCAATAGGTTATTGCCTAATGAACCGCTACCATACAAGGTATCATCACCAGTACCACCGATGAGGGTATTATTGCCAAACGAGCGAGAGTCGTAGTTTTGGTAGGCATTTCCTTGGTAGTAGCCAGAGGTAGAGAGAAAATCATTGCCCTCGCCTCCATCCAATAGGTTATTGCCTAATGAACCGCTACTATACAAGGTATCATCACCAGTACCACCGATGAGGGTGTTATTGCCAAATGAGCTAAGGTCATTGCTGTCTGGGTAGGAGGTAGATCGATAGCCAGAGGTGGAGAGAAAATCATTGCCATCCTCCCCAGAGAGTAGGTTATTGCCTGTTGAATAGTCAGCATTTAAGGTATCATCCCCAGCGCCACCACTAAGGGTGTTATCGCCTGTTGAAAATTCAACATTCAAGTAATCGTTACCAGTACCACCAACGAGGGAGTCATTGTCCGTACTACCAACAAGAGTATCATTGCCCGCGCCACCAGCAAGAGTATCATTGCCCGCACCACCTCTGAGCAGGTCGTTTCCACTCAAGCCGTCAATGATGTCATCGCCACCCTGACCATTGATGACATCATCTGAATTATTAAAGCCGTTAACATTATTGTTCAGGTCGTTAAGGAAAGTGACTGTGTTCTTGTTGAAAATAGTACTTTGGGTAGAGTTTGCATTCAAGACATCAAAGCTATCCGTGATGCTAGTTTGCCCATAAAATAGGATATTGCCCAAGTTGACAGTAGCACCAGTAGATTTGCTGAGGTTTTCTAGGTTTTCCAGGGCAAAGTTTTGCAGGATGATTTTGGCATCAGCCACCCCTTCAAAGGTGATTTCTAGATTGTTGCTATTCTGGGTCAGCGCTAGATTTCGAGCAGTAAAACCATAGTTCCCAACGAAATTTAGGGTATCTACTTCAGCAATGACTGCTGCTGAGGGGTTTACACCTTTACCTACTCCACCAAAATCGCTGATAGTATAATAAGTAGTATCGTAGTTGTAAATGTCATTACCACCTCCACCAGTCAGGGTGTTGTCGTAACCGCCATTGGCGTACAAGGTATCATTACCTTTCGTTCCAATAATATTTGCCATACTTTTACTTCCCTCAATCGATTTTTTCAGTAATTTCAATTTTGAAGATAGCTGTAGTGGGACTTAAACAAAAAGTAGCCCGAAAAGAGCCTAAAACCTATATGCCGATGTATATTTTCCTTAGCTTGCATGGGTTTCAGGCTTGTTTCTGCCTCAAAAATGTTTAAGTTGCGTTAGTGCTGTTTCGGGCACAAACGCCTCCTAAAATTTGATGTTGTCGGCATACTTTTCTCCGTCACCTTTGGTAAATATTTTTCTCAAAAATTTAGCCATAAAAGAATGGCTTGTAGTAACCTGACACTGACCATATACTATCGTATTTACTTAGATGTCTTTGTTTCCAGACACATCTTTGCATATTCTTCACATTATTTACTGATAAATTTACGTAAAAATATTTTGATTTATGTGCTATTAATGTACAGTTTTTTCCTCTTGCTAAAGGCTATTACCAATTGGATAGCGTTTGTAACCAAGGAATTTCCGATCGCAGACATTACTGCTTCTGCCTCCAAAGCACAAATCAATCACATGACCTTGGTTCTCAAAAATTCTCCAATTCTTGAGATTATATAGAATGTTACATATATACCTACGCTTTATTTTCGAGCGGTGGTTAAATCGGGATGAAGCGTCAAACTGTGATTCGGTGTCAGTCAGCAATAATATAAGTACAACTACACCAGTCATTGACACCACTCCCCAGGATATTCCTCAAACACTCACGCCCGTGGAAAGTCCTGTTACCCAAGGATGGAAGGGGCTGAACCTGAAAATGCGCCTTGGACTCGACAGCGCTGATCAGTTCTACCAACAGCTAGTCTTCACAATCGGCAAAGCTATCGGTGTTGCTGATGGGGAGCTTTACTGGAATGGGTATTTGGGGCAGTGGCAGGTTTGGGTTAAGTTTGCAGACGAGTGTAGGTCTGTGGTGTGCGATTGGTTGGTGGGGGTGTAGTAAACTAAAAAGCAATGATACCTCTGATTAGCGAGGTCGATTTTCTCGCCCGTGATAGATGCGTAAGATTACAACATCATCTTCAAGAATAACGTAGTGAATTATAAAGCCGTATTTTCCAAAAAAAACTACAAGTTTTCGTAATCCTGCTATCTCATCGACAATCGCACCTCGATGGGGATTTTCTTGTAGACTTTCACCCGAAGAGACAATTGCTTGCATGATGATGTGTCTATATGACTTAAAGCTTCAACATGACCTATCAAATCTACAGGAAAGTCGTTCACAAAACTGGCAGTTGAATGCAAAACTCGCTGCCTTTACCTAACTGAGATTGTACTTCTAAGCTACCACCATGTTTTTCGACGACAATTTGCCGAGCGATTGCCAATCCTAAACCTGTTCCTTTACCTATGCCTTTAGTTGTGAATAGATGGTCAAAGATTCTCACTTTTACATCTTCGCTCATGCCCTTACCGTTATCTGCAATCCAGACGAACGCTTGATTTTCTACTATTGCCGTACGAATCTTGATTTGTTGGGGATGATCTGCAATTTCTTGATATGATTGCGTCCTTGCCATTTCATCAAACATATCAATGGCATTAGCCAGGATGTTCATAAATACTTGATTTAACTGCCCTGGAAAACATTTAATAGCAGGTAACTCACCGTACTCAGTAATTACTTGAATTGCGGGGCGATGCTCATTAGCTTTGAGGCGATATTTCAAGATTAACAGCGTGCTGTCAATGCCTTCGTGCAGGTTAGCACTAAGTTTATACTCAGTATCAGCACGGGAGAAGATACGCAGGCTAGTGCTGATAGATGTGATGCGATCGCTTGCATCCTGCATAGAGTTAAGTAACTTTGGTAAATCCTGACAAAGATATTCTAAATCAATGTTTTTTGCCTTTTTCTGTACGGGTGCAGCGGCATCGGGATGATATTGTTGATATAGGGCGATATAGTCAAGTAAATCCTGTGCATATTCTTGAGCATTGCTGATGCTGCCATTAAGAAAGCCGATGGGGTTGTTAATTTCGTGGGCGACACCTGCAACTAAGTTACCCAAGGATGCCATTTTTTCACTCTGGACTATTTGCAATTGTGATTTTTCTAATTGTTGAGCATAAGTTTGCGCTTTTTGATAAAGTCGAGCATTTTCTAGAGAAATAGCCGCCTGAGTGCAGAGGAAGTTCAGGACAAAGAGGCGATCGCTAGTAAATACTCCACTAGTTGAGCGATTTTTTAAAGATACAATCCCAATTAACTGCCCGTGGCTAATAATTGGTAAGCATAACAAACTCTTTGGTTGTTTATGGGTGAGATATTCATCTATGACGGGTAAATCAGTTTTGAGATTGTCAATCATCACGACTTGTTGAGTGTTCTTGACATACTGAATCAATTTCACAGGTAGGTTGAGATTACCATCGAGTAGTTCTGAACAAAGTTGTGTGGTTTCTGGTGTAGCTATAGCGACAACTTGCCATTCACCATCGGCATTAGGACAGATTAAAGCACAGCGATCGCCACCTGAGTTTTGGAGAATAATTTGGGTGAGTTGATGTAATAACTCATCAAGTTGCAGAGTGGCAGATAGACTTTGAGAAGCCTTGATAATAGTGGCAACATCAAGAGAATTATTGATGTTTGTCCTCTGAGGAAGGCTAGAATCTATCGAGGTATGGAGAGAAACATCAGGTGCAATTTTGCTCGTCAAGCTTTCCCACACGTTCAGGGGTTGGGATACCGACTGGAGAATCGGACGCAGTAAATGGGGATAGCGACGAGCTAGATCGTCAGTTTTAGCTGAGCTACCCCAACGGGCATAGCAGTAGTAAGCTTCCTGCATATAGACAGCAGCAATTTTTTCTTTGCGCCAACCGAGGTAGAATTTGGCAGCAAGTTCATTGGCGATCGCTTGTTCTGGGATATAGCCATTTTCTTGAGCTAGAGAAATAGCGCGATCATAGAAATCTATTGCTTGCTGTGGATGTCCTAAAACACGCTGTTCTTCAGCACAAATCAAATCATATCGGTGCTGGCAATTCATGGGTGCATAGGTAGCCCAATTTTGCAGCTTTTCTTTAGCATCCGCAATTAATGTCCATAACTCATCCGGTTGAGAATTTTCGGCTAAATTTGCTGATAGCTGGGTGAAAGAGGCTAAAGCTGTATAAAAATAAAGTGTTGGCACATTTAGCATCCCAGTACCGCCACCAGCATTCAGCTTTGATTGTTGACAATGATAGAGCGTCTGGTCATGGCACTCAAATAAATAGGTTAATGTTACTTTGCACATATGGAAATGCCATAACCCCGTTTTGTCGTTGGCTTTTTCCAGATTTGCCAAAGTTATCCCTTCATCAAAAATTGTGCCTACTAATTTGGTTGTGTTCTCACATTTTCCTAAGAGATTGGCAACGGTTTGGTGGACGATATGCAGGTAGCCTAAGAATGCTTGTTGTTTGATGTTTGCCAAGCCTATGCTGTAAGCCTGACATTCTGTTTCTAAAGCTGTGAGTTCTTTACCGACAAAATAAGCATGAAAAGCGTAGGTATAACCAGAATAGCCAGCATAAGCAAGAGCGCCAACTTTTAGTCCCAGGGTATAGGCTTCTTGTAATGGCTGGAGAGTTGTCGCCGCATTTTTCACCCAGTGAACAGTAAATTTGCTGGTCATGTATAAAACTTTAGCGGCATATTCTTGATTATTAAATTTATCTACTAACTGTAAAGCCAGTTGACCAAATTCATAACCTGTTGTAATGTCACCAACTACACCACAAAGTAATAATCCATAAACCACATATCCAAAGCTGGAGGCAGGAATATTACCGTGGGTGACTGATAGCTGCACCTGCTGACAGCAAATTAAAGGATACAGGGATGGAGATGCTAAGTAAGTAGGACCACTAATTTGAACTAACATTCGCAGCAGTGCTTGGAACTGAGGCGAAGTCATCACAGGTAAGTTTAACAGCTCATCTGTGGAACGTCCTGCTAATTGCTGTCGGGTTTGTTGGAGAAAATCAACAAAATCTTGTTTATTCGGCTGACTGGGAAATTCAATTCCAAAAGATTTGAGAAAGTTTAAACCCGTGGTGACAGCTTTAGTAAATTCACCAAGGCTTGTGTAAGCATCAATTTTAATTTCATACACCTTGGCAGCATCCAACAAACTCCGAGCTTGTTGCAAGACAATTTCCGCCAAAGTTTCCATCTGCACCAAATCTGTATTGAGATAAGCAGCCTCAGCCGCGCTACTATAGCAGGCTAATGCCAAATCATACTGAGTTTGCCAGCTATCAGTCGGCAGCAAATTACAGGCATATTGTAAGCAATAGGTAGCAGTATCGTAGGCAGTGGTAGTGATCGCTTTTCGTCCGGCTCTTAAATTTAGCTCTACCAGCCTTGCTTGCTCTAGGGGATCGCTGATGAGCTTACAGCCAATATTCAATTGGTTGACGATATCAAAAATTTGCTCCTCTAATTGTTCTGCTGATGTATGGTTTAATACATGACGACCAATTGTCAGATGCACAACCTGTTTCTCCTGTTGGGGAATCAGGGAATAAGCAGCTTGCTGGACGCGATCGTGGAGGAATTTGTAAGCAACACTAATCCCATCCGTGTAGTTATCATTTAAATCATTTCCTTGAAAAAACTTGTAGGTTTCACTGATGGGTAAAATTAATCCTTCCTGCAACCCTTTCCACAAGTCAGTTGCCACCTGCTGCGGCAATTGCTCCGAGACGATCGCCAGAGTACTCAAGTCAAATTGATTACCGATACAGGCTGCCAGTTTGAGGATATTCTGAGTCTCATCAGGTAATTTTTGCAACTGCTTGGCCATGAACTCCACAACATCATCGGTTAATGCAGCCTCGCGTACCTGAGTAATATCACATTGCCAATGTCCAGCCTGGATATTAAAGGTAATGAATTGATCTTGATGCAGAGTTTTGAGAAATTGCGTCGCAAAAAAGGGATTCCCCTGGGTTTTTTGATAGACTAATTCTGCTAGAGGTTGTGCCAAGACTTCAGCACATTTGAGCATATCTGCCACTAACTGATTCAGGCTGCTTCTACTCAAAGATGCTAAGGTAATTCTGTTGACTGTAGCTCCTACCTTGCTGACTTCATTTAAGGTCAGTATTAACGGATGGCCGGAAAAAACTTCGTTATCCCGATAAGCCCCAATCAGCAGTAAATACCCCTGTTCCCGCTCACTCATCAACAACTGCATCAATTTTAAGGATGCGGAATCTGCCCATTGCAAGTCATCTAAAAACATCACCAAAGGATGTTCTTTTGTCGTAAAGACTTGAGTAAACTTCTGGAACAGCAAATTAAACCGATTCTGTGCCGCCGTACCCGATAGTTCTGTTACGGGCGGTTGTGTGCCAATGATACGTTCCAATTCAGGGATGACATCAATGATTACTTGGGCGTTGTCTCCCAAAGGCTCAAGAATCCTGGCTTTCCATGCTTGTATTTGGGTATCTGATTCCGAAAGTAACTGTCCAATTAAATTCCGAAATGCTTGGAGAAAGGCACCCAAGGGGATATTGCGATTGTACTGGTCAAATTTACCTTTGATGAAATAGCCCCGTTGCCGCACAATGGGTTTATGAACTTCATTCACAACCGCCGTCTTCCCAATTCCAGAGAAACCAGCTACTAAGAGTAATTCTGAGTTACCGTTGCTGACTCGCGCAAAAGCATCTAAGAGTGTCTGAACTTCTGTTTCTCGTCCATAGAGTTTTTCCGGGATGGTGAAGCGATCGCATATATCTCGCTCCCCAATTACAAACGCTGCAATCTTCCCTGTTGTCTTCAATTGCTCCAAACAAATTGCCAAATCATGCTTCAAGCCCAAAGCACTTTGGTAGCGTTCTTCGGCATTTTTGCTCATCAACTTGGCGACAATTTGAGCGATCGCCTCTGGTATTTCTGAGTTAATTTCATCTACCCTGGGTGCAGGTTTGGCAATGTGACTATGCACCAGTTCTAAAGGATCATCGCCAGCAAAAGGTAACTGTCCCGTCAACAATTCAAACAAAGTCACCCCTAAACTATAAAAGTCTGTACGGTAGTCAACGCCCCGATTCATCCGCCCGGTTTGCTCTGGTGCAATATAGGCTAATGTGCCTTCTAAGACATTTGGGTGCTTGATTTCTTCGTTTTCTTTCGGTAATAGGGAAGCTATACTAAAATCAATTAGTTTGACTTGTTGCGATTCTGGATGAATCAAAATATTTGCAGGTTTGATGTCCTTATGAATTACCCGATGCTGATAAAGCTCATGGAGAATTTCGGCTAGTTGCAGGGCGATCGCCAGTGTATCTAATAGTGTTAACTGATGGCTGCGATTGTATTTTGATAGCGCCACACCGCCAAAATCTTCCATCACTAGGGCATAGCTATTACGATATGGTATCAGGCGATCGGGACGAATCACACCAGAAATATTCAAATTTTTGGCAATAGTATATTGGTTGCGAAAACGTAACAATTCACTGAAGCTGGGATAATCTTGTTGCAACAATTTCATGACAACCTGACGCTGGCTTAATTCTTCCACTGCTTGATAAACAATCGTTCGAGAACCCACATATAATTGCTCAACGATCTCATAGCCAGGAATGTTGGGTAATGGATTTGCGTAGGTGCTTGCCGCCAGTGTCATATTATTAGTCAAAAGCATTTAGGGAATTTATCTCATTGTTATAATTCCCTCAAAATTGAGAAATTCAACTATTACATCCCATTATGTATTAAAACTTTAAAATTGGTTAAATAATGCTTAACCCTATTTTATTACTTTCGCAGTAATATAAAAAAGGAAAAAAACTAGAACGTAAGCACAGAGCATGGTAGAGCCTCGTTCACCCATAAAAACGATCAAATTTGTAGACGAATATTGCCAGCGTCTAGAACTAATTTTAGAAGTCATAAATGGTAGACTAATAATTAAAATTATTGACGAAACTGGAGATAAAAAGAATGTTTATCAACAGATTATGTCAAAAGGCAGTATATAGAAAACTTAGGAAAGGTTGAGAATGGAATTGTAGTCGTTACATCACATGGCGTATCCTGTGGAATGACAAATAGTGTAATTCATCTCATCACCTTTGGGGCAATATAAACCCTAAGTTATTTGATACGGCATTTGGTAACGTAGCCACAAGGCTTTCAGGTTCTAAAAATTAGAGGGGTTCAATTGGTACGAATAAAAGTAGTGGATCTGGTCTGCAAAATCCGCTCTTTTTAGATTAAAGTCAATTTTTTTTCTGAAACATAGTCTGAGTATGATTTTCAGGCGACGCATGGCAGCAAAATGCGTCTTGGCTACTTTTACCCCAATAACTCCAGTAGCTTTCAATCCCCAAGATAAACCACCCATGCCACAAAATAGATATAAGCTAGCATGGCAAAACTAGCTAGAGCAAAAACTTAAACGTAGTAAATTCGTTATTATTGAAAATTTTGGTTTACCTATTTACGCCTATTTCAATGAGCCTGAACCAAAATCGGTAAGGTAATCACCAATTCTGTTCCAACACCTGGGGTAGAATTAACTGCAAGTGTTCCACCGTGTTTTTCCACAATAATAGATTTTGCGATCGCTAACCCTAACCCCGTCCCTTTACCAACAGCTTTCGTCGTAAATAAATGGTCAAATATTTTGGATTTTACTTGTTCATCCATCCCCTTACCATTATCGAAAATGGCAATTTTAACTAAATTATTTTCGACTGAGGTTGTAATTGTAATACAGTTAGGATTGGCTTTAATTTCTTCAAAACTACGTCCATGATTAGATTCATCTAAAGCATCAATAGCATTGGCTAAAAGATTCATGAATACCTGGTTTAATTGACCAGGAAAGCATTCTACTTGAGGTAAATTACCGTAGTTTGTGACAACTTCAATTGATGGACGTTGTTCATTTGCCTTGAGACGATGTTTCAAAATTAAAATCGTGCTATCAATCCCTTGGTGAATATTGAAAGGTACTTTATAATCTTGATCGGCACGAGAAAAAGTACGTAAACTGGTGCTAATATTTTTGAGTCTGTCACACGCTATAGACATAGAATCAATCATTTTGAGCAAGTCTGATAAACTATAATCCAAATCGATTTCTTCGGCGTGGGTAAGAATTTCATCACTTTTGTTGGGTAAAGTTTTTTGATATAGTCCGAGATGTTCAACAAGATCGGCGATAGTAGGTTTAGCAAGTTTTAGACTGGCAGAAATAAAACCAAGGGGATTATTCATTTCATGAGCCACCCCAGCAACTAAATTGCCTAGTGCAGACATTTTTTCACTTTGGACAATTTGTATTTGTGCCTGTTGTAAGTCAAGCAATGCAAGTTGTAAATCAAGTTCAGCAACTTTGCGTTCGCTAATATCCAACAATACTCCATCCCAAACTAGAGAGCCATCTGCTTGTTGGACGATGTGGGCTTCTCCATGTATCCACTTGATGATTCCCGATAGTGTGACAATTCGTCCTTCCCAGCGCCAAGGGTCTAGTGTTTGCATCGACTCAGCAATCGATTGCTGATGACGCGCAGCATCCTCTGAATGTACTCTCTCTACGATCAGCTGCACATTGGCTATCGCCTGCTCTGCTGTGATTTCGTATAGGTCGTAACAATCAGCACTAATGTAAGGCATTGTCCAAGTGCCATCGGCAGCGATACGAAACTGATAAACCACGCCAGGAACGTTGTCTACCAGATTGTAGAAGCGAGACTGAGTAGTATTCAACTCATCCAATGACTGCTCTAACTGTAGGGCATAGTTCTGCGATCGCAGATAAAGTCGGGCATTTTCCAGAGAAATTGCCGCCTGAGTGCAAAGTAAGTTGAGCAGTTCGACGCGCTCATGAGTAAACGCTCCAGTAGTGAGATTGTTTTCTAGGTACAATACACCCAGCAACTTTCCCTGATGTAAAATTGGGCTACACAAGATACTTTTGGGCTGCTGTTGCCCAATATATGGGTCATTAATTAATTGGGGATGTACAGTAGCATCAATGATCACGGCAGCTTTTAAGCTGCGTTTGACGGTATTAATTAAGACAATTGGTATATCTCTTGACTCTTCAAATGGTTGGGGATTGGTCAGTATTGGAGAAAAATCAACTTTAGTGTTTCCATTATTGTGTAAGCCCAGCTTTGCTAGTGCCCGAATCTGTAATTTATCCGACTCTACAAGCATTAACACACACTTATTGGCTCCAGCATTTTCGATGGTAATTCTAAGCAATGATGAAAGCAGTTTTTCAAGTTCAATTTCGCTTGAGATAGTTTGGGAAGCTTTGAGAATGGCACCTAAATCTAAAGCAACAGAAACGCTGCTACTAGTGGAACTAAGGGAACTGGTTGAAGTTACAGAACTTGATGCGAAGATAGTTTCATTAGTTGAGAAGAGACATTGTGTTTGCTTTAAAATGGGGGCGAGGAGTTGGGGATAGCGTCGTTCCAAGTCGGCGACTTTGGCTTTTGCACCCCAACGAGCATAGCCATAGTAGGCGTTCGTCATGTATTCCCCAGCTATGCGTTCTTTGTCCCATTCGAGGTAGAATTTAGCTGCTAGTTCATTGGCAAGTGCTTCTTCTTGGATGTAGCCGTTTTCTTTAGCTCCAATGATTGCACGATCGTACAGATCTATTGCCGAGGCTTTGTTGCCTTGCACTCGCTCTCGTTCCGCCTCGACTAGATGAAACTTGTGCAAGAAATTCATCGGGGCATGAGTTGTCCAATAGTTGAGTTTTTCTTGGTTGGCAGCGATGTATTCATTTGCTTGCTGCTGTTCTAGGGTTGGAAGTTGCTCGAACCATGCTAGTTGAGCTAAAGACTCATAAAAATGAAAGATAGGTACATATAGGGAAGCAAGAACAGCATCCAAATACTGTCTTGCCTGCCCAGCCTGTTGTACGGCTTGTTCAAACTCTGAAAATAGATAGGACACAACCAGTTTATTAATCCACAGCAATGCTAATGCAGTGCGCTCGCCTGCTGTTTCATGTAATGGAAGCTGATACTGTTCATTGTAGGCTGTACCGCTCAACAGCACGATGTTATCCCCATCCCCGATTAAATTAAGCAGAATTTGTTGAATCAACTGGGAATAAGTCAGATTTATATTTTGCTTGAGGTGCTTGAGCGCTTCACAATATCTGGCAACTTCCGCCTCCAATTGCGTTAAGTTCTGTCCGGCAAAATAGGAGTAAAAGCCGTAGTTATACGCAGAGTAGCCCGCAAAAGCCAAATCGCCTACGTCTAAACAACTACAATAGGCCATCTGCAAGAAATGTAATGCATCACGCAGGTGCATTTTCCAATGGCTTGTGTACAAATAGACTAGTAATAAAGTTTTCCCCTTCAATTCAGAATCTTGGTGATTTGATAACAGGTCGAGGGCTAACTGACCGAATTCATAACCTAATTCAACGTTTCCGAACACACCACACATCAATATTCCATAAGAGACATAGCTAAAGGTCGAGGTTGATTCATTTCCATACACAACAGATAAATAAACCTTTTTTAAAATTACCAATAAATACAGCAGTGGTTGGGACAGATAAGCGCAAGGTGCTAGCGATGTTAAAATTCGAGCTGCTGCCAGGATATTTGCATCCCTTGCTTGACTGAGGTTGAGTAACTCACAAGGTAAACGCTCTCCAATCGCATCTGAAACGGTACTAAAAGCAGCCGCGACATCTTCCTGGGTAGGCGCTGCGGGTAGCTCCACTCCTAATAACTTTAAGATGGCAAGTGCCGCAGCGCTCGCTTGAGTAAATTGACCCTGGGTGGTGAATGCCTCAATCTTCACCTCATAGACGCTGATTTGATCTAATGGAGTTTTGGCGTGATTCAAGACAAGATGGGCATTGGCTGTCATCTGCTCTAAATCACCGCTCAGATAGGCGGTTTCTGTGGCGACTTGATGGAGTGCTAAGGTCAAGTCATACTGATGCTGCCAACTGTTTTGGGACAGTAACCCAATTCCCACTTGGGCATATTTGCAGGCGGCAGTATAAGCGGTTGCTGCTTTTGCCTTACAACTTGCCATCAGGTTAAACTGGGCCAATGCTTGACGTTCTGTGGATTGGGTGATTAATTCCGCCGCAACATTGAGTTGACTGACAATTTCAAAAATGCGTTCTTCCCGATTGCTTTCGGGAGTGTTACTCAGGAGTAACTGTCCAATCTTCAGGTGAACGGGTTGTTTTTCATCGGCAGGAATTAGGGAGTATGCTGCTTGTTGCACCCGGTCATGTAAAAATCTATATGCAACAATCTCATAATTTTCTTGTGTAAATTGTTGGTATTCTTCCCCAACATAAAACTTATAAATATCACTAATCGGTAAAATCAACCCTTCTTGTAATGCTTTCCACAAAGCAGCAGCCGTCTCAATTTGCGATTGTTCTGAAACAATTGCCAAAGTTTCTAAATCAAACTGATTGCCAATACAAGCAGCTAGCTGCAACACCTCTTGAGTTGATGGCGGTAGTTTTCGCAATTGCAATGACATGAAAGCAACTACATCATCTGTAACCGCAAGAGTTATCACTTGTGCAATATTACATTGCCAACACCCTGACTCACAATCAAATTTAATTATATTTTCTTGATGCAATGCTTTGAGAAACTGGGTTGCGAAAAACGGATTACCTTGAGTTTTTTGATGGAGCAATTGAGAAAGATTCCATGCCAAACTTTCTGGACATTTCAGTGTATCAGCAACTAACTGATTCACTTTTATTTGGCTCAGTGGTGCTAAAGTAATCCTATTAATTGTTACTTGGGCTTTTTGAATATCATTCAAAGTCAACATTAATGGATGTCCTGGTTTGACCTCGTTATCACGGTATGCACCAATTAATAAAAGATGACCTGTATCAGTCATTAAAAGCTGCATTAAGTTCACTGATGCCAAATCTGACCATTGCAAATCATCTAAAAATATCACTAACGGATGTTCAGCAGTGGTAAAAACTTGGGTAAATTTTTTAAACAACAAATTAAATCGATTTTGTGCTGCCGTTCCTGATAACTCTGGTACTGGCAATTGTTCGCCAATAATTTTTGATAATTCGGGGATAACTTCAATAATTACTTGTCCATTTTCTCCTACAGCCTCTAATATTTGGTTCCTCCATTGCTGAATCTGTGCATCACTTTCGGTTAACAACTGTCCCATTAAATCTCGGAATGCTTGCACAAAGGCACTAAAGGGAATATTCCGTTGAAATTGGTCATATTTTCCTTTGATAAAATAACCGCGTTGTCGCACAATCGGTTTATGGATCTCGTTGACAACCGCAGTTTTCCCTATTCCCGAAAACCCAGCTACCAGCATCATTTCTGTTGCACCAAGGCTAACTCTCTCAAATGCTTGCAGGAGAGTTGAGACTTCGCCTTCTCGTCCATAAAGTTTATCCGGGATAATGAAGCGATCGCTAATATCGCGCTGTCCAATCTCAAAACTCTGAATTTCACCAGTTCCTTGTAGTTGAGTTAAACAATTTTCTAAATCAAATTTCAACCCCAATGCGCTTTGATAGCGGTCTTCGGCATTTTTTGCCATCAGTTTCATCACAATATCTGAAATCACTTGCGGAATCTCTTCCCTGTTCTCTAATGCGGTAGGCATTTTAGCAATATGAGAATGTACCAACTCCATCGGGTCGTTTGAATTAAACGGTAATTCACCACTCAATAATTCGTATAAAGTTACACCGAGTGAATAAAAATCAGTTCGGTAATCAATCCCCCGATTCATTCTGCCTGTTTGTTCTGGGGAAATATAAGCTAGTGTCCCTTCTAAGACATTGGGATTAATTAGTGTTTGCGTTTCCCGTGGTAGTAAAGATGCAATACTAAAGTCAATTAATTTAACTTGCTTTGTTTCGGGATTAATTAAAATATTAGCGGGTTTGATATCTTTATGAATAATCCGCTCTCGATACAATATATCTAAGGTATTGCATAGTGCGCTCCCAATTTTTAATAACTCTTGTAGAGATTGTCCTCTTCCCCTGACTCTCCAATCATTGAGAGAAATCCCTCCAAAGTCTTCCATTACCAAAGCATAGCCATTTTGGTATGGTTCTAGGCTGTAGGTTTGGACGATTAGCGGTGAGTGGAGGTTTTTGGTAATCGTGTACTGATTGCGAAACGACAACAGTTCGCTGAAACTCGGATAAGGATTCTTCAGCAGTTTAATTACTACAGGTAATGAGTCAGCCTCTCGATACCCTCGATAAACCAGCGTTCTGGAACCATTGTAGAGTTCTTCGCTGATGCAATATCCAGGAATATTGACAAGAGTATTAACCATACTGTGTTCATCCTAATGATTTACAGATATAGTGTTCCCAGATATATCAAGTTATTTATAAATAAGAGTAGAAACTTACACCGGAATTTCAATGATAAATTCTGTACCCTGTCCTGGTGCAGAAATGCAGCTTAACTGACCCCCATGTTTTTCGACCACAATTTAATAGCTAGTTGATAATCCCAACCCTGTACCACTACCTACTGATTTCGTCGTAAAAAATGGATTAAATATCTTATTTTGTACAGACTTACTCATCCCTATACCGTTGTCTGCTATGCGAATTAATATGTTTGATTTCTTTAATTCTGTCTGAATTGTAATAGTCGGTTGGAAATTGGTATCTGATACTTCTAAAGCATCAATGGCATTATTGATAATATTCATAAATACCTGATTCAGGGCCGATGCATATGAAGCCATCGATGGACTGACGAAGGCGGGGAGATATTCTGCACCCACCTTTGCCGATATCGATGGCGATGGGGACTTGGATGCTTTTGTGGGCAATAGTGCAGGCGATACGTTGTTCTTCGAGAATACATCCGCTACTACCCCAGTCAACAATCCTCCCACCGCCAATAACGACACTGCTACCACCAACGAAGATACGAATGGCACTGGTAATGTCTTAACCAACGACACTGATCCCGAAGCGACCGATATCTTGACAGTAGCGGCTGTAAATGGCATTGCTACTAATGTCGGCAGCCAGATTACCTTGGCATCCGGTGCTTTATTAACGCTCAACGCTAACGGCACATACAATTACAACCCCAACGCTCAATTTGAATCTTTGGGTGTGGGTGCTACTGCTACCGATAGCTTCGATTACACTATCTCCGATGGCAACGGCGGAACGGATACTGCTACCGTTAACGTTACCATCAACGGTGTTAACGATGCGCCAACTTTAGCAAATGCGATCGCAGATCAAACAACCCTAGAAGATGGTTTTTTCAGCTATACTCTTCCAGCCAATACCTTTGCTGATGTCGATGCAGGTGACAGCTTAACTTACGCAGCCACCCTCGCTAACAACAACCCCCTACCTAGTTGGTTAACTTTCAACGCCAATACCCGCACCTTCAGTGGCACTCCCGATGACCCAAATAACGGCACAATTAGCATTAAAGTTACCGCCACTGACACCAGCAATGCTACTGCTAACGATACCTTTGACCTAACGGTAACTCCCGTCAACGATGCACCTGTCGCTGGTGATGACTCTGCTAGTGCCAATCAAAATACACCTTTGACCCTGTTGGCTGCTGACTTGTTGGCTAACGATACTGATGTAGACAGTTCTACTTTGAGCATCACTGCTGTGAGTAACGCTGTTAATGGTACTGTCACCTTAAATAACAGTGGCAATGTCGTCTTTACTCCGACCACAGGTTTCAGCAATGGTAATGGCAGCTTTAACTATACCCTCAGCGATGGCAGTGGTGGCACTGATTTGGGGATAGTAACGGTAGCAGTCGGCATAACCCTCAACGGTACTAACCAAAACGATAACCTCAACGGCACATCCGGCAACGACATCATTAACGGACTCAACGCTCAAGATACCATTTCCGGCAATGCTGGCAATGATAAACTTGTGGGTGAGAATGGTGATGATTTACTCTATGGCGGTACTGGCAACGATCAACTCTATGGTGGTAATGGTCAAGACACACTTTATGGTGATGCTGATAACGACCGTCTCGAAGGTGATAACGGTGATGACAAACTCTATGGCGGTGACGGGAACGACAGTTTAATTGGAGGTAACGGCCAAGATTTCCTTGTCGGCGGTGCGGGTAACGATTTCCTCGACGGTGACAAGGGGGATGATAACTTGACTGGCGGGACTGGTAGCGACATCTTTGTGTTGGAGAAAGCCGCAGGTCGGGATACAATTACCGATTTTAATTTAGGTCAGAGCGATAAAATCGGCTTGTCTGGTTTGAGTTTTAGTCAGTTGTCTTTCTCTGGTAATCAGATTAGCTTAGGCAATCAAACTTTAGCGGTGCTGAGTGGGTTTAATACCACTACGCTGACACAGAACGATTTGACTTCTGTTTAAAAGTGTTGGGTGGGCAAATGTTTACTCACCCTACAAATTGGTTAAATGCATTAATTTGCAACAAAATTGCACTGACACGCAATTTTGTTGCATCGGGTGGCACTTGATACAATTCGCTACACCACTTTTCAATTGCACTTTTAACTTCTTGGTGATGCAATCGCCCTTGGCGGGTCTTCTCTTCTCTTCTCTTCTCTTCTCTAGGAGAGGCTGCGCCAACGAGACGCACTCGCGTTCGACCATCGCATTTCTGCATCAGCGATCAGATTAAAAAAACATGAAACACCTTGGTAAAATTATCTGGTTGACAGGCTTAAGTGGTGCTGGGAAAACAACAATCGCCCACGGTATAGCCCAAGAATTGCTCATCAGAAATTACTTAATAGAAGTGCTAGATGGTGATGTAGTTCGCACCCATCTTTGTGCAGGATTGGGTTTTAGCAAACAAGACCGAGATACAAATGTGCGTCGTATTGGCTTTGTGGCTGAATTACTCAGTCGCAATGGCGTAATTGCGATCATTGCAGCAATCAGCCCCTATCGTAAAGTTCGAGAGCAACTCAAAAAAACTTCTACCAATTTTATCGAAGTTTATGTTCAGGCTCCACTTGGAGTTTGTGAATTCCGTGATGTCAAAGGACTCTACGCTAAAGCAAAAGCAGGGGAAATTAAACATTTTACTGGTATCTCTGACCCTTATGAAGAACCATTAAATCCAGAAATTATCTGTCAAACTGATAAGTTCACCGTTGAACAATGTGTTAAGCAAGTGCTTGATTATTTAGAACGGCAAAACTTAATTTGTGCTGGGAATGAAAATCTCATAGGGATTTAAAGCAAAAAGTGCGTGCAATCACTCTCGGTGTATATTTTGTAGTATTTCTACTTAGCAAACAGTTTTTTTTAAAGAAATATCAAAATAGCAAAATTAGATGATCGTCTTTAAACTAAGATAGGTTCTGAAGCAATAGAATATTCATTGTCAAAATGAAAAACGCTATCTTGAAGTGGATTTCCATTTGTATTTTATGTACTTTTTTAGCAACTTCATTTCCTACCTTTGGTCAGGCGAAGAGTACACAAAATTTCTTGAGCGACGAAGCTTTCAAACGCGAAACTATAAAAATATTTCCCAATTTTCCCTTAGTATACTTTGGCTCCGGAAGATTTCAGGAGGTCGGCAATCCCCAAAACCAACTGGTGTCCACCTATGAGTTCGATATGAAACAAGGTATCAACCGTGAACTTGCTTACTATATTGATAAGGAAGTTTTAATCTATAACGTGTATGACCTAGACTTGTCAGATGGTCAAAATCCAGATCAAGAGTACTTCATTCAAACAGATCCAAATACTGGAGCCAAGACTTGTACCCTCAACCCCTTCCCACTACCTAATGTCTTTAGTCGCGGCTGGTGGTTAGCCAACAATATGATTTACAAGGGTACAACCACTATCAACGGTTTTGCTGCTGATTGCTGGAGGGGCGTTATTCCCAAAACAGAGATAGCCGTTTGGTTCTGCAATCGCGCTGACAAATATCCCCAGTTTGCACCTATTCTCAAGAAAATCGGCAGCTTTGAGTTCTACGATCACTACGGCGAATCTAGAGAGGGATTCAACTACCCCAGCAGCTATTTTAAAGTGCCGAAACCTTGCAATGCTAAAAGCTAATAAAAATCTTAGTTTTGTATTCTTCCCAATTAGATCGCGCTCGCGCCAGCATTTCTCATTTTGAAAAAAATCAGAGAAAATTCTGTTATTTAAATAGAGAACTTGTGTCGAAGCATCATTTTTTGACAGATAATTATCACCAACGTTGGAGATAAAGAGGTTTGAAGAAATTTGTCCATGAAAAATTTATTTCAACTGATAAATTTAGATGGAATTCTCAACAACTTTTTAAATTTTTAATAAATAACTTTTTCCTCCTCTTTTAATATATTGACTGACATTTATTAACTAGAATTTGCTTTTTTTAATGGATCATGTTCTGTGAGGATGAATAAGAATAAATGCAACCAATCTTTAAACCATAAATATTTTAATAAGGTACGAATATCCTTAAAGAAAGTAGTTCGAGTTATTAGTATTTCACGAACTTTTTGATAAATATAATTAACTAAATCTAAAACAGTATGAAATAAAAAAGCTAGCAAATTTAAAGACAATAATAACTCGCATAAATGATTTTCACCATGACCAAAGTTATGCTCTAAATTATAACCGTGATTTTTAAGAACATTTTGTTCAGGGCATTCAACTGATTAACGATACGTGGTTTTACAGTGTGGAATGGATGCCAAAACAATTCGCAATTACCAATTCACAATTCGCAATTAAAATTACTAATAATTGAAACTTATCACTTAATCAAAGATTAGTATGTTAACTTTCTACCTCAACGGCTTAATTTCTAATTTCATCTTCAATTGCGAATTGCAAATTGGTTTGACAAGGTTTTTACCTCTAAAGATTCCATCGCACGGGTGACTGACTACGATTTTGAGCGGGTGCGATTATGACAGCGTACACCTCATTCTACCGTGGCGAAATCCGAGGGAAGGGCATCTCAATCTCCCTGTATCCTCCCCAAAATTGTAAAGGTAAGCACCTGCCTCTGTTCGCCCCAACTCCTGAAATGCTGGAAAACCTCTACCCAAGATACCGAAGCTGAAAAAAGAGTACAAGCGTCGGTTTCTGCTGGTTCTTCAGGAGCGGTAGCAGCTGATTGAGCTTTGGGTACGAAAGCAGAAGCTTTTCTTGTGCAGATATTACATACACTGTGTTGTTCCCTTGAAAATGAGGGATTTCTGCCACAGGCACATCGTCGGGCGGAAGGTGATTGAGCGTTTGTCTTTGACGTTGCCGCAGACATCGCTTCCTCAGATGTGGGGTGGGGAAATTGGGTTAATGCTAGGAAGTTGATTTTGTAGAAAATGCTCCCAAAATTTTTCATGCAGTTTTTGTATCGTCAAATGAGGTGGAAATAAAAACTCAGGTGAATTGAGATTTAGTTAAAGTAAGTGGGAAATCTAACTGTAGGTTGCTAGTAGTTCGCTTTCGTGACTTGGCGGGGTAAAGGGTAAGGGGGAAGGGGGAAAGGTTTTAAATCCCAAAACCAGTCCCCTTTCCCCAGACCTCACCTAGCATCTTTGGGTTGGCAGACTACTAGATGCTCCCATCCAAATTGAGTTAACACGCTGGTATTAAAACTTACGATGAGGTACTTGTGTTTCAAGTAGTTGTTGGTCATAGTGACGATCCTGATTCTCAAAACGCGATCACTGAAGTACTTCAAGAATGTAGCCGTTCTCTTGCAGGCTCCCTTCCTCAAGCAGGGCTTTTATTCACTGCTATAGACTTTGACCATGCGTTAATTTTGCAACGCATCCAAGATGCTTTTCCCGGAATTGAGTTGATTGGTGGAACTACAAATGGAGAAATCTCCTCAATTCTGGAGTTTCAGCAAGATTCTCTAACCTTAATGCTATTTGCTACCGATGAAGTGGAAATTTGGGCAGGTATTGGACGAGAAGCATCCAAAAATCCAGCCCTTGCAGCAGGGCAAGCGATCGCACAAGCAAAGGCAAAGAGTGCATCTGTACCACAACTGTGCCTTACCTTTCCTGATAGTCTAACGAGCAATGGGGTTTTAATTTTAGAAGGTTTAAAACAAAGTCTGGGAGAACATATTCCCATCATTGGGGGAATGGCTGCCGATGACTATACCTTTGACAAAACTTACCAATTCTTCCAAGGTGAAGTATTGAGTGATTCAGTTCCAGTGCTGTTATTCTCTGGACAACTACTATTTTCCTACGGAGTTTCCAGTGGTTGGACTCCCATCAGCCAACGTAGCCGTGTAACTAAAGTCGATGGCAACGTAGTCTATGAAATTGATGGACAGCCTGCCTTAGATTTCTATCAGCACTATCTCGGTGAAGAAAGATTTGCATCCAACTATGCCATCCATGCCCTAGCAGTTTTTGAGGATGAAGATCATTTCTATTTGCGGGCACCTAATGGCTACGATCCACAGTCTGGTAGCATGAAGTTCTTCTCAGATATTCCTGAACAGGCAGTTGTGCAAATTACTGATGCAACTCGTGACAATATTCTGTCAGCTTCTGAGACATCCTTGAAGAATGCTCTTGCTGATTATCCCGGCGTGGAGCCAATGGCAGCATTACTTATTTCCTGTGCAGCTCGACGGCGAATTCTTGGAACTCTTGCAAGACTTGAGTATCAGCTTGTCAAAACTCATTTACCAAAAGCATTACCTTGTTGTGGTTTCTATGCTTATGGTGAAATTGCTCCTATAGTGGGCAAAGGCCAAACACAATTTCATAACAAAACCTTTGTTACACTGTTAATCGGAACAAAATAATTGGTGTATGGATAACCCTGACTTTTCCATACAGATTCAAGAGTTAGAAAAGACAAACCGCATCTTGCACAAAAAGCTGGAACGCTGCCAAAATGAACGCCACCAGTTAGAAACTGACATTGCAACAAAAGAGTTTTTACTTAAGAAAGTCATTTGTGAGTTAGAAAGCTCTCAAACAGACTTGCAGCTAAGAGGCCAAGAATTAGAAAATACATTAAATAGTTTGCATAAAATACAAGCTCAAATAATTCAAAGCGAGAAGATGTCTGCTCTTGGTCAAATGGTGGCTGGGATTGCTCATGAAATCAACAATCCCGTTAGCTTTATTTACGGAAATATCAGCCATATCAGCCAATACACCCATGACTTATTGCGACTTGTCCAGCTTTATCATCATTATTTTCCTAACCCACCCGTTGAAATTCAAACCGAACGCAAAACCATCGATTTAGACTTTCTAGAAAAAGACGCGATTATGGTATTGAACTCAATGAATATCGGGACAGAGCGTATCCGGGATATTGTACTTTCACTGCGTAACTTCTCCCGCCTTGATGAAAGTGAGTATAAAGCGGTAGATATTCATGAAGGTATCGACAATAGTTTGATGATTTTGCAACACCGCCTCAAAGCCACTGACAAAAGCCCAGAAATTCAGATCATCAAAGACTACAACAATTTATGCAATGTAGAATGCTACGCTGGACAGATCAACCAGGTGTTTATGAATATTCTAGTAAATGCACTCGATGCCCTCGAAGAACTCAATGCTAAACGAACTTATCAGGAAATTCGGGATAATCCTAGTAGCATCACGATTTGTACCTCTACCATTGATTCGCAGTGGGTGAAAATTACCATTACTGACAATGGTTCTGGAATTCCCGAATCGATTCAAAAAGAGATTTTCAATCCCTTCTTTACAACAAAACCTGTCGGTAAGGGAACAGGAATGGGAATGGCTATCAGCTATCAAATTATCAACGAAAAACATGGCGGCAAGTTAGAGTTTGTTTCGACACCTGGAAAAGGAACGGAGTTTGTGGTTCAAATTCCTATCCAGCAGCAAGTTTAGGAAGTAATGTAACGCAACGTTATGGTACGTATTCAAAAATTAATTCAGAATTTTGAATCAATCAAACTAAAGGCAATAAAATTTCAAATTCAGTGCCTATACCAATCTGTGAATGGAAATTTAATTTTCCACCATGTCTGACGGTTTTAATTCGATAGCTTACTACTAAACTAGTATTTTATTATTCTTTGTTTTAAGAGAAAATGACTCTATAATTTGATGCTGCAATTCTTGAGGCATCCCAAGCCCATTGCCGACAAGAATTAGGGAAGGAGAAAAGGTTTTAAATCCCAAACCCAGTAACCCTCTCCCTTTACCCAGCCCTCACAAGGGCATTTTTGGGTTGGTAAACTACTACATATTCACCTTTGGTATTGTCGCTGATCGAGAAATGTCACGCACCGGGTTATCCTGTGAAGTGCGTTCCCGCTTCTCCTGTCGGAGACGCTACGCAAACACGTTGACATATCTCAGAATCAAGCAACGGTGTAATAAGGGTTTGAGCTTATCCCAAACTCAGGTTAAATATTATCTCTGCGACCTTCTGTCGGCTGAATTTTTGGCAAGTAGCACTATTACAGTAATTGGATTTCTTCTAGCTGCACTCTCTACATCAGTTTCTAAGGCTTCCTTGACTACCTTCATCGCTAGTCTTTTTGTGTAAGTTCTTCTAGTTTTTACAAAAGGCAATTTTTCGCTAAAGACTTTCTGACATTCTGTGCATTTCAATTGACGACGATTTACTTTTAAAATTACTTGATAGTCACTCATTGGTATATATCTGACCATATACCAATGATTTTGATGAGTTTTATTAGTTGTCTTTCCACAGTGAGGACACTGAGAAACTTTTGACTGGTTTTGGATTTCAATTACGATTTCATCGTCGGTGATAAAATCGTAATTCACCACCTTGATATCTTCAATATTAATCAGTTTAGTAATAAAATGAAGTAGGGGATTAGAAGACATATTTATTAAAATAACAATTTTACTTTCAATATTTATTGTCTTTTGTAATCATATTTGTTAAGTATTGCACAAGGCATTTAAAGTCTAGATAATTCATTAAATTTGAGCAATAGAGCAAGTCATGAACAAAAAATGGGCTGTCAAACGAATCACAATAAATCTTGCATCTGCTGAAAGCGAAAAACTTGAAAAATATTGTGCAAACACAGGTAGACCTGCAACTGATGTGATTCGAGAGTTGATTCGCTCTTTGACAATAACCGAGTTGTCAGCGTCTGAACAGACTACACCTACCCTAAAATATGATGTTCCCATTCTGAAATAATGGCAATTGAATTGCTTGAGTTTGTTTGGCGTTATCCAAATTGGACAAGGAAATGCCCAGCAACCTAATACTGCGGTTTTCCAGATCAATCGACTCAAACAGCGCTTTGGCTATCTCAAAAATCGTAGATAGTTCACTGATGGGAGCAAGCATTGTTTTACTGCGGGTTATCTGATGATAGTCAGAAAACTTGACTTTCAGAGTTAATGTGCGTCCTCGTGTTTCGTGCTGATCTAACCGTTGCTCGACAATTTTGGTAATCTGTTCGAGTTCCTGTAACATCTGACCGACATCGCTTAAGTCCTGTGCAAACGAGGTTTCTGCACCAATCGATTTGCGAACTCGATTTGCTTGAACATAACAATTCGCAATTTGCAATTATTCACCACACCCAAAGGTGAGGGGTTGAATATAGTTTCTCCTCTACCCCCCATCCCCTCTAACCCTCTGCCTTTTCTTGCCCTGACAAAATCACATTGCTTCCGATGTCATCTGAAATTAACTCGCACAATTATATCGTTGAAATCTCGATCGCCACCATTTGGTAAATCCTCAAAGCCAAAGGTATTATTGCCTAATAAGCGGATGTGATCCACTTGCTTGTCGCTAGTAGGATTAGCACCCAAAAATGAGAAATAAACAGAATTTCCTCGGCTTATATATGAGTTTGGATCGCCATTAGCAATAATAAATGGTGCAAAGATACTATTAGAATTGAATTGTCCGTTGAATGTGATTGTCGCTTGGTTAGTTCCTGCTAATCCGACAACCCTACTATTAATTGCTGCTTGGGTATATCCTGAATCTCCAGGTTTATAAATCGTACCATTGATATTAATGGTACCTGTTTCATCAGTCACCTGATAAAAGCCAATAAAGTTATCATAAGCCGCTTCTCTATTAACAGTAAAGATAGCGTTCACATTATCACCTGCATAAAGCAGTTCTCCTTGAGTTGAACCTTGCTGACCAAATTGGTTATTCAAACCGGAATCTAATGATTGATTTGTTGCCTGAATATTCACCGCAAGATTTGGGAAATTCAAAGAGAAAACATTGTTACCCAAGTCTTGAATATTTTGGGTTGAGGAAAACACTATGTCAGTATAATTAGCTTTACTGATTACAGTTTGAGTTGTAGTGCCTTGAACTAAATAAAATCTGAAGTTAGAACCAGAGTCTAATTGCAGTGAGCGAATAACATCGCTGTTACTGAAACCATTTGGCAAATTGGCAAGGGTGGAGAAAAGTACCTTGGCTCGTGTTAAAGCTGCTTTGTTATAACCGTCTGCACCAGGAAGAAGTGATTTACCAGTATCATCTTTAATGCTACCCGCAGCATCATCAACATTAAATACACCTAGTTCATTCAACCGATTAGGATTAGGAGTACTGCTAGCGATCGTGATTTTGAGTATTGCTTTATCATTAGTTCCTTTAATGTTAAAAACGTCCTCAAAACCCTTTGTTAATTCAGGAGAGATAAGGATATTGTTATTGTTAACACCAAGATTCAACGCTTTCTCAAAGGATAGTCCACTTTGGTCTGTTGTTCTTACCCGAATTTTGTAACTAGATTTGACATCAAAGTTCGGAGCATTATTAATTTGTAACTTATCCCCATTGATAGTAAAAACGGCATTGTCGGTATCATCAATACCAGCAACTAAGGTGTAGATAAAAGTGTTATTTGCGTCTGGATCGATGCTGCTAAATGTGCCAATAATTGTATTAGCTGAAACATTCTCATCAA